>JBLHPE010000022.1:0-27692 GCA_047624005.1 Ascidiaceihabitans sp.
TCACCAAAGAGCAAATTCTAGAGGCGTTGAACCGTGTGCAACTGCCCAATGGCGAAACATTGGTCAGCCGCGATATGATCCGCGCTGTCTCGATCAATGATGACGTAGTACAATTTGTGATCGAGGCACCAAGCCCGGAGGTTGCGGCCCAGATGGAGCCAGCACGTAAAGCTGCCGAGGCTGTAGTGCTTGAATTGGAGGGCGTGTCTAAGGCGACGGTCGCCTTGACTGCGCATGGCCCCGCGGCTGCAAAAGCGCCACCGCCCAGCCTGAAGATCGGTGGTCATCCCAAACCGCAAGATGGACCAACTAAACCTTCTGGTGTGGCCCGTATCTTGGCAATTGGGTCTGGCAAGGGCGGCGTTGGCAAATCCACGGTCTCTTCTAACCTTGCGGTGGCTTTGGCCAAACAGGGGCGCAAGGTGGGTTTGCTGGACGCTGATATTTATGGTCCGTCGCAACCGCGCATGATGGGCATTAACAAACGGCCTGCGTCGCCGGATGGCAAAACGATCATCCCATTGCACGCGCACGGCGTCACGTTGATGTCGATCGGCTTTATGATGGAAGAGGGCAAAGCTGTGGTTTGGCGTGGACCAATGTTGATGGGTGCCTTGCAACAGATGTTGGGTCAGGTTGAATGGGGCGAGTTGGACGTGCTGTTGGTGGATTTACCACCCGGTACGGGCGATGTGCAGCTTACACTATGTACCAAATCCGAGCTGACGGGGGCTATTGTTGTGTCGACACCTCAGGATGTCGCGTTGATCGATGCCCGCAAGGCATTGGATATGTTTGCGACGTTGAAGACACCTGTGTTGGGTCTGATTGAAAATATGTCGATGTTTGTATGTCCTGATTGTGGGTCGCAGCACGAGATATTTGGCACGGGCGGTGTTGCCGCTGAGGCCCAGAAAATGGGCGTGCCATTGTTGGGCACATTGCCAATTGATCTGGACACGCGTTTGGCAGGTGATGGTGGAACGCCTATTGCTGCAGGCGATGGACCTATGGCGCAGGCTTATGCGCAGATCGCCAAGGGCTTGATTGCTGGTGGTATGGCTTAAGATTGAAGGGGTGCGTGATCGGCGCGCCTTACTTATGGCATTGAGGCGCTGCCTCAAACTCCGGGATACTTTTGGCCAAAAGAAAATGGTCCCAGCGTCATTCGTTATTGTAGAATGGCGCTTTCCCACTCCTTTAAGAACTGCTGTCGTTTGAGCCGATCTAGGAAGACCAGCAGGCCTGGCCCAAGTGGAATACGGCGCAGGTTTTGTTGCTGACTTTCAGGAGTTTGTGTCCATGCTTGGGACAGCAAGTGATCCATAAACAGTTCGGCCCCTTGTTGTTCTGTAGTCCCTTTAAGGATTAGCGCGGTGCGCAGCATGACCGTTGCGTAGTCTTGGGGTTCGATAATGATGATCTTGTCGGCTAAATCGTCGCGCGCAGCTGCGTAGCTGCCCAAGACATTATAGGCGATGGCGATTTTGCCTGTGCTGACGTCCTCGATCATATCAGAAGAACAGCAGTATAGCTGCGCGTTCAACTGTCCCATCAGTTCCGTCAATCGCCAGTAGGTCTCGGATGTGCGGCTGTCTTGGGTTGCAAAAAGATAACCGAGGCCAGAACTGCGCACGTCATAGGTGCCGATGCGTCCATTGAATTTGTTAGGTTCGTTGCGCAGTAATTCGATCATGGCAGCGCGTGTTTGTGGTATCTCTTGATTGCTAAACGCCGCGCGATTAAGCACAATTTCTGCGGGCTCTTGGGTAAAGGCAAAGATACTGTCGCGCCACTGGCCCCAGTCCGGCACCAACGCCGTGGCATCCGAGGCATAGCGGCTTGCGAACCCGTCGTTTGCCAGTTTGATTTGCAAATCCATCGCAGACGAAATGGCGATGTCAAATTGCGCACCTTCTTCAACAATTGCCAGGTTGATCTGACTGCTGGAGGCGGCGGTATAGATCACGCTGATGCGTGGATTGGCCTGCTGAAAGCTATTGATCAGCGGCGCGAATAGCGCTGTGTCCGTGGTCGAAATTATGTTTAGGGTCGCGGTGCTGTTGTCTGTGTTGAACTCAGTGCGGGCTTCGATCTCGAAAGCCGCACCTGTAGTTGCCCAGAGGATCAAGCAGGCAGTGATAAGGTAACGCATGCGCCGGTGCCTTTCATGCTTTGAGTGAGGATAAGGGTGCCATTGTGGGCCCGTGCAACTTCGTTTGCGATTGTGAGGCCAAGGCCGGAGCCGACGGTTTGGCCGACATTCGTGCCCCGTGCAAAACGATCTGTTAGGGTGTCGATGTTTTCGGCCTCAAACCCAGGGCCTTGATCTGTAACCGTCAAGATGACGCTATTGGGTTCACGTGTCAGGGTGACGTTGATCACAGTTTCATGGGGTGAGTATTTGACCGCATTGTCGATGATGTTCGTCACGGCGTTTTGGATCAGGATGGTGTCACCCTTGATACTGCAATCGGGGTTTATTGTTTGCTCGAATGTGATGTCTTTTAGATCGGCAACAGGGCCTTGACGCGCCACGATTTCATCTAGGACGGCCCCGAGGTCCAACTCACTTTGCTCTAAGTGGTCGGTGCGAAAGGCGACCATAGCGTGGTCCAGCAATTGGCCAGCAGCGCGGCTGCTTTCATCCACAGCGCGGATCATTTGTTTGAGAGCGATGCGGTTTTCTTCGCGGTCCACACGACGCAGGGTGACTTCTGCCTGCGCCCTTACAGTTGCGAGTGGTGTACGGACGCGGTGTGCCGCTTCGGCGATGAAATCTTCCGATTGGGTAAGAGATCGGTCAAGGCGGGCCATAAAATCGTTGAGCGCGAGGGTGAGGGGTGCCATTTCTGAAGGCACAGGCGTGGTGACGGGACGCAAGTCGGCGGGACCACGGCGTGAGACGGCTTCTGCCACGGTGTTGAGGGGGCGCACACTGCTGCGTGCCGCCCAGATGGCGAGGACAGTTGCGACAGCGAAGAAGATCGCGCCGAGTAGGATTGCGGTGCCTGAGATTTCAGCAAGCTTTTGCGCCAAGCCGCCTTGGGTTTGGGCCACGGTTACGGTGATGGTGGCAAGGCTGCCATTGATGGGGAGGGCGCGGGACACTTGGACCAATCGGATTTGGTCACCACGATAGTTGGCGGTCCAGGACGTTGCATCGGGGTCGCGAGGCAGATCGTCATAGCCTGTCAGCACCTGCGTCCCACGCGAAATTTGATAAAATACGCGGTCGTCTGAAACGTTTCCCAGCATTGCAAGAGCTGCGTAGGGAATGTCGGCGACCACGGCTCCTTGTTGAACGGAGACGGATTCGAGGATGGCGGAAGCCGACGCCTGAAGTGTGGTGTCTTGGGATTCTACGGCCAGTTGTCTGGCAAACGATTGGAACAATACGAACAGGATCGCGGCGAGGATTGCGGCGCTGCCGACCAATTGCAGCATCAAGCGGCGGTAAATTGAACCCTGAATATTCATGTTGTTGTCATGCGGTAGCCGAGGCCGCGCACTGTGATGATTTCGACGGAAGAGCCGCGCAGATGTTTGCGCAGGCGGCCGACATAAACTTCGATGGCATTTTCTGACACCTCTTCATCGGCTGAGAATATGCGGTCCACCAGCTTGGTTTTGGACAGAATGACGTCTTGGTTGGCTGCGAATACTTCGAACAACCGCAGTTCGCGATTGCGTAGTTCTACGCGCGCGGTTTCGGTTTTTAATACACCGCCTAACAGGTCAAATTCGACATTTCCGATTCGTTTGACGTTGGTCGCAGCCCCACCACGACGGCGCAAAATGGCGCGGCAACGGGCCTCAAGCTCTGCAAACTCGAATGGTTTTACAAGGTAATCGTCAGCCCCAAGGTCCAGAACGCTGACCCTGTCGGAAACTTCAGAGCGAGCCGTTAGGACGATCACCGGTACATCACGTGCGCTTTGGCGCAGCTCCTGCAGAAAATCCCGTCCGTCACCGTCAGGCAACATAATATCAAGTAATATCAGGTCGTAAGTGACCGTTTTTGAGAATTCCCGCGCCTCGGAAATCTTCATAGCGTGGTCCACCCCGTGTCCGTCCAGCGACAGCATTTCGACCAAGGCTTGGGCCAATCGTTCGTTATCTTCAACCAAAAGCAGGCGCATGGGGTGAGTTATCCGTGAGGCAAATGAAGTATGACAGGTAGATGTCAGGTTGGTGTGGTTAGTATCTGTGATGCCCGACAACGCTCGGCGCAACCTTAATAATACTAATTTGGGTCACTTTGGGAGGAACCTAACTATGAAACTTACACGACGCACAACAATGGGCGTAATGATGACAGCAGCAGCCGCTGTGATGTCACTGAGCACCGCAGGCTTCGCTGATGGTCACCAAAAAATGGACAGCATCCACTTTCTTATCCCTGGCGGCGCTGGTGGTGGTTGGGACGGAACAGCACGTGGCACAGGCCAAGCGCTGACAGAATCCGGTCTTGTTGGATCTGCTTCTTACGAAAACATGTCAGGTGGCGGCGGCGGTAAAGCCATCGGTTACATGATCGAAAACGCAGCCAGCCAGCACGGCACTTTGATGGTGAATTCCACACCTATCGTGATCCGTTCACTGACAGGCGTGTTCCCGTATAACTTTAGCGACCTGACATTGGTTGCAGGCACAATTGGCGATTACGCTGCATTGGTTGTTCCAGCGTCCAGCGACATCGCGGACATGGCGGGTCTTTTGGCCGCATACAAAGCGGATCAACAGGGTACAGCAATCGGTGGCGGTTCTGTTCCGGGTGGCATGGACCACTTGGTCGCAGCAATGGTTATGAAAGCTGCGGGCGAAGACCCTGTTGGCGTGAACTACATCCCATACGATGCTGGTGGTACGGCGATGGCGGGTCTGCTGTCTGGCGAGATCAAAGCATTGTCCACAGGCTTTTCCGAAGCGGTTGCTTTGGCAGTCGCAGGCGAAGTGCGCATCATCGGTGTAACAGCACCGACGCGTGTTGACGCATATGCAGATGCACCAACGATGATGGAACAGGGTATCGACACACAGTTCGTCAACTGGCGTGGTTTCTTCGGTGTTCCAGGTCTGCCTGCTGACAAAACAGCACAGTACCAAGCTGCGATTGAAGCGATGTACGACACACCAGAGTGGGAAGCTGTGCGCGCCACAAACGGTTGGGTCAACATCCACAACTCAGGCGACGATTTCCGCACCTTCCTAGAGGGCCAAGAAAAAGAAATCGGCGATTTGATGCGTGAATTGGGCTTCTTGTAAGTTTTTGATTTTTCGGCTGGCAGGGTTTGATCCTTGCCAGCCGTTTTTTTACCGCATTTCCTGTTTGCCTTGAAACAAGTCGTGCCGCTTTTCGCGCTGATACATAGCGAGAGACCGCGAACAAACGATTTAATGTTAACTGGAAATCTATTGAATAGGCCCGAATTGGGTAAAAGGGAGGAGCGACAATGGCGTTAGACCGTTGGATCGCATTGATCATTTTGATGATCTGCTTGGCGTATGGATACGCTGCATTTTTCACTATGGACGCGACATTGCCGCCATTCATGCAACGCAATCCGGTTTGGCCTTCGACCTTTCCAAAAATCCTATCCGTTCTTGGTGGGCTTGTCGCCTTGTCGATCGTGTTGGGGATGGAGAAGAATACAGGCGACGGCAAAGAACCCGATATCGATTATACCCGTTTGGGCGATTACAAGATTGGTCAGGCGTTGTGTCTGCTGGGCCTCATGGTCGCCTATGCGTTGTCCCTACGTACCGTTGGGTTTCTGGGCTCAACCTTTTTCTTCCTGATCGCTGGCTCAGTTGTTCTGGGTGAACGTCGTTTCCTTATCATGATCCCTGTCGCCGCATTTGCGTCGGGCGGTATTTGGTATCTCGTCCAAGAAGTCCTTGGTATTTTTTTACGGCCTTGGCCGTTCTTTTTGGGGGTGTAGAGCATGTTAGAAGGTATTCTGATTGGTCTGACGACCGCATTCACTGGCACCAACCTGTTGATGGTTATTGGTGGCTGTTTGATCGGGACATTCATTGGGATGTTGCCCGGACTTGGCCCCATGTCGATCATAGCGATTATGATCCCTGTGGCGATTTCCATCGGTGATCCGTCTGCAGCGTTGATCCTTTTGGCTGGCGTTTATTATGGTGCGATCTTTGGTGGTTCGACCTCGTCCATCCTTATCAACGCGCCGGGGGTCGCTTCGACTGTCGCGACATCCTTTGATGGCTATCCATTGGCTCGACAAGGAAAAGCGGGCAAGGCCTTGACTGTGGCTGCGATTGCATCGTTCTGCGGTGGTACCATTGGCGCGATCCTGTTGATGATCTTTGCGCCGATGCTGGCATCCGTCGCTTTGCTGTTCCATTCGGCAGAATACTTTGCGCTAATGGTTGTGGGTTTGTCTGCCATTGCGGCCTTTGCAGGCACAGGGCAGGTGGGCAAAGCGCTGTTGATGACATTACTGGGTCTGATCATGGCGACTGTGGGCGAGGGGGCGTTGTTTAATGCACCAAGGTTCACGATGGGCATCATGGATTTGCAATCAGGCTTTGGCTTTATCACGTTGGCGATGGCGATGTTCGCGCTGCCTGAGGCGTTGTATCTGGTCCTAGACCCTGCGCGGTCCAACAATGAAGCGGGGGGCGAGATCAAGGATCTGCGTATTACCCGTGAAGAAGCCCGCCAGATTGCGCCAGTTATTGGGCGCCAGTCTATCCAGGGGTTCTTGATTGGCGTTTTGCCGGGGGCGGGGGCAACGATTGCCTCGTTCCTTGGTTATGCAGTGGAACGCAATATCGCGTCTAAGGAAGATCAAGAAATGTTTGGTAAAGGGTCGGTCAAGGGATTGGCCGCACCTGAGGCTGCGAACAATGCGGCTGCAACTGGATCGTTTGTTCCATTGCTGACGCTTGGTATTCCGGGTTCAGGCACCACGGCGATCCTGCTGGGCGCTTTGATTGCTTTGAACGTCACACCGGGCCCACGTCTTATGATTGATGAGCCCGAGGTGTTCTGGGCCGTGATCGTGTCAATGTATATCGGGAACCTAGTGTTGTTGGTGCTGAACCTTCCGCTGATCCCATATATTGCCAAAGTGCTGGCCGTGCCGCGCACCTTCCTGATCCCGTTCATTTTGTTCTTTACCCTGATGGGGGCCTATATAGGGCAGAACAATGCGACGGAACTGCTGATCTTGGTGGGCTTTGGGATTTGCGCGACCATTCTGCGGTTTGCAGATTATCCGCTGGCACCGCTATTGATCGGGTTCATCTTGGGGCAAATGCTAGAAGACAACTTTAGCCGCTCAATGCAGCTGGAAGGTGGCATCGGCTTTATCCTTGAGCGACCAATGACGATGGGGCTGCTGGCCTTTGCTGTATTGTTGGTGGTCCTGCCGACGTACCGCGCGCGCCGTGCCCGTATTCGGGCTGCGGGTATCGCTGACGGCGATTGATTTTCGTCACATTGATTGACTAAGAGGGCGTCCAAGGAATTGGGCGCCCTTTTACGTATGGGAAATCATGGGGCAGAAGGCTGACGCGTTGAGATTTTTACGAATCAAACATTGAATCGTTAAAGGAATGGCCATGATATTCGTAAGCTTGCCACCTGTTGTATGAGAACATAAAAAGAACATGCTGTTGTTGTGAGATTTGGCTGAATTTATTTGGGTATTTATGGGCGGTAGTGGGTCAAGAAGGTTTTGTACTATATATAGTACTAGTCGTTATTTTTTATACAAATTATGCTATACTTTTCCTTTTTAGTGTTTACTGGGCAGTTGCGTAATCCATGTTCTTAACTGCTAAACTGCATATTTCTCTAATAAAATCATTGCCACCCATGAATTCCCATACTATCCATAGTCCATCAGATGAGAACGAGCCAAGGGGCATCAAACGACCCCGCACTAATAAAAAACTCTAGCAGGTTCATACAGGCACCTCGCTTTCAACTGACCAAGAGATCCGGCGCGCGAGCGAGCAGACATCCCCCCAGGTGGCGCGCGCAGCTGGACATAACCCGCTAGTCGGGACGAGACCGGAGGGTTGATCAGTGGCAGCCGATCAACCCTCCGTTTTCATTTTAAAACTGGGGAACGAATTTCGCGCATTTGCGCACAAATATAGGGACGGGGCCAAACAGTGGCACGCAGGTTTAGAGGCGAGAGCGACCATAAGGTCGACACGAAGGGGCGGGTATCTATACCTGCCTCCTTTCGCCGTGTGATCGAAGCGTGTGATCCTGAATGGACTGAAGGCCTGCCTCCCCGCATTATCATCGTCTATGGCGGCGACACGCGCGACTATCTTGAAGGCTTCACAATAGAAGCGATGGATGAAGTTGACGATAAGATTGCCCAGTTCCCCCGTGGCTCTGCCAAACGCAAAGCGATGGAGCGGTTGTATTCTGCACAATCGGTTGAAGTGCTGGTGGATGACACAGGCCGTATCGTTTTGCCGACCAAGCTGCGCGAAAAAATTGGCCTTGATGGTATGGCGCAGTTCATCTC
Organism: Ascidiaceihabitans sp.; assembly: GCA_047624005.1. Classification (GTDB taxonomy): domain Bacteria; phylum Pseudomonadota; class Alphaproteobacteria; order Rhodobacterales; family Rhodobacteraceae; genus Ascidiaceihabitans. The sequence goes on from JBLHPE010000022.1 coordinate 8,523, forward strand.
CTCTGGTGACACATTCGAAATTTGGAAACCCGAGGCGTATGACGCCAGCATCGCCGCGTTGGATGATGACGGGTTTGACCCCGACCTTGACCCGTCCGTCTATCTAGACGGGGATCACGTTTAGATGTCGGCTGGGGGGCCACATATACCGGTCTTGATCAACGCGATCTTGAAAGCTTGCGGACCTATCGAAGGCCGTTGGCTGGATGGCACGTTTGGCGCTGGCGGATATACAAAACATTTGTTGGATGCAGGGGCTGATCACGTCATAGGCGTGGACCGCGACCCGTTGGCGTTTGAAATGGCCGCTCCTTGGGTTGGCGAATACGGCGACCGTATCACGATGCAAGAGGGCGTGTTCTCTCGTATGGACGAATACGCGCAAGATTTGGACGGCGTTGTTCTAGATCTTGGTGTCAGCTCAATGCAGCTAGATTTAGCTGAGCGTGGTTTTTCTTTCATGCGCGATGGTCCTTTGGACATGCGCATGTCCCAAGACGGTCCATCCGCCGCTGATATCGTGAACACTGCCGAAGAAGGCATGATCGCTAACATCCTGTACCACTACGGTGAAGAACGGGCGAGCCGTCGGATTGCAGCGTCGATCATCCGTGAACGCGAGATGGAGCCGATTACAACGACTTTGCGTTTGGCTGGTATTATCGAGGGTTGTTTGCCCCGTTCCAAAAAGGGTCAATCCCACCCCGCAACGCGTAGTTTTCAGGCGATCCGTATCGCGGTGAATGATGAGTATGGTGAGTTGTTCCGTGGTCTGATGGCTGCTGAACGTGCGCTAAAGCCGGGTGGGCAACTGGCCGTAGTGACGTTTCATTCGGTCGAGGATCGTATGGTTAAACGCTTCCTTACTGCCAGATCAGGCAACAAGGGCAACGCAAATCGGTACGCCCCTGAAACGCTGGTTGAACCAACACAATTTTCGGTCCGGTCGCGCAAAGCGATTGCGGCTGACGAACAAGAATTACAAGACAACCCACGTTCGCGGTCTGCGAAACTAAGGGTTGCGGTGCGCACAGACGCGCCAGCCGGTGAGGTAGATGCCAAGTCGATTGGGATGCCAACAGCTGGAAAGGCAAAAGGGTAAGTTAAGATGCGTACGGTGTTGTATATTCTAACAGTGATGGCAGTGATCGCGCTGGCATTCTGGAGCTATCAAGAGAATTACGAGACCCGTAAAGCGCTAAACGGTGTGGATGAGGCACGCAGTGATATCCGTGAGGCACATGCCCGTTTGGGCGTATTGCGGGCTGAATGGGCGTATCTAAATCGCCCCTCGCGCCTGCTTGATCTAGCTGAATTTAACTACGACCGTCTGGGCCTTTTGCCAATTGCGCCAGAGCAATTTGGTATGATTGACCAGATCGCCTATCCAACAGCGCCTTTGTTGCCGATCCTGAACCCCGTTGATGTGTCCAACACCGGAGATCAGCCATGATCCGTATCCCATTACGACCCTTGGCCCGTATTTTGGATGCCCGCCAAAAAGGCGAAAACCCCGACGCGATTGAACGTGAAAACAAACGTATCCGCCACGAGGAAATGCAAGCCAATTCCCGCGCCCGCGCCGAAGGGCGTCTTTTGGTATTAGGTGTGTTCTTTTTCTGTGCATTTGCTGTTGTTGGTGCTCGGATGGGTACGCTTGCGACGTCCGACCCGGTTGAACCACGCTCTGCCGCATTGGGATCTGCTATCAGTGCCGCCCGCGCAGACATCGTTGATCGCAACGGTAATTTGCTCGCCACGAATTTTGACACCCACGCGCTTTATGCGCAGCCAAAACACATGATTGACCCAAAACGATCGGCGGATGAGTTGGTTAAGGTGTTCCCAGATTTGGACCACACCCGCTTGGCGAAAGATTTCACTGGGGACCGTAAGTTCTTGTGGATCAAAAAGAAAATCAGCCCGGAACAAATGCAAGCCGTGCATGACATTGGCGATCCTGGTTTGTTGTTTGCCCCACGTGAAATGCGACTTTACCCCAATGGGTCTTTGGCGGCCCACATCATGGGTGGCGCGTCCTTTGGTAAAGAAGGTGTTGCGGCGGCTGAGGTCATTGGTGTCGCTGGTGCTGAGAAATATTTCGACGAATATCTACGTGACCCTGCTAACGGCGCGAAACCATTGCAGTTGTCCATCGACCTGACCGTCCAAGCCGCGTCTGAGCGAATTTTGTATGGCGGCATGAAGTTGATGAATGCCAAAGGGGCGACATCTGTCTTGATGGATGTCCACACGGGTGAGGTAATTTCGGTTGTTTCATTGCCTGATTTTGATCCAAATCATCGGCCACGTCCTGCGACAACGGGGGATCAATCTGACAGCCCATTGTTCAACCGTTCGGTTCAAGGCGTTTACGAACTGGGATCGGTGTTCAAGATTTTCACCGCTGCACAAGCTGTTGATCTGGGGTTGGTCAATCCCTCAACTATAATCGATACCAAAGGGCCGATGCGGGTCGGTGGTTTTAACATCGGTGAATTCCGTAACAAAAACTACGGCAAGCTTAGCGTGACCGATATCATCGTAAAGTCATCAAACCGTGGCACCGGCCGTATGGTTTTGCAGATTGGGTCCAAACGTCAAAAAGAATTTCTGGATTCAATGGGATTTTTTAAAGCCACGCCGTTCGAGATCGTTGAAGCTGCAGGCGGCAAGCCGTTGTTGCCGAAACGATGGACAGATTTAAGCGCGGTTACGATTTCATATGGACACGGACTTTCATCTTCTCCGATGCATTTGGCGGCCGGATATGCCGCGATTGCCAATGGTGGGCGGGCTGTAACTCCAACGCTGCTGAAGCAAGCAGGTCCTGTTGTTGGGCCACGTGTGATGAGCGAAGGGGCGGCGGAAGCAGCCCGTATCATGTTGCGCAAAGTTGTTAGTGAAGGCACCGCCAGCTTTGGTGAGGTCAAAGGTTACGCTGTTGGTGGCAAGACGGGTACAGCGGACAAACCGAAACCTTCTGGTGGATATTATGACAAAAAGGTCATTGCGACCTTTGCCAGTATTTTCCCAGCCCATGACCCGAAGTATGTTCTTATCGTAACGCTTGATGAACCCGTTGAAACATCGGGTGACAAGCCACGGCGTACGGCGGGCTGGACTGCGGTTCCTATCGCTGCCGAAATGATCCGTCGCATCGCCCCGTTGCTGGGTATGCGACCAACCGTTGAACCTAAAACTTTGGCTGATATAACCCTGACCAGCAGCAACTAAGCCACGAAGGCACGCATATGGGAAAATCCCTTGGTTCACTTGGTCTTATGGCCACAAATGGCACAAACCCTAAGCTGAATGGCATTGCCGTAGACAGCCGTGAGGTCCGCACAGGATTCTTATTTGCCGCGATGCCCGGTGAGAAAGTGCACGGTGCCAGCTTTGTGCGTACTGCACTAGAGGACGGCGCAGTTGCGATTCTGACGGATGCCCAGGGTGCCGCACTGGCCGCTTCTGAAATTGCTGAATATGGGGCTGCAGTTGTTATCAGCGATCAACCGCGTGAGGCGCTAAGCCGGACTGCGGCGTTGTGGTTTGGTGCACAACCTGCCGTTATGACGGCTGTGACTGGCACAAATGGCAAAACGTCGGTCAGCACCTTTGTGCGCCAAATTTGGGCTGAACTTGACCTGCCTGCTATCAACCTTGGCACTACGGGTGTTGAGGGCGCGTGGAGCGCACCATTGGCCCATACAACCCCCGAACCGATCACCTTGCATCGCACTTTGGCGAAGGCGGCTGAGAACGGGATCACCCACGCTGCGATGGAGGCGTCTAGCCACGGACTAGCTCAATGTCGCCTTGATGGCGTTGTCTTAAACGCTGCAGGATTTACGAATTTCACACAAGATCATCTGGATTATCACGAGACATTTGACGCCTATTTCGCGGCCAAGATGCGCTTGTTCACGGACGTTTTAGCACCGGATGGCTGGGCTGTGATCAACATTGATGATCCTCGCGGTGCTGATGTGGTTGCTATCGCTGCAGAGCGTGGGCAATCTGTCATGACTGTTGGGCACGGGGCAGGATCAAACCTGAGACTTGCGGCTCAACGCTTTGATGCAACAGGTCAGGACTTGCGGTTTGAGTACGGCGGTAAAGCCTATCAGATACGTTTAAACTTGATCGGTGGGTTTCAGGCCGACAACGTGATGCTGGCGGCAGGAATGGTGATCGCTTGTGGCGCTGACCCTGCTCATGTTTTTGATACTCTTGAGCACCTCGTGACCGTACGTGGTCGTATGGAGTTGGCAGCCACTCGGGACAATGGCGCAGCGGTCTTTGTGGATTATGCGCATACACCTGATGCTGTGGAAACGGCACTCAAAGCGATGCGCCCACATGTAATGGGTCGTTTGATCGTGATCGTTGGCGCGGGTGGCGATCGTGATACGACCAAACGTCCGTTGATGGGCAAAGCGGCGACTGAAAACGCAGATGTTGTGTTCGTCACCGACGACAACCCACGCTCTGAAGACCCTGCAACGATCCGTGCGGCTGTGATGGACGGCTGTTTGGGTGCAACCGAAGTGGGGGATCGTGCAGAAGCGATTTTGCGAGCCGTTGATGTGCTTGGGGCAGGAGATGCTTTGCTGATCGCGGGTAAGGGACATGAGACTGGGCAGACCGTTGGTGACGATATTCTACCCTTTGATGATGTAGAGCAGGCCAGCATAGCCGTGGCCGCACTGGAAGGACGACTGGCATGAGCGATCTTTGGACATCTGCAGAAGCGGCATTGGCGACTGGCGGTCAGGCCACATCGGACTGGGCTGCAAACGGTGTTTCCATTGACACGCGCACGATCCGACAAGGCGATTTGTTTGTGGCGTTAAGTGCGGCGCGTGACGGGCACGAATTTGTAGCGCAAGCTTTGGAAAAGGGTGCCGCTGCCGCTTTGGTGTCGCGCATCCCTGATGGGATGGACGAAACTGCGCCGCTGCTGATTGTATCTGATGTATTGGCGGGGCTTGAGGATTTGGGCCGTGCAGCTCGCACCCGCTCGGATGCTCGTATTGTCGCTGTGACTGGTAGTGTGGGCAAAACTTCGACCAAGGAGATGTTACGCGCGATGCTTGGTGATCAGGGGCGTACACATGCCTCTGTTGCCAGCTACAATAATCATTGGGGTGTGCCGTTGACTTTGGCGCGTATGCCTGCCGACACCGAATATGCAGTGATAGAAATTGGGATGAACCACCCCGGCGAAATTGCGCCGCTGTCCAAAATGACCCGCCCACATGTGACATTGATCACGACCGTTGCCGCAGCTCATTTGGAGGCATTCGACAACGTTGAGGGGATCGCTTTGGAAAAGGCCTCGGTTATGGAGGGCCTCGAATATGGCGGTGTTTCTGTCATGAACAATGACATCGAGACGGCGGCAATTTTGCAGGCCAAAGCGCATGACTTGAAACGCCGCGATGTTGGTTTCGGTGAACATGGGTTCGATTACGTTTTGAAAGACGTTCAGATCATCGGCGACACCACAATCGTGCAGGCGGAAGCGAACGAGCAACCATTGTTGTTCAAGATTGCCACCGCTGGTCGCCATTTTGCGATGAATGGTCTGGGTGCTTTGGCAGCGTGTGAAGCACTTGGGGCCGATTTGGCCTTGGCTGCAGGATCGCTTGGCCGGTGGTCACCTTTTGAGGGGCGCGGGGCACGCGAAGTGATTATCCTTGATCCAGTCGAAACTCACCTGACACTGGAATTGATCGACGACAGTTATAATGCAAACCCAACATCGTTAGCAGCCTCGCTTGAGGTGTTGGCAGTAGCAGCTGTTACCAATAATACGGGACGCGTGGCGAAGGGACGGCGTATTGCATACCTTGGCGATATGAAGGAATTGGGGCCACAAGCAGAAGCCTTGCACGCCGAAATGGCATCGCATGTGGCCACTGCACAACTCGACACAATTCACTGCATTGGCCCGCTGATGAAGGCGATGTACGATGCGCTTCCAGAAGCACAACGTGGTCGATGGACAGCAACTAGCGCCGAGATGGTGCAGGGCATTCGCCGCGATCTGGATGCGGGTGATGTGGTGCTGGCAAAAGGGTCATTGTCGATGAAATTGAGGCTTGTCGTTGACGCGATCCGCAAAATGGGCCATTCGACGGGGCCAACAGCATAACACAAGATTTTGAGTGAGGGAGAGCACAATGCTCTATTGGTTGTCTGAATACGAGGCGTTTAACCTGTTCCGCTACATAACAGTGCGGGCTGGCGGTGCCTTTATGACAGCGTTGTTTTTTGGGTTCATCTTTGGACAACCCCTGATCAATGTGCTGCGCCGTAAGCAAGGCAAAGGGCAGCCAATCCGGGAAGACGGCCCCGAAGGGCATTTTGCCAAAGCTGGTACGCCGACAATGGGGGGCTTGCTGATTGTGGGTGCATTGCTGACGTCTACATTGCTTTGGGCACGGTGGGACAACCCGTTTATCTGGATCATTTTGTTTGTGACAATTTCTTTTGCAGCGATTGGCTTCGCGGATGATTACGCAAAGGTGTCTAAACAAACAACAGCGGGCGTTTCCGGTAAAGTACGCTTGCTTCTCGGGTTTCTAATCGCCGGTATTGCGGCCTATTTTGCAGCTGCGGCACACCCCGAAGCTTTACAAAATCAATTGGCGCTTCCGGTGTTCAAGGACGTTTTGATCAACCTTGGCGTCCTTTATATCCCATTCTCAATCATCGTCATCGTCGGGGCTGCGAATGCGGTTAACCTAACCGATGGTTTAGATGGCTTAGCAATTATGCCCGTTATGATCGCGGCAGGCACGCTTGGCGTCATCGCTTATGCTGTGGGCCGCGTCGACTTCACCGACTATCTGGACGTCCATTATGTTCCTGGAACAGGTGAAATCCTGATCTTTACGGCTGGCGTTTTTGGCGGCGGTTTGGGCTTTTTGTGGTACAATGCGCCACCGGCAGCTGTATTCATGGGTGACACGGGTTCTCTTGCCCTTGGCGGCGCACTTGGCGCGATTGCAATATCGACGAAACACGAACTGGTGCTTGCGATTGTTGGCGGTTTGTTTGTGGTAGAAGCCATGAGCGTGATCATCCAAGTTCTATACTTTAAGAAGACAGGCAAACGTGTATTTTTGATGGCCCCGATTCATCACCACTATGAAAAAAAGGGCTGGGCAGAACCACAAATCGTTATTCGGTTCTGGATCATCTCCTTGATCCTCGCATTGATCGGTCTTGCAACATTGAAAGTACGATAACGCCAATGTTTCTTTTGGCCGTAAATATTCTGGGGGTGTGGGGGCAAAGCCCCCATTCGTATAAAAAATGATACCAGTCCAAGGTTTATCGGAAAAAACAGTTGCAGTCTTAGGGCTAGGCCGATCCGGCTTATCGGCTGCACGGGCGTTGCGGGAAGGCGGGGCGACCGCAATTTGTTGGGACGATAACGAAGCCGCACGCGAGGTAGCAACGGCCGAAGGGTTCAGTTGTGTAGACTTAAAGAAAAACGGGGCATTCGACGACGTTGTTCGGCTGATCGTCAGCCCAGGTATCCCTCATTTATACCCGACACCAAACCCGATTGTGGCCGCAGCGTTAAAAGCAGGCGTTCCGGTGGACAATGACATCGGTCTGTTCTTCCAGTCCTTTGCGACCTCTGAATGGAACAATTTTGAGAACATGCCACGTGTGATTGCGGTGACGGGATCAAATGGAAAATCGACCACATCTGCGTTGATCCATCACATTCTATCCCACGCACAACGCCCCTGCCAACTGGCGGGCAACATTGGTCGCGGCGTGTTGGACATTGATCCCGCAATTGACGGTGAAGTTGTCGTGTTGGAACTGTCCAGCTATCAAACTGATCTTGCCCGCAGCATGACACCAGACGTGGCTGTCTTTACCAATCTCAGTCCTGACCATCTGGGTCGGCACGCTGGCATGGGCGGATATTTCGCAGCGAAGCGTCGACTTTTCGCAGAGGGTGGTCCTGACCGCGCTGTGATAGGTGTGGACGAAGTCGAGGGTATGTTTTTGGCAGGTCAGCTTAGCGAAGGCGCAACGGATGATCGCGTGATCCGCGTCTCTGTCGAAGAAAAATTGACGGGTCCGGGTTGGCAAGTTTTTGCCCGCAAAGGGTTCTTAAGCGAGTACCGCAAAGGGCGTCAGGCAGGCTCAATTGACTTGCGTCAGATCGCTGGATTGCCCGGAGCGCACAACCACCAAAATGCATGTGCCGCTTACGGAGCATGCCGTGCATTGGGCATTGCGCCACGGGTGATTGAGGCGGCGTTTCATAGCTTTGCAGGCTTGCCTCATCGCAGCCAAACCATCGCCGAAGCGAATGGTGTCCGGTATGTAAATGACAGCAAGGCGACCAATGTGGACAGTGCAGCCAAAGCATTGCAGGCATTCAAACGCATACGATGGATTTGTGGTGGCTTGCAAAAAGAGGGTGGGGTTGAACCGCTCAATGATGTCTCAGGCGATGTCATCAAGGCCTATGTGATCGGACGCGAGGCTGCGCAATTTGCGATGCAACTTACTGCTGATACTCAAGTTTGCACCACAATGGCTGATGCAGTTGCCGCAGCGATGGCAGACGCGGAGGAGGGCGATGTCGTCCTATTGGCCCCCGCAACCGCCAGCTTTGATCAGTACGACAGCTTTGAGCGACGCGGTGACGATTTTATTGCGCAGGTCGAGGCCAGATTATAAGCGCTCTAGCCCGCGGCAATGTCGCGGGCCGCAGCGATACCGGATGACCATGCCCATTGGAAATTATATCCGCCCAGCCATCCTGTCACATCGACTGCTTCGCCGATGAAATACAGCGATGGATTGGTTTTTGCCGCCATTGTTTTAGAGGATAGCCCGTCCGTATCAACGCCACCCAATGTAACCTCTGCGGTGCGATACCCTTCGGTACCAGAGGGTGTCATCTGCCAGTTTTGCAATTCCGCAATGATTTCGCCCAACCGCTTGTCTGATTGATCCGCAAGGTTGCCACTAAGGTCCATTGTTTGGGCAAGGTGCTCTACCAAACGCGAAGGCAACAGTTTGGCCAACTCAGTCGTCAGGTTCTTGCGCCCTTGATCTTGGCGTTTGCTCCGCAAAGCTTCTAACAGCGTATTGTCGGGATCGATGTTAACGGTGATGTGTTGGCCCTCGGTCCAATAACTTGAGGCCTGCAAGACTACGGGGCCAGATAGCCCACGATGGGTGAACAAAATCGCCTCGTCAAAGCTGGTATCTTGTGCCGTCACGCGGGCAGGGGTGGCAACACCTGCCAATGGCGTGAAGCGATTTTCGGGGAAAGTGAAGGGCACCAAAGCGGGCTGTGTGTCGATCAAGGCAAGATCGAATTGGCGCGCAATGTCATAGGCAAAACCCGTTGCACCCATTTTAGGGATCGATTTGCCGCCGCAAGCCACCACAAGGTTTTTCGCTGTGATCGGCTTGTCGCCGTTTGGTCCTGAAAGAATGGCTGAATAACCACTTTCAGTTTTTGCCAGTTGTTTGATTGACGATTGTAAATGCAATTCGACCCCTGCGTCCTGCATCAGCGTGCGCAGCATCGCCACGATTTCTTTGGCAGACACATCACAGAACAATTGACCCAGTGTCTTTTCGTGCCATTTGATCCCGTGTTGATCGACCAACTCAACAAAATCCCATTGCGAATAACGCGCCAACGCCGATTTCGCGAAGTGCGGGTTTTGCGACAAGAACGCGTGAGGCGCGCAATGCATGTTGGTGAAATTGCAACGGCCACCGCCGGAAATGCGGATTTTCTCGCCCGGTGCTTTGGCGTGATCTACAATCACGACCCGTCCGCCACAATTCGCAGCGCACATCATGCCTGCCGCACCGGCCCCAATGATCAATGTATCAAAATGCATGTGCAGGCATTGCCTGACTAGAGTCGGGTCGTCAAGGACGAGAATTTGTTCGGTGGAAACACACTAGCCCGCAGCGCAAAACCTCGTTATATGTCTTCTCAGATCCCGAAAAGGGACGTTTTGAGGCAGTGTAAAGGCGATTACCATGACAGAAATGGTCTATGGTGCAGTACCGGTTCAGCGTGGCGAACCGATCCTTCCCAAGTGGTGGCGGACGATTGATAAGTGGACTTTGTCCTGTATCTTAATCTTGTTTGCAGTTGGTCTGTTGTTGGGATTGGCATCTTCGCCCCCTTTGGCCGCCAAAAACGGATTTGACTCCTTTCATTATGTTCAACGCCAAGCCTTCTTTGGTTGTGTCGCATTGGCTGTGATGATGTTGACGTCGATGATGTCGCCCTTACTTGTTCGTCGGTTGGCTGTCTTGGGGTTTATTTGCGCTTTCATCGCCCTGGCGATGTTGCCGTTTTTCGGAACAGATTTTGGCAAAGGGGCGGTGCGTTGGTACAGCCTTGGCTTTGCGTCTTTACAGCCGTCCGAGTTTTTGAAGCCTGGTTTTGTTGTTGCTGCGGCATGGATGATGGCCGCAAGTCTGGAAATCAACGGCCCTCCGGGGCGCACATGGTCCTTTGCTTTGTGCATCGCAATTGTGCTGATGCTGGCCTTGCAACCTGACTTTGGCCAAGCCTGCTTGGTTTTGTTTGGGTGGGGCGTGATGTATTTTGTGGCTGGCGCGCCGATTATCTTGATGGTTGGTATGGCAGCGCTTGTTGTTGCGGCTGGTACTTTTGCCTATGCCAATTCTGAGCACTTTGCCCGCCGTATTGATGGCTTTCTAAGCACTGATGTCGATCCAACAACCCAACTGGGATATGCAACAAACGCGATCCGTGAAGGCGGCTTGTTTGGTGTTGGTGTAGGCGAGGGGCAGGTGAAATGGTCGCTTCCTGATGCGCACACAGATTTCATTATCGCAGTAGCCGCAGAAGAATATGGGCTGATCCTCGTTCTGTTTATTATACTGCTTTATGGAAGCGTTGTGGTGCGGTCGTTGCTGCGGCTGGTGCGCGAACGCGATCCGTTTATTCGTTTGGCGGGTACAGGTTTGGCCTGCATGTTCGGTGTTCAGGCAATGATCAACATGGGTGTCGCCGTGCGCTTGCTGCCAGCAAAAGGCATGACATTGCCGTTTGTCAGCTATGGTGGGTCTTCAGTGATTGCATCGGGCATTGCGCTTGGCATGTTATTGGCCTTTACCCGATCGCGCCCCCAGGGCGAGATTAGTGAGCTGTTAGGCCGAGGACGTATGCGATGAGACAGCCCTTTTTGATGATTGCGGCCGGTGGGACAGGTGGGCATATGTTCCCGGCCCAAGCATTGGCCGAGGAAATGTTGAAAAAGGGCTGGCGGGTTAAGTTAAGTACGGATGCACGCGGTGCGCGGTATACAGGCGGCTTCCCCCATACGACTGAGATCGAACAGATCAGCAGTGCAACCTTTGCCCGTGGTGGTTTGCTGGCCAAGGTGTTGGTGCCGTTCCGCATTGCCGGTGGTGTCATTTCCGCGGCCTTTAAGATGATGCGTGACAAGCCTGATATCGTTGTGGGCTTTGGTGGATATCCATCAATTCCAGCAATGTCAGCGGCGACGCTGTTGCGCTTGCCGCGTATGATCCATGAACAGAATGGCGTCTTGGGTCGGGTGAACACGTTGTTTGCATCGCGCGTTGACGCAGTCGCCTGTGGCACTTGGCCAACCGAATTAACCGAAGGTATTGAGGGTGTGCATGTGGGCAACCCTGTGCGTGCTAGTGTGCTTGATCGCGCTGGCGCTGGATACATCCAACCGGGCGATTATCCGATGGACTTGTTGGTTATTGGTGGCAGCCAAGGTGCACGTATCCTTAGCGATATCGTTCCACCAGCGATTGCCCAACTGCCCATCAATATGCTGCACAATCTGCGGATCAGTCACCAAGCCCGCGATGAGGACGAAGAACGCGTCCGTGCCTATTACGAAACCGAAGGCATCAACGCCGACGTGCAGCCGTTCTTCCAAGATGTGCCGCGTCGTATGTCCGAAGCCCAATTGGTTATTTCACGCTCTGGTGCGTCATCCGTGGCGGATATTAGTGTGATTGGCCGCCCGTCGATATTGATCCCGTTTGCTGCGGCAATGGGGGATCATCAAACTGCAAACGCTCGTGGCCTAGTTGATGCGGATGCAGCGATCTTAATTCCTGAAAGTGCGCTGACGATAGATACGTTAAGCGAACAGATATCAGCGATTTTGAATGACCCAAGCGCTGCGGGAAAAATGTCACGCGCCGCATTGTCCGTCGGTAAGCCTGAAGCGACACAAACACTTGTCGAGATGGTTGAGACCCTTGCCAATACAGGAGCGAGCGCATGAACGCTGCCACAAAACTCCCCGGGGATGTTGGTCCCATTCACTTTGTTGGTATTGGTGGCATTGGTATGTCCGGTATCGCCGAAGTGTTGTTGAACCATGGGTACAGTATTCAAGGCTCTGATCTTAAAACAACCAAGATAACAGATCGTTTGGTGGAATTGGGTGCGCAAGTTTTTGAAGGACAGCGGGCTGAAAACATCGAGAATGCGGCCGTTATCGTCATCTCATCTGCGATCAAACCGGGCAATCCTGAACTTGACGCCGCCCGTGCACGTGGTTTGCCGATTGTGCGGCGGGCCGAGATGTTGGCCGAGCTGATGCGTTTGAAATCTAACATCGCAGTTGCTGGAACCCACGGCAAAACCACGACGACCACGATGATGGCCGAATTGATGGTGGCAGGTAATTTTGACCCAACAGTTGTGAACGGTGGCATCATTCACGCCTATGGCTCGAACGCCCGTATGGGGCAGGGTGAATGGATGGTGGTCGAGGCCGACGAAAGCGACGGAACCTTCAACCGCTTGCCTGCAACAATTGCAATCGTGACCAACATTGATCCCGAACACATGGAACATTGGGGTGATTTCGATACGTTACGCCAAGGTTTCTTGGATTTTGTGTCTAACATTCCGTTTTATGGTGTGGCTGTCTGCTGCACCGATCATCCTGAAGTACAGGCGCTGGTGGGTAAGTTAACTGATCGCCGTGTTGTAACATATGGCTTCAATTCTCAAGCCGACGTTCGGGTGCTTAATCTGACTTACAAAGGTGGGATTGCCCATTTCGACATTGCCTTGCAGGCTGAAGACAAAGTGATTGTGGGCTGCACATTGCCGATGCCGGGGGATCACAACGTTTCGAACGCGTTGGCCGCTGTGGCCGTGGCCCGACATTTGGGTATGAAGATGGACGAAATTCGCGATGCATTGGCTAATTTTGGTGGGGTGAACCGTCGCTTTACCAAGGTGGATGTTGTGGACGGCGTGACCATTATTGATGATTATGCGCACCATCCTGTTGAAATTTTGGCGGCACTTAAAGCTGCCAGACAATCCTGTGAAGGCCGTGTCATCGCTGTGCATCAACCGCACCGCTTTACACGTCTGTCCCATCACTTCGAAGAATTCTGCGCCTGCTTTAACGATGCAGATGTTGTCGGGATTGCTGATATATTCGCGGCAGGTGAGGATCCAATTGAGGGCGCGTCACGTGATGATTTGGTTGCAGGTTTGATCCGTCACGGACACCGTCATGCACAGGCCGTTGAAGGCGAGGCTGATCTGGCCCGTTTTGTACGTGAGAACGCCAAGGCGGGTGATATGGTTGTGTGTCTTGGGGCTGGGTCGATTTCTGGCTGGGCCAACGGGTTGTCTGCGCAACTGGTGAAGGGCGCGGTGTAGTGGGCTTTTATTTGAGTGCGACATTATTTTGTGCATGGATGGCATTCGCTGGGTTTTTGGCACGTTTCATATACTCTCGGTGGATACTTGATAGGGTTTTCGTCCCATTTATAATTGTTGCCTCTATATTTTCTTCACTAGAAGCCTTAGTGACGGCTCCAAGTTTTTTCTCTGGATTGAGCTTTATGTTTAGAAAGATTTTTGAACTATCGAGTTTTTTTCTTCCCCCTATTGGTTCGATGTATCTAGGGATGCTTTACGCAGAATATAAAATGCGCGACGATGAAAAGGACTTACAAGCATGACCCTCCTATATCTCTGCATCCTTTGGGTCTTCGCCTCTGCCATCTGCGCGATGCTGCCTATCCGGCTGCAATACATACCTGCAGTGATCCTCCTTATCGCCGCCCCGATCCTGATCATAATGATCGGAATTCAACTCAGCCCGTGGGTCGCTATCGCAGCAGTCCTCGCGTTCCTATCAATGTTCCGCAATCCACTTCGTTTCATTTGGGCGAAACTGCGCGGTCAAAACCCGCAACTCCCGACGGAGATGAGTAAATGAGCCTCTCACTAATTCTTGCCTGTGTTTGGGCGCTGGTTGCCAATGTTTTGGCCATGACGCCCAGCAAAGATTACCACTGGCGTAACGCCTATATCTTGGTCGGCATCGGAATTCCGTTGCTTGGCTTCGTCACATGGCAAAACGGCCCTTGGATCGGTTTGCTGGTCTTGGTCGCGGCGATGAGCGTGCTGCGCTGGCCTGTAATATATCTTGGCCGCTGGCTGAAAAATCAAACAAAAAGGTCAGCAGAATGAGTATGCTGATCTTTGCCTCACCTCTCGCCGTTTCTGCGATGATAAGCCTTTGGCTTGGCTTTAAGATGCGCCTGATTATGTTTGGGGGATGGGTGTCGATTTGCGTGGCCATTGCTTTGTTGTTGATGAGAGCTGCCTTTGGCGATGGTGCGCTGTCTGAATCAGGTTTGACCTTGCTAGCCATCCTAATAATGTTTCAATTTTGCTCATTTGTGATGGGGGTTTTGTTTGGCCGTGCACGCGCTGACCGGAATGTAGAATGACTGACCTGCCGACAGTACGTGGGCGTATCACGCCCTCCCGTCTTTTGTCTGAATTGACGTGGTTACGGGTTGGTGGTCCTGCGGATCACCTGTTTCAACCCGCGGATGTCGATGACCTGTCCGAGTTTCTAAAGGCACTTGATCCAAGTGTTGCTGTTTTCCCAATGGGTGTTGGTAGCAATTTAATCGTGCGTGATGGGGGCCTGCGGGCTGTTGTTGTGCGTATGGGACGTGGGTTTAACGCGATTGAGGTCGCGGGCAATCGCGTGACAGTTGGTGTCGCTGCGTTGGATTCCCATGTGGCGCGCAAGGCAGCTGATGCCGGTGTTGATCTGACATTCTTACGCACAATTCCTGGCAGCATCGGTGGTGCAGTACGCATGAATGCAGGCTGCTACGGTAGTTACACAGCGGACGTATTTGTGGAGGCGACGGCAGTTTTGCGCAGTGGTGAGATCATTACGTTGAACTTGGATGATCTGAAGTTCCAATATCGCCAAACGGAGTTGCCCGAGGGCGCAGTAATTGTCAGCGCCGTTCTTGAAGGGCCATCAGGTGATCCCGCGACGCTTCATGCGCGAATGGTGGATCAGCTTGCCAAACGTGATGCGACCCAGCCCACCAAGGACCGCAGCGCAGGCAGTACATTTCGTAATCCTGCTGGATTTTCCAGCACAGGGCAGGCGGATGATGTCCATGACTTGAAGGCGTGGAAGGTTATTGATGATGCTGGCATGCGCGGCGCGCAGCGCGGCGGCGCACAAATGAGCGAAATGCACTCCAACTTTATGATCAACACTGGGCAGGCAACCGCCGCTGATCTTGAAGGATTGGGCGAAGAGGTACGAAAAAAGGTTTACGATTCCAGTGGTATTACGCTAGAATGGGAAATTATGCGGGTGGGTGAACAATAGTTCACTTTGATGGGTATCAGTCCGCATCTATAAAAAGCCGAAAACGGCAATAAAAACAACAAGAACCCTAACAAAAGGGTTCGGGACATAGAGGCACTCTGGTGGGTCAGTCGAGCAGGACGCCCCGAACAGTTGCAGTATTGATGGGTGGCCCTTCGGCTGAACGCGAAGTGTCATTGTCCAGTGGACACGCATGTGCTGCCGCGTTGCGGGAAGAAGGATTTGAAGTGATTGAGGTCGATGCTGGCCCCGATCTTTCGTCCGTTTTAAGTGATATGAAGCCTGACGCGGTTCTCAATTGCCTACATGGCCGTTGGGGTGAAGATGGTTGCGTTCAAGGTATGCTTGAATGGCTTGGCATTCCCTATTCGCATTCTGGTGTTTTGGCTTCGGCCCTTGCGATGGACAAGCAGCGCAGCAAAGAAGTGTTTGCACAGGCCGGCCTGCCAATTGTGCAAAGTGTTATCGCCAAATCCGACGATGTACGTGCCGCGCATGTAATGAAACCGCCTTATGTGGTGAAGCCGAACAACGAAGGCTCCAGCGTTGGTGTTTATCTGGTGGGTGAGGACAACAATGGTCCCCCACAGCTTGACGCCGATATGCCAGTTGAAGTTATGGTCGAAGCGTACGCGCCTGGCCGTGAACTCACCACAACCGTAGTTGGTGACAGGGCATTAACAGTCACCGATATTCTTACCACGGGTTGGTACGACTACGACGCCAAATATAAAGAGGGCGGGTCTTCACATATTGTGCCCGCTGATGTTCCGTCCGAGATTTTTGAACTGTGCATGGAATATGCACTGCGCGCACATGCGGCCTTAGGGTGTCGCGGTGTCAGCCGTACTGATTTTCGTTGGGATGAAGCCAAAGGCGTTGATGGATTGATCCTGTTGGAAACCAATACACAACCCGGGATGACCGCCACTTCACTTACCCCGGAACAGGGACAGGCCGTTGGCACCAGTTTCCCAAAACTGTGTCGCTGGATGGTAGAGGACGCATCATGCAACCGTTGAACCGCCGCCCTCAAACGACAAAACTTGATCCATCGCCGTCGCGTTGGTCATGGCGCATGCAGCGTTTGATGCTGACGCCGGTGTTCCGTTTTGGTCTGCGCATTGGAGTGCCATTTGTTCTGACCTTTGGAATTGGCATTGCGTATCTGTCGAACCCTGAACGTCAGGCTGCGATAACCGATGCGATCGCAGATGCCCATGCAGGTATTCAAGAGCGCCCAGAGTTCATGGTCAATCTTATGGCTATCGATGGCGTTGGAACGGACTTGTCCGAAGACATTCGCGTAAACCTACCAATGGATTTTCCCGTCAGCTCGTTTGATCTGGACCTTGAGAAAATGCGCGAGACGGTGTTGGCGCTTGCGCCAGTGGCCGAAGCATCGTTGCGAATTCGTCCAGGTGGTGTTCTGCAAATTGATGTTACCCCACGGATTCCGGTTGCTGTTTGGCGTAGCCATACCGCGCTGGTCTTGGTGGATGCGAATGGGGCACATGTCAGCCATATCGCCTTCCGCAGTGACCGCCCAGAATTGCCGCTGATTGCAGGCGAGGGGGCCAATGACCATGTTGGCGAGGCGATGGAATTGATCCGCACTGCGCAGCCTTTGGGCGAACGGCTGCGTGGCGTTGTGCGTATGGGTACGCGGCGCTGGGATCTCGTGCTGGACCGTGATCAACGTATCCTTTTGCCAACAACAGGTGCCGTTGCCGCACTGGAACATGTGATTGCCCTTGAGGGTGCACAGGATGTTCTAAGCCGCGATGTCGCGCGTGTAGATATGCGCCTGAATGGGCGTCCAACCATAAAAATGAACAATGACGCTACACAAGAATTGTGGCGCATCAGGCAGCTTCCGGAAAGTGGACAATAGGGCAATGATGGACCTCTATGACAGCCAGCGCAGCATGCGCAATATGCGTAAAATTGCGATGCAACGTGGTGTTGTGGCGATTTTGGATGTGGGCAGTTCGAAGATTGCGGCCCTTGTGCTGCGCTTTGACGGCTCTGCCAATTTAAGTGAAGATGGCGAAATTGGATCGCTGGCAGGTCAATCCGGATTTCGGGTTATTGGCGCTGCCACAACCCGTTCACGTGGCGTTCACTTTGGTGAAATTACCGCGATGCAGGAAACTGAGCGGGCCATTCGCACGGCCTTGCAAGCTGCCCAAAAAATGGCTGGCATCCGCGTTGATCATGTTATTGCCTGCTTTGCGGGTGCCGATCCACGCAGCTATGGCCTTGACGCCCAAGTGCAATTGGATGGTCAAGTCGTGACCGAAGATGACGTGGCCCGTGTTATGTCGCGTTGCGATATTCCCGATTATGGTCAAGGTCGCGAAGTATTGCACGCGCAGCCGGTTAACTTTGCACTTGATCACCGGTCTGGTCTGTCTGACCCACGTGGACAATTGGGCAATGAATTGTCCGTTGATATGCATATGCTGACGGTGGATGCTGCGGCCGTTAATAACTTGGCCCATTGTATCAAACGCTGTGACCTTGAATTGGCCGGCATCGCGTCATCCGCATACGTGTCCGGTATTTCGTCATTGGTTGAGGATGAGCAAGAGTTGGGGTCCGCTTGTATCGACATGGGGGGCGGTGCAACTGGCATTTCCATCTTTATCAAAAAACATATGATTTTCTCGGATTCTGTTCGTATGGGGGGGGATCATGTCACCTCTGATATTTCGCTGGGCTTACAGGTACCAACCGCAAACGCGGAACGTATCAAGACATTTTACGGTGGAGTCCACGCAACAGGTATGGACGACCGTGAGATGATCGAGATTGGTGGCGACACTGGTGATTATGAACATGATCGCCGTACCGCCAGCCGTGCCGAACTAATTGGCATAATGCGCCCACGCGTTGAAGAAATCCTCGAGGAAGTACGGGCACGTTTGGATGCGGCAGGTTTCGACCATCTGCCAAATCAACAGATTGTATTGACAGGTGGGGGCAGCCAAATTCCTGGCCTTGACGGCCTTGCGAGTAAAATCTTGGGTCCTCAGGTGCGCCTTGGTCGTCCGTTGCGCGTGCATGGTTTGCCACAAGCCGCGACAGGTCCTGGATTTGCATCAGCCGTAGGACTTTCGCTGTTTGCAGCACACCCTCAAGACGAGTGGTGGGATTTCGATATTCCAGCAGATCGTTATCCAGCCCGTTCCATGCGTCGTGCCGTAAAGTGGTTCCGCGACAACTGGTAACCCCTATATTTGGCAAAACAGACCAAATGACGTGGAATGTGGCAAAAAACCGCCCACATTTTGCGTCATTTTTGCGTTTTTTGGATGACGTTGACTTAAGATCACGGTAGGATGCCTGTGGATAAGGCATAAAAACACCTGCAAAAGCGGGTCACAAAACAGGCGGACGCTACATGACACTGAACCTTTCGATGCCCGGACAGGACGAATTGAAACCTCGT
>JBLHPE010000023.1:0-27328 GCA_047624005.1 Ascidiaceihabitans sp.
CAGGGCTTTTCTCCAGATCATAACGGTCGTTCAATGAAATCTTTTGCGTGCTCATCAGGGCCTCCCCAGCGTTGATCAGTCTAGCAGTGCTAAACCCAATGTAGGTCACAAAAGCTGACCTGTATAGGTATTTTTACAAATGGTTGAAAAAACGTGAACCGACTGTATCCGTCAACGTAAAATCAATTATAAAGAACGCAAATTGTAATCAGTGCCCTAGCGTGAAGGTAGACCAAATGGACTGGGACAAACTTAGAATATTTCATGCAGTTGCTGATGCAGGCAGCTTAACCCACGCTGGCGATAAGTTGAACCTGTCGCAATCTGCTGTCAGCCGTCAGGTCCGCGCGCTTGAGGAAGCACTGAATGCCACGCTTTTTCACCGGCACGCCCGTGGCTTGATCCTTACGGAACAAGGTGAACTGTTATTTGACGCTACAACGGCGATGTCCAAACGCCTTGATGCAGCATCTGCCCGTATCCGTGACAGCGAAGAAGAGGTGTTTGGCGACCTTCGCGTGACCACCACAACGGGTTTTGGAACGCTGTGGTTGGCCCCGCGCCTGCCGAAACTGTACGAAAAATACCCTGATCTAAGGGTTGATTTGATGTTGGAAGAACGCGTGCTTGATTTGCCCATGCGCGAAGCAGACGTCGCCATCCGCATGAAAGAACCATCCCAAGCTGACCTGATCCGCAAACGCCTGATGAGCGTGCGTATGCGCGCCTATGCGACCAAGGGTTACCTCAAAGACCATCCATTCCCGATGGTGGCGGCCGATATGAAAGACCACCGCCTGATTTGTCAAAACACGGGGTCCGCCCAAGTTGGGGCCAGCGTTACTTTGGTACAAGAATTGATGACCTACGAAGTAAAATCGAGACTGACGGTCAACAACTACTTTGGAGTCCTCCAAGGCGTGCTGAATAACTTAGGAATCGGCATTCTTCCGGATTACGTGATTCAAGATTTTCCCGACCTCGTAAGGGTCTTGCCAGAGGTCGAGTCGGCGGAAGTGCCCGTCTTTTTGGCATATCCTGAAGAATTACGGCAGTCTAAGCGCATTTCAGCCTTCCGTGACTTTGTGCAGGATGAAATTATTACTTACCGTAAGGCATTGAGAAGCAAAGAAATAACCTAGGTATGCATTAAATGCATAGCGGGTTTTCCGCTTATGCGGCATATTGCTCATTGAATGGGCGGCCTACGAACCCTATCTCGATCAATGAAGGCGGCGGGTACATCCCTGTGCCCCGCCTTCACCTCCCTGTTGGACTTGGCCGAGCTTCGTGCTCGGCCTTTTTTTTTGCCCACAGGCTGCGCCCTAGTCCCCACCCAGTAACCACGCATCGCCTCTATTTGAGCAATACGCACATGTTCTGTGCGTTTTGGTGCTTGATCAGCTGACGGAAACACGCTCATGTAACGTTTAGTTTACGACGTGGATAAATTAGGGACGGTTCGACAATGCATTTCTTCAAAATTTTAGCACTCACCGCCCTTTTGGCCCTCAGCACATACGTGCCAGCCAACGCGCAATCCCTCTTTTCCACCAGCACGGCCGCAGCTGATACCACACCTGCCCTGCCCGACCCATTAACGCCAGAGGCCGCGAACGCGCTGATCTCTCGGCTGTCCGACACTGAGGTACGCGCCCTCCTGCTGGACCAGCTCAACACCCAAGCGGTTGAAGTCGACGACACCGATGGGCTGAACGAGTTCTTTTTCCACGCCACAAGAGGTGCAGCAAACGAAGTCAGCAAATCCGTCAGCGCTTTACCTGTTCTTCTCGAACGACAACCCCAAGCGTTTGCGACCTTTTATGGTAAAATCGGCGGCGAGGGCCTGCTTAAGTTGTTGGGCTACATGATCATCATGTTCGGCGGCGCCGCTATTGCAGAAATGACCTTCCGCCGTTTGATCATGAAATGGCAAATTCAGCCGCCAGCTGATTTCAACAACATTACACTGCGCGAAGTGGTTACTTTCCTAACGAAACGCTTCGCCCGTGAAATCATCGCAGTTTTTGTCTTTATCATCACCGCCATGTCGATAGGGACAGCGATTCTACCGCCATTTTTAGGTGGTGTCATAGGATTGATTGGCCCCTATCTAATCGCTTTCCCACGCCTGATGCTTGCCGTTGGACGCTTCTTGTTCGCGCCAAAAAATCCATATTTCCGGCTTCTTAATGTTGATGATAGCACCGCCAAAGCGGCTGTACTCCACAACTTTGGCCTCGCGTTTCTAATCGGATTTTCTTTTGTTATTCAACAATTCAACGAGTTTAATGGCCTGCCACGCGAAGTATCGCGTATTGGCTTTTGGCTAAATCTTGCAACTCATCTTTATCTAGCAGCTGTGATTTGGAAGTATCGCCCCGGTATGACGTCAATGATGCGTGGCTTTGATTCAAACGTGACACCAACTGAAGACCGAATGGCGCGGGCCTTCCCGTATTTCGCAATCATTGTCATCATGGGGATCTGGTGGATCATCCAAATCGTCGTAAGCTACGGAAACTTTGCACTGCTTGACGGGGCACCCCATTACAAAACAATGACATTGCTGCTGTTCGCACCGGCAATGGACACGTTGATCCGTGGACTAGTACGCCATCTAACCCCTGGTATGACCGGCGAAGGCCCAATTGCAGAACGTGCATACCTGTCCGCCAAACGCTCCTACATCCGCATCGGGCGTGTCGTGGTCCTCTGCATTGTCATCATGATGATCGCGGGTTTTTGGGGCATGTCGGCCACCAATGTCGCCTCTGCTGGTGTTGGCGAGCAATTGGCAGCCAAATTGATGGAATTTCTTGTCATCATCGCCATTGGTTACCTGATTTACGAACTCGTATCCCTTTATATCAACCGCAAACTGGCAGCAGAACAAACCGCAGCAGGCTATATGCCTGACGAAGAAGCGGTTGGCGGCGACGGCGGCGGTGCGGGCGGCTCGCGTCTTTCCACGGTCCTGCCACTAATCCTCATGGTCGCTCAGTCAACCATCGTGGTCGTCTTCTTGCTCCTAGGGCTTGGCAATATCGGGGTCGACACCACGCCGCTGCTTGCTGGTGCTGGTATCGCCGGTTTGGCGATTGGTTTCGGTGCGCAAAAATTGGTGACTGACGTTGTGTCGGGTATCTTCTTCTTGGTCGATGACGCCTTCCGCACAGGTGAATATGTTGAGGTCGAAGGGACTATGGGCACCGTCGAAAAAATCTCGATCCGGTCCATGCAACTGCGCCACCACAAGGGCCCTGTGCACACGATCCCTTACGGCGAAATCCCGAAGATCACCAACTTCAGCCGCGATTGGGTGATCATGAAACTGCGCTTTACCGTGCCGTTTGATACCGATCCGAACAAAGTCAAAAAGATCTTCAAGAAAATTGGCCAAGACATGTTGGTGATGGACGAATTCAAAGACGACTTCCTCCAGCCGTTCAAATCCCAAGGTGTGCTAGAAATCGACGATGTGGGCATGGTGTTCCGTGGCAAGTTCATGGCCAAGCCGGGCACACAGTTCACGATGCGCAAGGAAATCTTTAATCGGGTAAATGCCGCGTTTGCTGAAAACGGGTTAGAATTCGCCCGCCGCGAAGTCCGTGTCGCCCTCCCCTCAATGGAAGGTAAAAACCTGACGGCAGAAGACAAAACAATAATCGCTGCCGCAGCCACACAAGCCGCGCAAGAGGTGCTTCCAGCAGATGGCCAAAAGGATGATCGTTAAGGGGAAGGCCACGCGCTAGAAACGCATACGCAACGGTGGCTGTGCCCCCGTCGATGTCTGGTGACAATGATGCGATCTATGTCAGGTCTCGAAAATGCCCGTTGGGTGGTCATCAATACTGGTTAGGTTTTTCTTTTTCCAAAACGCTTCAACCTGCGTTGGCCCCATCTCGGCGTACCAAGGTTCCAGATCGGTTTCGCCACGGCTTCGCACAACCGACATTTCAGGAACGCCGCTGCCACAGGATGTCGTGACAAGGTCGATATCCTGTATGAAGATATTGCGTGCACCAGCAAAGTCCGGAAATAGGGCATAAAGTGCACCCCACTCGGGATCGCGTGGATGAATGACCTCTGCATTGCCATAGGTGCGCAGGATCATGTGATCGCCTTTAAAAGCGCAGAACATCAACGTCATCCGCGGGTTCTGTAACATGTGCGCTGCCGTCTCATTCCCGCTTCCTGTGAGGCTAAGCCAGACGATCTTTTTATCAGAAATGATGCGCAACGAATCCAACCCTTTTGGAGAGACGTTAACCCGCCCATCAGGTGCTGCAGTCGCGACGAAAAACATAACCTGTTCTTCAATGAACGCCCGGAAAGATTTGTTTAGCTTGTCGGTCTTAATGCCCATGCCTCAACGTCCTTGTGTGATTGGTTTTGAAAATGCAAACGCAGCAGCATCTAGCGTGGGCTTGATAGTCCCAGCCATTATGCACGTCGTCCTTTTGCCACGCATTCATCAATAACGTCATAAGATAAGTTGTCGCCAAGTTTCGAAAAATCGCCATGGTCAAACATGCTGGTCGACAGATTATGCATTGTTGTGTGTGTGGCCGTCGCCAACGCCATTCCTAATGAAACACGCGCGACACCAGCATTCGCAAATTCCTGCAAGGAAATACCTTCTACTGTACTGATCCCCACGTTCACAGGTATGGAAACGCTGCGACACACCTTTGCGACAGCCTCTAAGTTATGCAGGAAAGGAATGTAGACGCAGTCTGCCCCTGCTGTTTCAAAAGCTTGGATACGTCTGATCCCTTCATCAAGATCATAGATGCCATGCATGAAACCATCCGCACGTGCGACAAGGATAAAATCCTTTGGTAACGCCCGTGCTGTCGCGCTGGCCGCTTGAATGCGTTCAACGGCCAGATCGAAACCGTAGGGTTTCATGTCAGTTAATGAAATGTCTTCGATCGAAATTCCTGCTAACCCGATTTCAGCGGATAGTTTGACAGTTTCTTCCAGTATGTCCGGCGCATCACCAAACCCATTTTCAAAGTCACCGGACACAGGAAGTGATGTGGCTGATACGATGTCTTCAGCGTGGGCAAGCGCCTCTTCTCTTGTGACCGTTCCTAGGTCGGGTCGGCCCATTGTAAAAGCATGCGCGCCAGAAGATGTCGCCAAGGCTTTTGCACCTAATCCAGCAAGAAGACATGCTGAGCCACGATCCCATGCGTTTGCCAGAATGAACGGATTTCCAGCAGCGTGGAGATTTCGAAATGATAAAGACATACTGGGTATCCTCGAATTGAATGGATAGATTAAATGGACTGTAAATATCATCTTTAACACTGTACTGCTGACAACAGTATGTCAGTAGTGTTGTCAGCGAAATAGGGGCGCACCCTTTCCAAATTGTAGGCACCAAACGGTAGATATCGGCGTCAAACCGATATTCGTAGTGTCTTATCCAAATCACAACTAATGCTGCTTTGGCCTATTGTCTTAACTAACAGTTAACGCTTCACTGGAAACCTTAACGCAAGCCAGATGTTACCAATCCGTAAACGCTGCAATGATGATCAGATCGTACAATTCATAAGGGGCATTTGTACAAATCATGCCCAAATCGCCAAATGCCATCGTTTGCGATCCATAGAAATGTACAAATCACCCCCCTCATTTGTACATTTGAGTGCATAATCGATTGCGTACGCCCCATTAACTCCGGCGTACGCTTCTGCCCCCTTCCCCCCACCGACCCCAGCCTGTAAGAGAGCGTCAACTTTGCACATCGCGCTTTTACTTCGGGGGAACTAGGCACATGACCGAGCCTGCAATCACACCAGATCTTATCGCTAAACACGGGCTCAGCCCTGATGAATACGAGCGTATTCTAGAGATCGTAGGCCGTGAGCCGACCTTCACCGAACTTGGTATTTTCTCGGCGATGTGGAACGAACATTGTTCCTACAAATCCTCCAAGAAATGGCTGCGCACCTTGCCGACGGAAGGCCCTCAAGTCATCTGCGGCCCCGGTGAAAATGCTGGCGTTGTGGACATCGGTGACGGGCAAGCTGTTGTTTTTAAAATGGAAAGCCACAACCACCCATCCTACATCGAACCCTACCAAGGTGCAGCAACTGGCATGGGTGGCATCCTGCGTGACGTGTTCACAATGGGCGCACGGCCCATCGCGTCAATGAACTCGCTGTCCTTCGGTTCACCGTCTCACCACAAGACCAAACAACTGGTCAACGGCGTGGTTGCAGGCATCGGTGGATACGGCAACTGTTTCGGCGTGCCATGCGCAGGCGGCGAAGTCCGCTTTGACCCAGCTTACAACGGTAACTGCCTTGTAAACGCATTCGCCGCGGGCCTCGCTGACGCTGACAAAATATTCTACTCCGCCGCCTCAGGCATCGGCATGCCTGTCGTTTATTTGGGCGCAAAAACTGGCCGTGACGGCGTCGGTGGCGCGACTATGGCATCAGCGGAATTCGATGATACTATTGAAGAAAAACGCCCTACAGTACAGGTTGGTGACCCCTTCACCGAAAAACGTTTGATGGAAGCCACGCTTGAATTAATGCAAACGGGCGCGGTGATTTCAATCCAAGATATGGGGGCCGCGGGCCTCACATGTTCCGCTGTTGAGATGGGCGACAAAGGCAATCTAGGTGTCCGTCTACACCTCGAAAAAGTCCCTGTTCGTGAGGACCATATGACAGCCTACGAAATGATGCTGTCCGAGTCTCAGGAACGCATGCTGATGGTCCTCAAACCTGAACTTGAGGCCGAGGCAAAGGCCGTATTCGACAAATGGGACCTAGACTTTGCAATCGTTGGCGAAACCATTGCCGAGGACCGCTTTCACGTCGTGCACAACGGCGAAACCAAAGCTGACTTGCCGCTTAAAACCCTTGCGGGCACAGCGCCAGAATATGATCGTCCTTGGGTACCAACGCCGGCCGCTGAACCCCTTGCAGACGTGCCTGGCATTGATCCAATTGACGGTTTGCGCGCATTGATTTCCAGCCCAAATTATGCAGCAAAACAATGGGTTTACGAACAATACGATACTATGGTGATGGGCGACACAGCACGCACACCAAACATCGGATCTGGCATCGTGCGTATCCACGGCACAGACAAAGCACTGGCCTTCACATCCGACGTAACACCGCGTTATGTGAAAGCCAATCCAGTTGAGGGCGGCAAACAAGCCGTCGCCGAAGCCTACCGCAACCTGTGCGCCGTTGGGGCCACGCCTTTGGCAACCACCGACAACATGAATTTCGGCAACCCTGAAAAGCCAGAAATCATGGGTCAATTTGTTGGCGCGATCCAAGGGATTTCAGAGGCAGTAGCGGCCCTAGATATGCCAATCGTATCCGGCAACGTCTCGCTTTATAACGAGACCGACGGAACAGGCATTTTGCCGACCCCCACAATCGGGGCCGTTGGCATCATCAAGCACACAGACGACATCATCGGATGCGAAGTTCGCGACGGCCACGTCGCATTGGTCATTGGCGACACAGAAGGCCATTTGGGCCAATCTGCCCTGCTGGCCGAAGTGTTCAGCCGGATCGAGGGCGACGCACCAGCTGTCGACCTAGTTGCCGAAGCGAAACACGGTCAATTTATCCTCGATAACCGCGCCATGATCACAGCCTGCACTGACCTTAGTGACGGTGGACTGGCCTTGGCAGCGTTTGAATTGGCAGAAGCCGCAGGCGTCGGCGTTTGGTTGGACAGCGACGACACACCAACCTTATTTGGCGAAGACCAAGCCCGCTACCTGATTGCGTGCAACTTTGATCAAGCCGAAGGATTGATGTTGGCCGCGGGTCAAGCAGGCGTACCACTCCATTCAGTGGGTAAATTCACAGGCGACACCATGTGGATGGGCAATTGCAGCGCGCCGATGTCTGAACTGTCAGAGGTCTATCGCTCCAGCTTTGCCGCCGCAGTCGCCTAAGAGACCAAATCTAATCACGCCTGATCGGTTAACCTGCTCATTAGGCGTGATTTTTCACCGACATCATCTGGACGGGAAATCACTGCGGCAAGTTCTTCAAGCGACGCAATCGAATGCCCTGCTCGAAAGCTGTCCACATAAGGTAGCATCGCTTTGATCCCTTGCGCCTTGGGGGCAAACTCATCCCAGCGCAGCAAAGGGTTAAGCCAAATCAATCGCTTAGCGCTGAGCTGCATGCGCTGCATCTGCTTGGCCAAAACATCGGTGTCAGCACGCTCAAGCCCGTCAGTGATCAACAAGACCACAGCACCCTGCCCCATGACACGGCGCGACCAATCCCGATTGAAGGTTTCAAGACACTCACCTATGCGCGTGCCCCCCTCCCAATCCTGCGCTTCAGCCCCAGCGGCAGCCAATGCGGCATCCACATCACGTTGCTTCAAATGACGTGTGATATTGGTCAGGCGCGTACCAAAAGTGAAAGCGTGCACCTTGGACCATCCGGCCCCTTTGGCGTTACTGACAGCATGCAAAAAGTGCAAAACAGCCCTAGAATATTGGCTCATTGATCCAGAAATATCACATAGAACCACCAAATTAGGCCAACGAGGTCGCTGTGATTTATACTTAATCTCGTGCAATTCGCCCCCCTTTCGCATTGCAGCACGCAGAGTCATTGCCGCGTGAACACGACCTTGACCCGCATGACGCGTCCGGCGCGAAAGCATTGGTTCAACTGGCAGTTTGATCCGCGCCAACATCCGTTTTGCAGCAGCCATTTCGGCCGTGCTCATCTGTTCAAAATCAAGGGACCGCAGTCGTTCCTCAGCACTTATTGTGAGGGAAGCATCAATCTCAATCTCTGTGCTTTCGTCCTCGTTTTGGTTATCGGGCGCATCCGCTGCTGTATTTTCAACGTCCAAAATTGCCTCTGCCGCACGCCTTTCAGCAGCTTGTGCAATGCGTTCTTCTTGGACACCACGGATCGCGGGCATCAGCGCAGCCATCATATGTTCCAAATATTGCGGATCACGCCAGTACAACCGAAAAATTTGTGCATAAACGGTGTGGTGTTCTGGGCTATTCACAAAACATGCATGCAGCGTCCAAAAAAAATCTTGCTTATTGCTAAAACCCACAGCCTCAACAGCCCGAATAGCATCAATAACACGACCCGGGCCGATAGGTAATCCAGCCCGACGCAATGCGCGCGCAAAATGAGTGATATTCCCAACCAACTTTGGGTTCTCAGGCAGTTCTAACGGCGTGTATTCGACCATACGGCGATACCTGGGGGCTTTACCCCCAGACCCCCAGAATATTTACGGCCAAAAGAAACATTAGACAGACTCTAGCGTGGATTTGGCCTGATCAAGTATCCGTTTTGCTTCAGAGCCTTGTAGTTTGGCGATGTCGTCTTGGTATTTTAAGATGGCGCCAAGTGTGTCTGCGATAACCTCTGGGCTCAGCGTCATGACGTCAAGCGCAAGCAGGCATTTCGCCCAATCGATTGTTTCAGCCACCCCCGGTTTTTTAAACAGGTCTTCTGATCTAAGCTGCTGAACAAAAGCAACAATCTCTCGGCTTAAAGCTTCTGAGGCTTCTGGCGCGCGAGCGGTCAAAATCTCCATTTCCCGTTCGAAATCTGGATAATTCACCCAATGATAGAGGCAGCGTCGTTTGATGGCATCGTGCACTTCACGTGTGCGGTTTGACGTAACGATCACAATAGGCGGTTCGGGGGCTTTTATGGTGCCGAGTTCAGGAATGGTGACTTGAAAATCGCTGAGTGCTTCGAGCAAGAACGCT
The DNA here is from genome assembly GCA_047624005.1 of Ascidiaceihabitans sp. GTDB lineage: Bacteria > Pseudomonadota > Alphaproteobacteria > Rhodobacterales > Rhodobacteraceae > Ascidiaceihabitans. Next base: position 9,761 of record JBLHPE010000023.1, read on the forward strand.
TCGAACGGTTCGTCCGTACGGTCAAGTTCGTCAATAAGCAAAACTGGTGCACCGTTTTCGTCGGGACGCATCGCTTGAAGCAAAGGCCGTTCAATCAGGAATTCGTCGCTGAACAGTTCTGTTTTCAGGGCTTGGCGATCCGTTCCACCAGTCGCCTCAGCTGTGCGAATTGCGATCATTTGGGCTGGAAAATTCCACTCATATACAGCAGTTGCTGCATCTAAACCTTCGTAACATTGCAGCCTTATCAAACGCTTACCCATACTGGCTGCTAGTGCCTTGGCAATTTCAGTTTTTCCAACCCCTGCCTCACCTTCTAAAAAAAGTGGGCGGCCAAGTTTTAGAGAAAGGAAAACAACCGTCCCGAGGGCGCGGCTGCACACATAACCCTGATCGCCAAGTATGGATTGGACCGCACCGATGGATGAAACGTCTTTCATTGAACTCTCCCCTTGGAGATCAAAGGTGCACCGCCTGGACCTGCGGTCAACCCATGTTCGGCGCAAAGTCGGTGCAAAATTTTGTTAATGGACCTGAAAAACGCCCACCTGCTTGCCGAAAATTCAGCCTGTGCCTACTTGCCCTCAACCCTGTCGTAAGATGAGATCATAGCCGCATTTTCACAACGATCCGCCCCGTGAATGTACCAAAATCCGCCCAATTTCGCCATATTATCGAGTTATGTTTCTATGAATACCCGCCCGTCAGAGGTGGATTTGAGATATTGAGGAACAGGCAAATGCAAGACGAAACAAGCGTATTTGACACGTCTTTGGCCGATCTACCGAAAGGGGAGTGGAGCCAAAAAGTTGCTGAAATTGCTGAAGAATACGGTTATTTTCAAGCTCTTGGTAAACGTCATTTTGCAGCCTTTATTGAAGATAAACCGATCCTTTTGGTCACATTTGAAACGGTTCAAGGGCTTCGCAGTCTCTCTGAAGCGTCACATCCGATGGGGTGGGAATTGTTCAAATCACACGGTTGGTCGCACCTCAGCATCGTATCTGATGGCCATACATGGTTTCGCGATCCACAGGTCTATGCCTATTTTGACCGTTTGGTAGATGACGGGTTTTTTGATGAATTCGAACAAGTCGTTTTTTATGGTTCTGGCTCGTGTGGCTACGCGGCAGCCGCTTTTTCAGTGGCAGCCCCAGGTGCCACTGTAATTGCTGTGCAGCCGCAGGCGACCCTCGACCCACGGGTAACCGAATGGGATGATCGTTTCGTGAAAATGCGCCGCGCAAACTTCACAACCCGCTATGGCTATGCGCCCGACATGCTAGATGCTGCAGAACAAGCCTTTGTACTTTATGACCCCTATGTCACGCTGGATGCTGCACATGCCGCGATGTTCACACGCCCAAACGTAAAAAAGCTACGCCTACCCAACATGGGCAAAGCGTTGCAGTCTGAGTTAATGAAAATGGACATTTTGTTGCCGCTGATCGTAACGGCTGCAGACGACAACCTGACCACGTTGAAGTTCGCGAAAATGATGCGTGTGCGCCGTGATAATCGTGCGTATCTGCACCGTTTGATGCAAAAGCTTGATTCTGAAAATCGCGATCCTTTGACAAAAATGCTGTGCGAAAATGTGACAGGTCGTTTCAAAGCACCGCGATTCGCCAACAGGTTGGCAAAGTTCGACGTTGAGGCCAAGCAGGACTAGCCTAAAACCGTCTGCCATGCTAACGCGCAGGCCATGACATCCAAGATAACGCTCCGCCGTCCCGACGATTGGCATTTACACTTGCGCGATGGCGATATGCTGCGCGCGGTTTTGCCGTCCACAGCAACCCATTTTGCACGTGCTATCATCATGCCGAACCTTGTTCCGCCTGTGGTCACAGCTGCTGATGCGGTCGCTTACCGTGATCGTATTCTCAGTGCGCTGCCAGATGGGTCGACATTCGAACCGTTGATGACGCTTTATCTGACGGAAAATACTGATCCCGATGATGTGGCTGCTGCACATGCTTCTGGCCTGATCAAAGCGGTCAAATTGTACCCAGCTGGGGCCACAACAAATTCTGCATCCGGTGTTAGCCATTTTGACAGCGTGCGCCCTACGCTGGAACGGATGGCCGAAATTGGCCTACCACTATGTGTACACGGCGAGGTCACGGACCCAGCCATCGACATCTTTGACCGCGAAGCTGTGTTCATCGACCGCGTTCTTGACCCGATGCGACGGGCGACACCCGGTTTGCGCGTGGTGATGGAACACATCACAACGTCAAACGCAGTTGAATATGCCCGTAGCCAAGATGATACTTTGGGCGCGACGATCACCACGCATCATCTGGTGATAAACCGCAACCACATCCTAGCCGGTGGGATAAAGCCGCATTACTATTGTCTGCCCGTCGCCAAACGTGAAGAACACCGTCTTGCCTTGCGCGCTGCTGCAACCTCTGGCGAGGCCCGTTTTTTCCTTGGCACTGACAGTGCACCGCACACAGATGCGAACAAGCTGTTGCCATGTGGCTGTGCTGGTTGCTTCACGGCTCCAAATACCATGTCGATCCTTGCGCAACTGTTTGACGACGACGACACATTGGACAATCTCGAAGGGTTCACCTCCCTGAACGGCCCAGCGTTTTATCGTCTGCCAGTGAACACGGACACACTTACGATGATCAAAGGCGACCCCGTTAGCTATCCCAGCCATATCGAAACACCTGACGGACCCGTCACCGTGTTCGATCCCGGCTATGACTTAAATTGGCGCGTAGAGTAGGTTCTATTGTTTGAAAATACGCCCATACGACACAAAGGATAAAACATGATCCCGACCAGTTACCCAGACGCCAAAGAAATGGCACGCCTTACAGCCCGCATGTTGCTGGAGATCAAAGCGGTTCATTTCAACACTGCAGAACCATTCACGCTGGCCTCTGGCCTTCCAAGCCCCACCTACATCGATTGCCGCAAGCTGATCAGCTATCCGCGCATTCGCTCGACCCTTATGGATTTCCTAAGCGTCACAGTGATGCGCAACGCAGGCTTTGAAGCGTTCGACAACATCGCAGGCGGCGAAACTGCTGGGATCCCATTTGCTGCGCTTGTGGCCGAACGTATGGCCCTGCCCATGACCTATGTGCGCAAAAAGCCCAAAGGCTACGGTCGCAATTCCCGTATCGAGGGACAGATGAACGAGGGCGAACGTGTGTTGTTGGTCGAAGACCTGACAACCGACGGCGGTTCTAAGCTGTCGTTTGTCGATGCGATTCGTGAAACTGGGGCAACCTGCGCGCACACAGCCGTTATTTTCTATTACGATATTTTCCCTGAAACGGAAAAGACCTTGGGCGATCATGGGGTTGGCTTGCATTACTTATGCACATGGTGGGATGTCTTGGCTGAAGCAAAGGCATCAGGCGCATTTGACGCCGAGACCATCAAAGGAGTTGAAGCCTTCCTAAACGACCCACGTGGCTGGCAAGAGGCCAATAAAAAATCCTGATAAAAACCACAGCATCTGGGGTATGGAGTGCAATCTTCACCTAGATGCTGTAAGCTGATCCCCAAACAAAACATATCCACAGGATATCCAGATTGCGCCGACCAGCCATAGCCGTTTAAGACGAACGTCTAATGAGGCTGGGGAGCTTACGGGGATCACATGAACGAAATTAGCAGCATACCAGCATCCGGCATTCCTGAAGTTCAGGCTGCCGAAACTATGCCTCATTCAATTGAGGCCGAGCAGCAATTGCTGGGCGCGATCCTAACCAACAACGATGTGTACGATCGCATTGCATCGGTCATTGGCGAAAAGCATTTTTACGAACCTGTTCATGGGCGCATCTTTGACATCGCCGCCGCCCGTATCGCCAAGAACAACCTAGCCAGTCCTGTAACGCTAAAAGCATTTATGGCCGACGACGAGGGCCTGAATGAACTTGGCGGCGCAGCCTATCTTGCGCGTCTTGCCGGTGCCGCCGTCAGTTCATTTGCCGTACGTGATTATGCCACCATGATTTACGATCTGGCCGTGCGCCGCGATTTGATTCTGCTGGGCCGCGACATCAGCGCCAAAGCCGCGCAAGTGAACGTGGATTCTGAGCCACGCGAACAGATCGTCGAAGCCGAACAACAGCTTTATAAATTAGCCGAACAAGGCCAGACCGAAAGTGGCTTCAAAAGCTTCCTGAAGGCCATAACCATGGCTGTTGACGTCGCCAACACCGCTTATCAACGTGATGGCGGCATGTCTGGTATTTCTACCGGATTAATAGATTTGGATAAGAAACTGGGCGGCTTGCACCCTTCTGACCTTTTGATCCTTGCTGGTCGTCCATCGATGGGGAAAACGTCGCTGGCCACCAACATCGCATTCAACGTGGCCAAAGCTTACAAACGCGGCATGACAACTGACGGTACCGAAGGCGCGGTTGAAGGTGGCGTAGTAGGGTTCTATTCGTTGGAGATGAGCGCCGAGCAGCTTGCTGCCCGTATCCTGTCTGAGGCGTCCGAGGTTCCATCCGAGCAAATCCGCCGCGGTGACATGACCGAGACTGAATTTCGTCGTTTCGTAGACGCCGCCAAATCGCTTGAGGCCTGCCCCCTCTTCATTGACGACACGCCTGCCCTTCCAATCAGCCAGTTGGCAGCACGAGCCCGCCGTCTAAAGCGAACGCACGGCTTAGACGTTTTGATCGTCGACTACCTACAGTTGGTGCGCGGCACGGGTCGCTCGGAAAACCGCGTGAACGAAATATCGGAAATCACGATGGGTCTTAAGGCAATTGCCAAAGAACTCCATATTCCTGTGATCGCCTTGTCCCAGCTTTCACGTCAGGTGGAAAACCGCGAAGATAAGCGCCCACAACTGTCTGACCTTCGTGAATCAGGTTCGATTGAGCAGGATGCAGACGTGGTTATGTTTGTGTTCCGCGAAGAGTATTACAAAGAGCGCGAAAAACCCGGCGATCACGACCTAGAGGCGATGGCCCGTTGGCAAGAAGAGATGGAGCGCCTGCACGCCAAGGCCGAAGTTGTCATCGGCAAACAACGTCACGGGCCAATCGGTACCGTCGGTTTGTCGTTCGAGGGGCAATTCACCCGATTTGGCAATCTTGTGCAACCTTGGCAAAACGGCAGCGACGATCAGGAATTCTGATTTGGTGCGTGTGTTTGGGGATGCAACGTTGATTTTCACTTGACCCCACGCGCCGCGCTGTCAAAACCCCAAGTATGGGTACGTCAACACTTACAATCGATCTAAATGCCGTTGCCGCTAATTGGCGCAGCCTTGATGCGATGTCAGACTGCGAAACAGCAGCCGTGGTCAAAGCGAATGGATATGGCTTAGGTGCACCGTCAGTTGCCCGCGCTTTGGCCAAAGCTGGGGCACGCACTTTCTTTGTCGCGGTTGCCGAAGAAGGCGCAATATTGCGGACATCCTTGGGGGCGGGTCCCACAATCAACGTCTTTTCTGGTCACATGGCTGGTGACACCAACATCATCCGTGACGCTGATCTAACCCCGATGATCAATTCGGTTGATCAAATGTTGCGCCATGTTGAGGCATTGCCCGCCGCGCCTTTTGGCATTCAACTCGACAGCGGTATGAACCGACTGGGGATGGAGCCATCAGAGTGGTCAGCGCTTCGCGATATTGCGTTGGCGCAAAACCCAACACTCATTACGTCACATCTTGCTTGCGCCGATGAGCCAGATCATCCGATGAACGCACATCAGTTGCGCGTATTTCGCGAGATGACAGAGGGGATAGATGTCCCCTGTTCGTTGGCAGCAACTGGCGGTGTATTGCTAGGGCCTGAATATCACTTTGACATGACACGTCCCGGTATTGGGCTTTATGGTGGCTTGCCATTTAAAGCAGCACAGCCTGTTGCAACCATCGATTTACCCGTGATCCAATTGCGCGAAGTGGGTGTTGGAGAAAGCGTCGGCTATGGCAACAAATGGATCGCCAAACGCCCAAGCATCGTGGCAACAGTATCGGCAGGTTACGCCGATGGTTTGATCCGCGCGATGGGAACTGGCGCAACAGTGACAGCCCAAGGCCAAACGCTGCCGGTCATTGGTCGCGTTTCTATGGATATGATCACAGTTGATGTGACCAACTTGAAGGCAGACGTTGCAAGCCTTCAGCTGCTAGGCCAACATCAAACTGTTGATATGCTGGCCAAACATGCAGGTACCATCGGCTATGAAATTCTGACTTCTTTAGGCAATCGTTATACACGGACATATATTGAATGAAGCTGCTCGCTGCCATTGGACGTGCGACCCTTGGGCTACTGGCTGCCATCGGGCGGATCGCGATGTTTGCAGGGCAAACTCTTGGGCATATGGTGCGCGGCCCCTTTTATCTGCGTGAGTTGGCAATTGCATTTTTAAACATTGGTTGGCTGTCTTTGCCTGTCGTTGGATTGACCTCATTGTTCACGGGTGGCGCATTGGCGTTGCAAATATATGCCGGCGGTGCGCGGTTCAATGCTGAAGCCGTGGTACCCCAAATCGTTGCTATTGGTATGGTGCGTGAACTTGGTCCGGTCTTGGTTGGCCTAATGATTGCGGCGCGTGTCACATCTTCTATCGCGGCAGAGATTGCGACGATGAAGGTCACAGAACAAATCGATGCGTTGGTTACCTTGTCTACACATCCAATGAAGTATCTCACTGTGCCACGTGTATTAGCCGCAACAATTGTTGTGCCTGCGCTGGTAGCAATCGGAGATATCATTGGGATTTTTGGAGGATACGCTGTTGCGACAGGCACCTTAGATTTTAATCCAGCCGCATATATCCGCAACACAGTCGACTTCCTTGAAATGAAGGACGTGATTTCGTCGCTCGCCAAAGGGGCCATGTTCGGCTTTATCGCCGCCCTTATGGGATGCTATTACGGCATCAATTCTGGTCGTGGTGCCCAAGGTGTTGGCCGCGCAACCAAAGGGTCTGTTGAGGCAGCAGCTGTTTTGATATTGGCCGCAAACTTCGTTCTTACAGGAGTTATGTTCTCGATATGATCGAACTTATTGGAGTCAAAAAATCGTTTGGTAACAACCACGTTCTGCGTGGCGTTGATCTGAAAGTTGAACGTGGTACATCAATGGTGATCATTGGTGGCTCTGGCACAGGCAAGTCTATCACTATCAAATCCGTCTTGGGCCTTGTGACCCCTGATGCGGGTGATATCACCGTTGATGGTCAAGATGTGACCAAGTCAGATCGCGATGCTTTCCTTGCGCGTTTCGGTATGCTGTTCCAAGGCGGTGCTTTATTCGACAGTATCCCCGTTTGGCAAAACGTAGCCTTCCGCCTGCTGCGTGGGTCATTAAAACGGCCAATGGCTGAGGCCCGCGAGATCGCTATTGAAAAGCTGCGCCGCGTCGGACTAACCCCTGATGTAGCAGACAGACTGCCTGCGGAGTTGTCAGGTGGCATGCAAAAACGCGTAGGTCTTGCCCGCGCAATTGCTGCGGATCCCGAAATTATCTTTTTCGATGAGCCAACCACCGGCCTTGATCCTATCATGGCGGGCGTCATCAATGATCTTATCCGCGAAATCGTCGTCGAGATGGGGGCAACAGCCATGACGATCACCCATGACATGACCTCTGTTCGTGCAATTGCCGACAATGTGGCGATGTTGCATGACGGCGTGATCCAGTGGACTGGCCCCGTGGCCCAAATCGACGATGCAAAAGATCCATTCTTAGATCAGTTCATCCATGGCCGCGCCACTGGTCCTATTGAAGCGGTGCGATAAACCACCCAAGTGTCTACCGTCACAATGAATAGGTCTACAATGCTGCGTTACATAAATCTGTCGCTACTGGTTCTATACCCAATCGCGTGGTTTGCCCCTTTGATGAAAGCGGGATTGTTACCACTGTTTGGACTTAAAGAAATTAGCGTCATCAGTGGTTTGCAATCGCTGTGGGGGACTGATGTGTTTCTTGCATTATTGGTCACTGTATTTGCCCTGTTTGCCCCCTATCTTAAAACGATTGGTTTGGCCCTGTTACATTGGGGGTTGTTAAGCCCAAAGCTGTTGCCGATCCTTCATTTCGTTGGAAAATTGGCGATGGCAGATGTGTTTTTGATCGCGCTTTATATCACTCTAACCAAGGGAATCGGTGTGGGTCGGATCGAGACTGCTTGGGGCCTATATCTGTTCACAGCCTGCATTGTGGTCTCAATACTAATCTCGTGGCGCAGTGAACAATCACTAATTTCAAGGCAAGACTAATTCCTAATTGGCGACAATTATCAATTTTTTGCTAATTTTTTCTTGCTATTGAGTTTATATTCAGCTTTTCCCCTTCGCGAAGCAAAGCCTTCGGCGTATACTCGCCTATATTGGAAACTCCGGGGGGAAGTTTTGCCGTGACGCATTTGCGCGCCTTTGCCTATATTCTGCAGTACTTAATGCAACGTCTCGCACTATTGGTGTTCGCGATTGCCGCACTGGCGATATTGTGCGCCACGCTTGCAGCTGCAATCGGAACCTTGCCGTGGATTCAAATCAATATGCGTTGGGATGGTCTTACGATTCCGAATGCGGGTATGTATCTACAAATTGGCCTTACAGTTCTGGCTGTTGGCCTGTGTTTCTTCCTTCCTTCAAATCGCCGTATAATCCAATTGGAAAACTCCCATCGTGAGTTCTCTATTGGGATGGACGATGTCTCCCGCGCATACGGTGCCGTTCACGCCGCAGACCGCGGCGATACATTCCGTATCAGTAGCGAATTTGACTCCGTACGTGAACGCTTAGCCTATCTACGCGATCATCCAGATTTGTCATCATTGGAACCTGCTATTTTGGAAGTGGCGGCCCAGATGTCCCACATTTCAAAAGAATTAGCAGAGGTGTATTCAGATGATCGGATCACCCGCGCCCGTAGTTTCTTAGAACAGCGTCAGTTCGAATTGCAGCAATTCAACTCACGTCTGGATCAGGCAAAAGGCGTCAGCACTGACATGAAGCACTGGCTCCACGAGATCGAGCTGGAAGAATCAGTAGCTGCCGCCCAATTGGATCGTCTTCGCGATGAACTTAAGGATGTATTGCCCGAACTTGGGCTAGAAACAGTTGTGCGCACAGACAATACCATTATCGAATTGCCAAAAGCTGCTGAATAATTTGGCAATTAGGTTTTGACGCCGCCTCACCTGTCAGGCACATAAGCGACATGGCAAAATCAACCACCACATTCACCTGTTCAGCCTGCGGCGTCAGTTCAAACAAATGGTCTGGGCGCTGCGACGGCTGCGGCGATTGGAACACAATTTCTGAAGACACAGGCCTTTCCACATCCGGCCCTACCGGGAAAGCCAGCAAATCCCTTGGCGCACGCCGTGGCGCTTCGGTTGAACTGACAGACCTTGCAACAGAAGAAGCCCCACCACCGCGCACAAAATCTGGCCTTGAAGAGCTTGACCGCGTTTTGGGCGGTGGCTTGGTCCCCGCCTCTGCCATTTTGGTTGGCGGTGACCCAGGTATCGGTAAATCCACGCTGTTGTTGCAAGCCGCTGCTGCATTCGCCCGTTCTGGCCTCAAGACTATTTATGTTTCAGGTGAGGAAGCCAGCGCACAGGTTCGCATGCGCGCTCAAAGGCTGGAACTGGTCGACGCGCCTGTTAAATTAGCAGCGGAAACCAATCTGCGTGATATTCTAACAACGCTAGAGAACGAAAAACCAAAGCTCGTCATCATCGATTCCATTCAGACAATGTGGTCAGACACCGTCGATAGTGCACCGGGCTCTGTGAGCCAAGTGCGCAGTGCGGCCCACGAGTTAACTACATTCGCCAAACGAAACGACATGTCTGTGGTCCTTGTCGGCCACGTCACCAAAGACGGACAAATCGCAGGCCCACGTGTTGTCGAACATATGGTCGATACAGTTCTGTATTTTGAGGGCGAGCGCGGGCATCAATTCCGCATCCTTCGCGCCGTCAAAAACCGCTTTGGCCCATCTGACGAAATCGGTGTGTTCGAAATGACAGGTCGCGGATTGGCACAAGTCACCAATCCATCGGCACTATTCCTAAGTGAACGTGGCACACCGAGTCCCGGTTCAGTGGTTTTTGCAGGCGTAGAAGGCACGCGCCCCGTTTTGGTCGAGTTGCAGGCCCTTGTCGCGCCAAGCCCACATTCTCAGGCCCGCCGCGCTGTCGTTGGATGGGATGGCGGGCGTTTGGCAATGATTTTGGCCGTTTTGGAATCGCGGTGTGGCATCCCCTTTGCCGGCCTCGACGTTTATCTGAACGTTGCAGGTGGCATGAAAATCAGCGAACCAGCCGCCGATTTGGCTGTGGCTGCTGCGTTGCTGAGTGCGCGGGAAGACGTCGCTTTGCCCGAAGGGGCAGTGGTTTTTGGTGAAATTAGCCTCTCAGGTGCCTTAAGACCGGCAACACAGACCGAAAGTAGGTTGAAAGAAGCGCAAAAACTTGGTTTTACAACGGCAATCGCACCTTCGGGTGGAAAAGCGATAGATGTTGCTGGCATGTCCCTCAATCAAATGAGTGATTTGACAGCATTTGTAGGTGAAATGTTCGGCGCTGGTTAAGCCCTGAATTTGAAAAGGCAGAAGACTATGGATTTCACAATTATTGACGGCGTTGTCGCCATTGTCATTATTCTGTCCGCCCTTTTGGCTTATGGGCGCGGGTTGGTACGTGAAGTCATGGCCATCGTTGGCTGGATAGCTGCCGCTGTATTGGGTTTCCTGTTTGCACCGCGTGTCGAACCACTGGTGCGCGAAATTCCGGTTGTGGGTGATATCATTGCGGACAGCTGCGAACTTAGCATCATTGGTGCTTTTGCCATTGTCTTTTCAATCGCATTGATCGTGATGTCGCTGTTCACCCCATTGTTTTCCTCGCTGATCCGCCGCTCTGCATTGGGTGGCCTGGACCAAGGTCTTGGATTTTTGTTTGGCGTCGCACGTGGCCTTTTGCTCGTTGCGATCTCATTCTTTGTTTATGACACGGTAATCACAGGCCAAGAGTTCACAATGGTGGACGAAAGTCGTTCTGCTGCAGTATTCGGTCGATTTACTGGCGATATTCAAGAACAAGAGCCAGAACAGGCGCTTGGCTGGATCACATCGCGGTACGAAGCCCTTGTCGGGAACTGTGGTGCTGCGGAATAAGATTGGTGTTTGCCACAACCATTAACGTTTTGTGACAATCCTATCGTGACATGCGCCTCCAACCTGCGTAACAGGGGGGCACAAAATAGGTCGACGGAATCGGAGCTGCCCTTTGTCCCATCACATGCCACCCGCCCATCCCTTTGATGATGATAAGTTAAAGGAGGAATGTGGCGTCTTTGGTGTCATTGGAACCAAGGATTCGTCCAACTTTGTCGCCCTTGGCCTGCACGCCCTACAACATCGAGGACAAGAGGCTGGTGGCATCGTCAGCTATGATGCCGAACACGGGTTTCAATCTGCCCGTCGCTTTGGGTATGTGCGCGATAATTTTACATCGCAAAAAGTGATGGAAACCCTGCCGGGCGCACTTGCCATCGGACATGTGCGGTACTCTACCTCTGGCTCCAAAGGCCAAACAGCGATCCGCGATGTTCAACCTTTCTTTGGTGAATTTGCGATGGGCGGTGCTGCGATTGCGCACAATGGTAACATCACGAATGCCAACGCCTTGCGCCGTGAATTGATCGAGCGTGGCTCTATATTCCAAAGCTCATCAGATTCCGAATGCATCATTCACTTAATGGCCCGATCAATGCAGCGAAACATCCCCGAACGGATGGAAGATGCCCTGCGACGCGTTGAAGGTGCATTTTCTATTGTCGCTATGACCCGCACCAAACTGATCGGTGTACGTGATCCATTGGGTGTTCGCCCCTTAGTCTTGGGTAAAATTGGCGATGGCTGGGCACTGAGCTCAGAAACCTGTGCACTAGATATTATTGGTGCAGAATTTGTTCGTGAAATTGAACCGGGCGAAATGGTCGTCATTAGCGAAAAAAATGGTGTTCAAAGCCATTTCCCTTTCCGCCGCGTTGCCCCCCGTTTCTGTATCTTTGAACACGTCTATTTCTCACGCCCTGATAGCATCCTTGGCGGTCGTTCGGTCTATGAGACTCGCGAGGCCATTGGCCGCGAATTGGCCAAAGAGGCACCCGTAGATGCCGACCTGGTTTGCCCTGTGCCTGACAGCGGCACACCTGCAGCCATCGGCTTTTCACTGGAATCTGGCATCCCCTTCGCAATGGGCATCATCCGTAACCAATATGTGGGCCGCACGTTTATTGAGCCATCAGAGCAAATTCGCAACATGGGTGTGCGTCTAAAGCTAAACGTAAACCGTGCATTGGTGCGGGGAAAACGAATTATCTTGGTGGACGATTCAGTTGTACGCGGCACCACATCCCGCAAAATCAAAGAGATGATTTTGGACGCCGGTGCAGCCGAAGTTCACTTCCGCATTGCATCGCCGCCAACGGCTTGGCCTTGCTTTTATGGTGTAGACACGCCGCAGCGTGACAAATTACTTGCCGCGACGATGACTGAAGAGGAAATGCGCGATCACTTGAACGTAGACAGCCTTAAGTTCATCTCACTAGATGGTCTTTACCGCGCAGTTGGCGAAGCAAAGGGCCGCAACAATAAGTGTCCGCAATATTGCGACGCTTGTTTCTCTGGTGAATACCCCGTGAAGCCAAGTGATCAGATCGACAATGGGTTTGAAATGAAAGCGGCCGAATAGCCGCTTTCTTCCTCAGCAAATATCCTGTCAAAAAATGTCAGCACTTTGTGTTATGATTACCTGATGGAACCTTTATCAAAAACTGTCTTTAACGTTGTTTCAAATTGGCCAACGCCCGCACGACAGCAATTCGACATGCTACGCGCGATTGTACATGATGCAGCAAAGACCGCAAAAATCGGCGCGCTTACTGAAACCTTAAAATGGAACGAACCTGCGTGGCTGCCTGAAAAACGCGGTGTTGGATCTACGTTGCGCACAAGTTGGTCAGCCAAACGGCCCGACGCTCTTGGCATCTTCCTAAACTGCAACTCGACCTTGCCCGAAACCATGCGCAGTCTGTATCCAACAACATTCGAGTTTGATGGCAAGCGTTCGATCTATTTGCCATTGGATGCCGCGCTTCCAACAGATGCACTACACCACTGCGCTTATCTGACGCTCACTTATCACCGCGCAAAAACTTGACCTTTGGGCAAAACCGCCCCATCACGCAGGCATGACAAAAACAGCACTCATCACCGGCGCGTCTCGCGGCCTAGGTGCCGCACTCGCACTCGCGCTTTGCGACACACATCACATCATCGCCGTGGCCAAAACCACGGGTGCATTGGAAGAATTGGACGACCTGATCCAAGCCAAAGGCGGCAGTGCAACACTTGCGCCAATGGACGTGACCAACGCCGACGCAATGGCAACCCTGTGTCGTGGGATTTACGACCGATGGGGAACTTTGGATATCTGGCTTCATACGGCCGTTCACGCAGCCCCGTTGACACCGACATCACACATCGATGCCAAAGACCTAGCCAAATCAATTACCGGCAATATAACCGCGACAGCAACATTGATCGCTTATGTTGCGCCGTTGCTCGGCAAATCAGGCCAAGCTGTATTTTTCGATGACCCCCGTGCAGGGCAACAATTCTTTGGTAGCTACGGCGCAACCAAAGCCGCGCAAATTGCACTTGCCCGAAGCTGGCAGGCGGAAACGAAAACTATTGGTCCAAAAGTACATATCGTAACACCAGACCCTATGCCCACAGCCACTCGGGCACGTTTCCACCCTGGCGAAAACCGTGATGCCCTCAATGATCCACAAACACAGGCCGAAAAAATTCTAGCTGGCCTCTGAGTCTTATCCGCAACGACCCTCGTTCATTTTGCTAAAAAAACTTCCGCCAGAGGCTACCCGCCCTTGCCGCACAAGCCCCCCTTGCCTATCAAAGCATAAAGGGGCCAATCATGCGCATATTGATCACCAACGACGACGGCATTACTGCACCAGGGCTAAAAGTCCTTGAAGTAATCGCAACAGAAATAGCAGGCCCGGACGGAGAGGTCTGGATTGTCGCCCCAGCTTTTGAGCAATCCGGTGTTGGCCATTGCATCAGCTATACCCATCCCATGATGATCAGCCAAATGGGCGAGCGCCGCTTTGCGACCGAAGGGTCCCCAGCCGATTGCGTCCTAGCAGGGTTACATGAAGTGATGAAAGACAACCTACCCGATCTGGTTTTGTCAGGTGTGAACCGCGGCAATAATTCCGCCGAAAACACGCTGTACTCTGGGACCATCGGCGCGGCAATGGAAGCTGCGTTGCAAGGCCTACCAGCGATTGCTTTATCGCAGTATTTTGGTCCTGAAAACCTTGGCCTCGACGATCCGTTTGAAGCAGCGGCACAGCACGGTGCAGAGGTAGTCCGGCGCATTTTGGCAGAAACGCCAACAGAAAACGCCGATTACTCTCTGTTTTATAATGTGAACTTTCCGCCAGTTCCTGCCAAAGATGTCAAAGGCATAAGGCTGGCATCACAAGGACGGCGCCCAAACACTGGCTTTTCAACCGAGGCACATAATGCCCCATCAGGGCGACGTTTCCTTTGGATTAAGGGCGGCGATCAGCGTGCTGTCTGTGCCGCAGGAACTGACGCAGCTGTCAATCTTGATGGCTACGTCTCAGTCACCCCGATGCGGGCCGATTTGACCGCACATGCTGTTATGGACAGGCTCAAAGGCATCAACACGTGAACGACGATTTACCGTCAGATCAGTCCTCCGAAGCCGAGCGCAAGATGCAGTTTCTGTATGCCTTGCGTTCCAAAGGTGTGACAGACAAACGCGTTTTGCATGCGATGGAAAGCATTGATCGCGGCCCATTTGTGCGCGGCCTTTTCGCTGATCGCGCCTATGAAGATATGCCTTTGCCGATTGCTTGCGGGCAAACCATCAGTCAGCCATCGGTTGTCGGTTTGATGTCTCAGGCACTGCAAGTTTCACCACGTGACAAGGTGTTGGAGGTCGGAACCGGCTCTGGCTATCAGGCCGCTATCCTCAGCAAATTGGCACGCCGTGTTTACACGGTTGATCGACACCGTCGCCTTGTGCGCGAAGCCCGCGATATCTTTGATGCTCTGGATTTGACAAATATTACCGCCCTGACTGGGGATGGCAGCTTTGGCTTGCCCGAACAGGCCCCCTTTGACCGGATCATAGTAACGGCCGCCGCCGAGGACCCACCCGGCCCCCTGCTTGCCCAACTTAAGATGGGCGGGATCATGGTTGTACCAGTCGGTCAGTCTGACACTGTTCAAAGTCTAATCAAAGTCCATAAAACCGAAAGCGGGTTGGAATACTCTGAACTTCGTCCCGTTCGGTTTGTACCTTTGCTTGAAGGCCTCGGCAAAGATGCCTAACCCGTCGGCGTAATTTTGCTACCTTTCACAAAATCCTCCCCCCAAAGATATCTAGTAAAACACTCTAAAATACGCTAAGCACCCTCAAAATCCTCGGACAAACACGAGGCCGAAAGAGGGCGAGCAGATGAGTATTCTACCCAGCATTAAATGCGCACGTGTGCGGATCATGATGGCAAGCACCGCAATGGTCGCACTTGCTGCTTGTGGCGACCAACCTTTTGACTTTGACTTACGTGGGTTAAATGGTGGCTTCACAACAGCCAATGCAGCAGTAAATGCGACTGCAGACCGACCAAAAGCAGACAATCGCGGTGTCATCTCTTATCCAAATTATCAGGTTGCTGTAGCTAATCGTGGTGACACGTTAGGCAACGTTGCTACACGGTTAGGCCTAGATGTTGCAGAGCTTGCTAAATTCAACGGCGTGGCCGTTGATGTGCCCCTTCGCAAAGGCGAGATAATTGCCCTACCCCGCCGTGTTACAGAACCTTCTCCATTAACGGGTGCTGTTGGAACCGGCCCAATTCTAACCCAACCCGTTGATGTTACCACTTTGGCTGGCAACGCTATCGACAATGCACCAGACACGACGCCTGTCAGAACTGCAGCACTTCCAGCAGCCAATTCCTCGCCCCTAGCTGGTCAAACAGGTGTCGAACCAATCCGGCACAAAGTCGAACGTGGTGAAACAGCATTCACAGTTGCACGTCTTTATCAGGTCTCAGCAAAGTCATTGGCAGAATGGAACGGGCTAGGGAGCGATTTCGCCGTGCGCGAAGGCCAATTCCTATTGATCCCTGTGGCAAAGCAAAACCCGCCCAAACGCCAGCGTGACGCAGCCGCCGCAGTCCAAGTGCCGGGCCAAGGGTCGCCGACCCCTACTCCGCCAAGTGCGGCTAAACCGCTGCCAAAAGATGACACCGTTGCCCAGACTGTCAAAACTCCGCAAGCGGCCGCCAAGCCAGCAAAACCTATAGCTGACGTTGGCAAGCAAACAACACCAGCAAAGGTTGCGAAGATGACTTTCCCTGTAAGTGGATCCATCATTCGCGAATACGCCAAAGGTAAGAATGAAGGCATAAACATCAAAGGTGGCGCTGGAACGGCTGTAAAAGCCGCAGCCGCTGGCACAGTTGCCGCCATAACAAAAAGCGGTGATGGCGTGCCGATCATTGTCGTGCGTCACCCCGACAACCTTTTGACCGTTTATGCCAATGTTACGGATGTTAAGGTCAGAAAAGGTGATAGCGTGCGCCGTGGTCAGGGCATCGCTAATCTACGCACAGGCGATGATGCTTATGTTCATTTTGAGGTACGAAATGGTTTTGACAGCGTCGACCCACTGCCATTTCTTCAGTAAGATCGCTTAAGTTGATCGCCCTTCAATCAACCTACTATCGAGGGTAGTAAATGCTACAGTTCTGCCTAGTTCGCACCACAATTGCAAGAAAATGACCTCTGATTTGACTTAAAGGAGCCGAAACAGCCGCACTGCGGCCCTGTTTCCAGTTCAGAAACAATCCAACAAAAAAGTTTGGATTGGATTTGAGTTATGGCAATTTTTTATGCCTACAGCGATGTCATTTTGGGAACCCAAAGCACGATTGATGGCAACCCTATAAACTATGCATTCGCACCAACTGGTGACGATTGGCGCTATACTGGCTCCGATACGTATTTTGTTGTCCAAGAAGAAGACGGTGCTTCAAACTTCAATGGCGATCCAACAAATGAACAAGTTTCAGCGCAAGAACAAATTGGTGGTGTTGGAGAACAGACCGTCGATATAGCCGGCTCCGATCAACAACTCATCTGGGATTATACATTCACAGTCTCACAAACCGTCGGAGGTGTCACAACGACATGGCAGGTTGCGGTGATCGATGTCGATCTGAACAACGACAATGATCTAAATGATACAGGAGAAGACGGATATTTCTTGGTTTTCCCAGATGGATTACCACCCGCAGATACGGATTTGAGCATTGGCGGTATCGTCGCCAACACGGATTTCACAAGAGTTATGACCGAATTTGGGTGATGGCGTGATTTGAAAGGCGGCGTATTGTGGCAGGTGTCAAAGCCGGCCAGAACCTCACAAGGAGCAATACGCCTATGAAGAATGATACACAGATCCTGCCGT
>JBLHPE010000024.1:0-26473 GCA_047624005.1 Ascidiaceihabitans sp.
TAATAGAATTTGAAAGGCGCTGCATTGGCTTGTAGCGTCTTTTTCTATGTGGCCTCTGGGAGGTCTTGATCAATTAGATATCGGGCCTCAACTCCCGAATGCAATTCCTATACAAGAAATGCGATTTTCCTTGTATAGCCAAAGATTACGGAAGTCTGCTTTGCGGGACTAAGCTGCCGTTGTACTTCTCCAAATTTGTCGCGATGTTTAGATTACCAATAAATATCAGGAGGACTTTGAAATTGTTGAAGCTGGTTGAACCCACATTGAAAGACAAAGCCCTGTTCGATAGGATGGCACAGCTCTACTCATACGATTTTAGTGAGATAAACGGCTGGGCAATCGGAGTAGATGGCCTTTTTCCCGCAATAAAGTGCTTTGAGGAAATGTGGGATGATACAAGCCGCTATCCCCGTCTCATATTGATCGATGCAGAGCCAGTAGGCTTTGCGATTGTTCGCCGCACAAATGAGGACGAATTTGACATGGAGCAGTTCTTTCTCTTGAGGAAACATAGACGTTCTGGAGTTGGAAGTGATGCAGCAAAAATGTTGTTTAGGATGTTCTCTGGATGGTGGACTGTCGAACAAATCGCAATGAACAAAGCAGCGCAGTTGTTTTGGCGAAGGGTCATTTCTGAATACACTGATGGTGACTTTAACGACACTAATGAAGACGATCCAATACAGTCATTCAATTCCTGAGAACTGTTCGCTCAATAGCATTGTTTGGGCTCGAAGCGGACATTAACAAATGGAAAATCTAGGTTATCACCCAAATAAAGTGGCCTCATAACGTCTCGTAAACAATCGTTTTACGCACAAACAAAACGAGAAAGGCGCACTCAAGAGTGCGCCTTTCTAAATTGCCTGCAGAATAAGTCAGGTGCACGTGTTGCGCACCAACCTTCAATCCGTAACAGTCACTTTTTTCATCAAATCGGCCAAACCAACAACAGAACCATTCGGTCCCGCCCCAAGTTTGATCGCATCCAAAACGTCCAAACCATCCGTCACACTCCCAACAACGGTATATTGACCGTTCAGGAAGGGACCTGGTGCGAACATAATGAAGAATTGGCTGTTTGCACTGTCTTCGCTTTGCGAACGCGCCATGCCAACCACACCGCGATCAAACGGTAAGTCAGAAAACTCAGCCGGTAGATTTGGAAGATCAGAACCGCCACGACCGGCTTGACCCAAGTTTGATGGATCGGTGCCAAACTGAACGTCACCGGTCTGTGCCATGAAACCGTCGATCACGCGGTGAAACACCACGCCATCATAGGCACCATCAGCCGCTAAACCTGAAATACGTTCGGCATGAGCAGGTGCTACATCCTCGAACAAGTCGATGGTGATAGTGCCATTGGCACCCTCGCCAGCCACTTCGATCGCTATGCCTGTCGCTGCTGCAGGCGATGCCATCAAAGCCAGAAACGCAACAATCTTACGCATCTGCAGCAACTTTAACGCTGATCATACGATCAGGTTCCGCAGGTGGCTCGCCACGGTTCAATTCATCAACCAGCTTCATGCCTTCAATGACTTGGCCGTACACAGTGTACTGACCATTCAGGAATGTGTTTTCGGAGAAGTTGATAAAGAACTGGCTGTTTGCACTGTCCGGGCTGGCGGAACGTGCAGCACCGATGGAACCACGTGCGTGCGGCACCTTGGAGAACTCGGCCTTAAGATCCGGCATGGACGATCCACCTGTACCTGCTGCGCGCAGGTTAAAGTTGTCTTCCATATCGCCATTCGCAACATCGCCCGTTTGCGCCATGAAGCCGTCGATCACGCGGTGGAATGCAACATTGTCGTATTCGCCTGCACGGACCAATTCCTTCATGCGTGCCACGTGTAGCGGTGCAATCTTTGGCAATAGCTCAATAGTGACTGTGCCACCTTTCAGCTCCATCAGGATCGTGTTTTCTGGGTCTTTAATATCGGCCATCTTGGCTCTCCTCAAAACTTAAGTCCCGAGATACCTAAAACGATAAGGCGCGATTGCCAAGCAGATGCAGCACTCATCCGTTGACCTTATGGTGATTAACAGCGAAACCATGCCCATATTTTGCAAGTTAGATAAGGATGACACACATGGGTTGGAAATCGCTGGACGATATGGATCTAAACGGCAAACGAGTTTTGCTGCGTGTGGACATCAATGTACCCGTCGAAAATGGCCAGGTGAGCGACGCGACACGGATCGAACGGATCGCACCCACAGTTGCAAACATCCTTGCGAAAGGTGGCAAACCTATTCTGATTGCACATTTCGGGCGGCCAAAAGGCAAAGTGGTGCCAGAGATGTCACTGCGGATTTGCCTGCCAGAATTAGAAGAAGCATTTGGCCAAAGCGTGACATTCATTGAAACACTTGAAGAGGCCGAAAAAGGCCCGCTTCCAAATGGAATTACCCTACTGGAAAACATCCGGTTTCACGCAGGCGAAGAGGCCAACGACCCAGCTTTCGCCGCTCGTGTCGCGGCCTTGGGAGACATCTTTTGTAACGATGCCTTTTCCGCAGCCCACCGTGCACATGCAAGCACAACCGGTCTGGCCAAAGTAATGCCAAGCTGCGCAGGTCGTCTGATGCAAGCCGAACTTACTGCGCTAGAGGCCGCACTTTCCACACCCAAACGCCCTGTTGGCGCAGTTGTCGGTGGCGCAAAGGTTTCGACCAAAATCGACTTGTTGATGAACTTAGTCGGAAAATTGGATGTGCTGGTGATTGGTGGTGGGATGGCCAACACATTCCTTGGCGCAATGGGGGCATCCCTTGGCAGTTCTTTGCAAGAACCCGATCTGCACGACACTGCACGCGACATCCTAAAGCAAGCTAAAGCAACAGGGTGTAAAATAGTCCTACCCAGCGACGGGCGGGTGTCACGCGCGTTTGCAGCAGGCGCAGACTACGAGCTGGTTGCCTTAAACGCAGATACTGTACTTGAGGCGGATCAAATGATCCTTGATGCTGGGGATGTCGCGATGAGCGAAATTGTCCAAGAATTCGACAATCTAAACACTCTAATTTGGAATGGCCCTCTCGGGGCATTCGAAATCGCACCATTTGACAAGGCCACAATGGCCGCAGCAAAAGCCGCCGCCGCACTGACCAAATCTGGTGATCTGATCACCGTTGCTGGTGGCGGTGATACTGTAGCCGCCTTGAACCTTGCTGGTGCCGCCGACGACTTCACCTATATTTCGACAGCTGGCGGTGCTTTCCTTGAGTGGATGGAAGGCAAAGAGTTGCCCGGTGTTGCGGCGTTACAGGGTTAAACCAATTGGAAATAAGTTGTTACCTTCAAATAAGGGGATTCACATAGCGAATCACCTATGGCATAGTATCGAAATCCACCCGACAAGAGGTGGTTCGACATAAGTATCGGTTGAGGCAGACCAATGACCAGTTTAGCACGTCCCGCTTTTGGCACGTTCATCTTTTTCGCAGTGGCGTTCGCCTTGTGTGTCTATTTCACTTTTGCAGCTGTGCAGGGTGACTATGGCCTGTTTCGCCGTGTGGAAATCACGGCGGAGGCCGAAGAATTGCAGCTACAGTTGGTGCGGGTTCAGGCCAATGTCGCTTTGATGGAAAACCTCACTCATCGTTTGTCTGATGATTACCTTGATCTTGACCTATTGGATGAACAAGCACGGTCAGTTTTAGGTATGGTACGCGCAGACGAAATAGTAATCCGCTAAATACCCCTCGTATTATCCAAACAAAATTCGGGTTTCCGTTTTAAATCAGATGATTAAAGACAAGAATTCCCTAAGGTCATATTGGCACTCGCATCACACGCAATATTCCTGTAATAGATAGTTTAACATTAAACTATCTCGACGGAGGACGCTCGTATGGCCGCACGCAAAACGACCAAGCAACCCGCTGAACACACCAATGTTTCAGCAGACGAATTGAAAGCCTATTATAAAGATATGCTTTTGATCCGACGCTTTGAGGAAAAAGCTGGGCAGTTGTACGGGATGGGCCTAATTGGCGGTTTCTGTCACCTCTACATTGGCCAGGAAGCCGTTGTGGTTGGCCTTGAGGCCACCGCACAAGAAGGCGACAAGCGTGTCACGTCTTACCGCGATCACGGCCACATGTTGGCCTGTGGAATGGACGCAAACGGTGTGATGGCAGAATTGACAGGACGCGAGGGTGGCTATTCCAAAGGGAAAGGCGGCTCAATGCACATGTTCTCTAAGGAAAAACACTTCTACGGTGGTCACGGTATTGTTGCTGCACAGGTTCCACTTGGTGCCGGCCTCGCCTTCGCTGACAAGTATCTCGACAATGGACGCGTGACATTCGCTTACTTCGGTGACGGCGCTGCGAACCAAGGTCAAGTATACGAAACATTCAACATGGCCGCCCTTTGGGACTTGCCCTGTGTCTTTGTGATCGAAAACAATCAATACGCGATGGGTACCTCCCAGCAGCGCTCCACTTCATCTGCAGAAATCTATGAACGCGGCAAAGCGTTTGGCATTCCGGGTGAAGCTGTGGATGGCATGGATGTATTGGCTGTCAAAGCCGCTGGCGAAACTGCTGTGGCGCACTGCCGTTCTGGCAAAGGCCCTTATATTCTTGAAATCAAAACATATCGTTATCGCGGTCACTCGATGTCGGATCCAGCAAAATACCGGACTCGCGAAGAAGTGCAAAAAATGCGTGACGAACGTGATCCAATCGAACAGGTTCGCGAATTGCTTCTTACTGGCAAACACGCAACCGAAGATGACCTAAAAGCCATCGACAAAGAAATCAAAGCCGTTGTGAACGCATCTGCTGAATTTGCAAAAGCAAGCCCGGAACCAGCTCTTGAAGAGTTGTGGACCGACATCTACGCGTAATTGGAGAGATTGATATGGCTACCGAAATTCTAATGCCCGCCCTCTCTCCAACGATGGAAGAAGGCACTTTGTCCAAATGGATGGTCAAAGAAGGTGATACTGTGAAATCCGGCGACATCATGGCCGAGATCGAAACTGATAAGGCGACGATGGAATTTGAGGCTGTGGATGAAGGGATCATTGGCAAGATCTTGATTGCCGAAGGGACCGAAGGCGTCAAAGTGAACACCGCCATCGCCGTTCTGATCGAAGATGGCGAAAGCGCTGACGACATCGCGACAACCGCGCCTGTGGTCGAAGCCGCGCCAAGTGCTGCACCAGCCACTGCCGCAGCTACCGCAAAAGCACCTGCTGCACCAATCATCGACACCTCACCCGATTGGCCTGAGGGCACGCCGATGAAACAACAAACCGTGCGTGAAGCATTGCGTGACGGTATGTCAGAAGAAATGCGACGCGACGACGCCGTGTTCTTGATGGGTGAAGAAGTTGCCGAATACCAAGGTGCCTATAAGATTTCCCAGGGTATGCTTGATGAATTCGGTGCCCGTCGCGTCATCGACACACCGATCACCGAACACGGTTTTGCTGGTATCGCAACTGGCGCGTCCTTTGGTGGTCTGCGTCCAATTGTAGAATTCATGACGTTCAACTTCGCCATGCAAGCCATGGACCACATCATCAACTCTGCAGCCAAAACGTTGTATATGTCTGGCGGTCAAATGGGAGCACCGATGGTGTTCCGTGGCCCGAACGGCGCAGCAGCACGTGTTGGTGCACAACACAGCCAAGATTATGCCGCTTGGTTCATGCAAATTCCAGGCCTGAAAGTCGCAATGCCCTACTCAGCATCCGACGCTAAGGGTCTGATGAAAACTGCCATCCGGGACAACAATCCTGTTATCTTCCTTGAGAACGAAATTCTCTATGGCCGCACTTTTGATGTACCTGACATTGAAGACCATACGGTTCCGTTTGGAAAGGCTCGTATCTGGCGCGAAGGTACAGATGTGACCATCGTTAGCTTCAGCATCGGCATGACATATGCATTGGAAGCCGCTGATAAGCTGGCCGAAGAAGGTATTTCTGCCGAGGTCATCGATCTACGTACTTTGCGCCCAATGGACACCGCCACAATCATTAAATCTGTCATGAAAACAAACCGTTGCGTGACAGTTGAAGAGGGTTGGCCACAAGGGTCCGTCGGCAGCTACATCAGTTCCGTGATCATGCAAGAGGCGTTTGATTACCTCGACGCACCAGTGATCAACTGCACCGGCAAAGACGTACCAATGCCCTACGCCGCAAACCTAGAACGCCACGCACTTATCACGACCGACGAAGTTGTCGCGGCCGTGAAACAAGTCACCTACAAATAAGGAGCCGCTGACATGCCAATCGAAATTCTCATGCCCGCGCTGTCTCCGACAATGGAAGAAGGCACGCTTTCCAAATGGCTGGTCAAGGAGGGCGACACTGTCTCCTCCGGCGATCTGTTGGCCGAAATCGAAACCGACAAAGCGACGATGGAATTTGAAGCCGTCGACGAAGGCACTATCGGCAAGATCATGGTCGCTGAAGGCTCCGAAGGAGTTAAAGTTAACACGGTGATCGCCGTTCTACTCGAAGATGGTGAACAGGCTGGTGATATTTCGTCAGCCCCTGCCCCAACGACAACCGCCGCAGCAGTTACACCCGACGCCGCGTCAGCACCTACCGCTGCGACCCCTGCACCAGCGGCACCCATCGCGAAAGATGGCAACCGCATCTTCGCCTCTCCATTAGCGCGTCGCATCGCTGCAAGCAAAGGCATCGACTTATCGACAATGACTGGCAGTGGTCCACGTGGTCGCATCGTCAAAGCCGATGTTGAGGGCGCAACAGCCACGGCACAGGCAACGAAACCAATCGCTGCAACAGCAAGCACGCCAGCCGCAACAACATCAATGCCAACCGGCCCTTCAGCTGATACCGTGGCTAAAATGTATGCGGATCGGGAATACGTTGAGGTTCCACTTGATGGCATGCGCAAGACAATCGCTGCACGTCTTACAGAAGCCAAACAAACCGTGCCGCATTTTTATCTGCGCCGCGACATCCAACTAGACGCGCTGCTTAGCTTCCGCAGCAAGTTGAACAAGCAGCTTGAAGCCCGTAGCGTCAAGCTTTCGATCAACGATTTCATCATCAAGGCTTGTGCCTTAGCGTTACAATCACAACCGGATGCAAACGCTGTTTGGGCTGGCGATCGTGTATTTAAACTTAAACCATCTGATGTGGCCGTTGCCGTCGCAATTGAGGGCGGATTGTTCACGCCAGTGCTTAAAGATGCAGAAATGAAATCACTTTCTGCGTTATCGGCCGAGATGAAAGACCTTGCAGCACGCGCCAAGAACCGCAAACTTGCGCCACATGAATATCAGGGTGGCAGCTTTGCAGTCTCTAACCTTGGCATGTTTGGGATCGACAATTTCGATGCTGTTATCAACCCGCCACACGGCGCAATTTTAGCCGTTGGTGCAGGTAAGAAAAAAGCTATTGTTGGACCTGATGGTGATTTGGTGGTTGCGACAGTTATGTCTGTCACACTGTCAGTAGATCACAGGGTTATTGACGGTGCGTTAGGAGCAGAATTGTTGAATGCCATTGTCGACAACCTTGAAAACCCAATGGTCATGTTAGCCTAGAATAACATGCGCGATAGGAATAGCCTATCGCGCATGTTGACCGTTTTACGTATTCACTTCGCGTCTGGGCCTAGCATGTGGTTCATTGAGACCGACGGTTGATCACAACCCGCCTCTCCCACAATCTTTGCCGGAATCCCTGCAACAGTTTTACATGCTGGCACGTCCTGCAACACAACAGAACCCGCCGCGATGCGACTGCAATTTCCAACGCTGATATTTCCAAGAACTTTCGCTCCGGCACCAATCAGAACACCATCACCAATCTTAGGATGGCGATCCTCTTCTTCTTTGCCGGTGCCACCCAGAGTGACTGAATGCAGCATCGACACGTTGTCACCAACAACTGCAGTCTCACCTATTACGATCGAATGAGCGTGATCAATCATAATTCCACGCCCGATACGGGCCGCGGGATGAATATCGACGCCAAAAATTTCTGAAACTCGCATTTGAAAAAAATAGGCCAAATCCTTGTGACCTTGCGTCCAAAGATAGTGACCGACGCGGTAGGCTTGAATTGCCTGATACCCTTTGAAATAAAGGATTGGCTGCAACAAACGGTGGCACGCAGGATCACGCTCAAAGATCGCAACTAAATCCGCACGGGATGCCGCGACCAAAGACGGGTCTGCAGCGTACGCCTCTTCAACGATCTCGCGCACAACAACCATCGACATCTCATTCGAAGCCAGTTTGGCAGCTACACGATAAGAAAGCGCCTTCTCCAGTGATTTATGATGCAAAATACAGGCGTGAATAAAACCACCAACTAAAGGTTCGTCCAGAACTGCCTGACGTGCTTCATCCTGAATTTGTTCCCAAGCCGGATCTATAGATCGAATATCTGTGCGTATATCAGCCATTATGAGCCTCTCAGTTTCTCGGTTAGAATAGACATGTAAGACTTGAAATGCCAAACGCAAAGCTGTGATGGGTCATATTTCAAAAATGAATGACCCATTTCTTTTAAGTTTCAACTTTATCATTGGCTCTTGTTCGTCGTTTCATAAGCTGTTGCACGACCACCGATAGACACTCGCAGTAAGTGAAATCATCTAATGTTGGCTCTTTGGCCAATGGCCGTTTGCGGGCAGCAGCCGATAGCGTTCCATCACCAAAATCAGCATGTGCGCGTCCAAATCGACGGGTATAACGATCACCAAAATCAGTGTCTCGCAAGAGCATCATCGCCAATTCAATCCGTTTTTCAGGTTGCACAAGCAGCAAAGCGCGTGCAGCCGACGTAAGATCATTCATCAAGACCGGCCTCATCAGGCTGCAACAATTGTCTGTGCAGCCAGCCCGACGCCAAATCGTGCTGAAACTTGCGCAACCTCAAATGAATAGAGCCCCACAACGCCATCAGCAGTGCGCATCCCCCCCGTATACGACCACATTACGTCAGAAACGAATGCCTCACGGATCACCTCACCACCAACTTTTACTTGAACTCGGTAACTTTCCGTTTCTTCATTCAGTGGCACTTCGGGCAAGGTCCAATCATCGCCATCCAAACGTGTTCGCCTAATCCAGTTAAATTCATGATCCGGTGTACCCGACTTACGCAAGTGTACAGGCGCGTAGGGTCGCAATCCAACACCTTCAAACACATGGCTTTGCGCCACATACGACGGATCGTTATTCGGCCTGACCGCCGGCCCGATTTGGAAGTTCTGCTCGATACGTCGTAAATTCGCTGCCATATCAATTTGGCTTGGCACGCCATTCAACAGCACAAACCATGACCCCGCAGGCCAAATATCGGGCATCAACGCATCAGACCCCAATTGCCCACGCAATCTGTGTGACAATGCAAATGTACCAGCACTTACTAACTCTGCGTCTCTAAATTGAAACAACTCCCATTGGTCTGTCGATCCATCGCTAATCGCCGCCAGATTACTCCCACTCAGCAGCGCCTCTTGGGTAACCGAAGACAACGCACCAAAAGTCAGCTTCACCTCCAATGCGTCTCCCTGATCTGACAGCCCAGCGCGGGCACGTGGCATATCATTTTGAGTTACCCCAACTGTGGAACGAGCAGATAAAACATCACTCAAAACAAAGTTCTCATCCGTGAGCGATCTGTAGACAGCCACGTCCCCTGGCCAACGTGGTGCTGTGGCAGCCAAATATGGCGCATGTGGCACTTCTTCACCTATGATCAAAGGCAGATCCATAAACAATGGCAGTACCGGAACAGCCGCCACAAACGCCTCAACACGGGCCAACTCTTCCGCGATGTCTGACGGGTGATACACTTCGGGATCAATTCGCACCGCTTCTATCAATTGTGACGCACCGTGTTCGATCCTATCGACACGGAACCGACCACCGCCCTCATCCCTGTCAGCAGGCAATAGGACCACGTCCCCTGCCCCGATCCCAATTTGGGATGGTGGCAATGCCATGCGGATCATATCACGAGCGGTTGCCGCCTCGGCCAACCAGCGCTCTGTTACCTGGCGACCCTCGGCTAAGGTCAGCGAAATTGGCAATTGCGAGGTAGACACAGCATGCGTAGCTTCATCTGGCCGCACAGCTTCTTCAATCGCGTTCTCGAAATTCCCATCGACCCGAACAAATCCAAGGCGCACACGGCCTGCTATCTCTGCCTCTGCCTCGCGGGTTTGTTCCAACGTTCCCTCGAACTCGCCGCCCAGCGCAAAGCGATCAGGATCAACGGGAACCGCCCCCATCCCGTCCCGCATCCGGAACCGCAACACTCCATCCCGCTCAATAGCGTCAAAGGCATAGCGCAGCATCAAGGGTTGCAAAGAGGCACGCGCATCCGCCACATTCGTGCTGATTTACCCACGCACATAGCCATACAGACTCGTTACGTCGTGATGCACCATGCCAGCACGTTTGCATATCTCGTCCACAACGGACGCCAAGCTACGCGCCCCTGTACGACCATTAATCCAATGACCACGGGCATAATTCGGACCGTCGCTCCAGACCTCCACGTTATTGGGAAATATTGGAAAGGGTCGCGCATCCCATGCCCAGACAAAGGCGCGGGACATATTTATCATTGGCCCATCATATTCCTCTGACACTGGATTGTTGTCGGGATCATTCCAGTATGATGCCATCGCCCGCAGATATTGCTTCTGCATAAGATCATCACGTGCCCCGTTTGAATGTTTGGGCAGGCTGCTTTCCGATGATTTTGCATCCAAGAATTTGTTGGGTTGATTTGTACCTTTATCAATCGCAGCACAGCCAAATTCGGTAAACCAGATCGGCTTGGTCATAGGCTCCCATACCGTCGGAGTTAAAGACCGTACGCCCCCCACGCGTTCATAGTGCACCAAAGACCAAAAACTGCGGATGTCCTTATATCGAAACACCCAAGGTTCTGAGTGGGCCCCATCTGAAATAGCAGTACGTATCTGGGCTGCCTCCGCATCTATGGAATGGTAGTACCAATCATACCCCTCACCCCCTTCAATATTCAGGCGCAGGTAATCCAGATCATAGATCGATCCAAAGCCAGCATCCAAATGATCGACACCATCCCGCCAATCAGACAATGGCATGTAGTTATCGATACCAATGAAATCGATGTTGTCATCTGCCCACAGCGGATAAAGGTGGAAATAGCGATCCCCACTGCCGTCTTGAGGTGAATAACCAAAGTACTCGGACCAATCCGAGGCATAGCTGATCTTCGTCTCTGGCCCGACCAGCGTTCGGACCTCTGCTGCCAACGCAATCAACCGTGCAACAGCGGGAAAGCTATTCCCAGCCCCCCGTATCTGTGTCAGCCCACGCATTTCAGACCCAATACAAAATGCTTCGACTCCGCCTGCCAATGAGCACAACGCGGCGTAATGCAGAATAAATCGCGACAGGCTCCATTCATCAGGACCGTTATACAAAACGCAATCACCGTGAATGACAAAGTCAGACGCCACAGCATTCCCAAAGAACGCAGCAACTTCAGACGCGGCCACAGCTGTACCGTCGACCGTCCCCACCATATTTGGGGCCTTTGAGGTTGTAATTCGCCCACGCCATGGCAAATGCGGCTGGCCCAGCGCATCACTGTATGGGTCAGGCAGCAGATTGCCCTCTTGCTGGTCCATCAAGATGAAGGGGTAGAACATCACAGCTTTGCCAGCGGCGTTCATCGCCTGTATGGCTTCAACCACAGAATTGTCCGCGGGGGTGCCGCCGTATATAGGACGCCCCTTTATCGTGGCGATCAATGGGGCGGCAGCACGCGGTGTATCAGATACAATCCACGGCATATTCTCGCCATCGACATCGTGGCGCTCTACCTTGGGGCGCACGGTGCAAGACCCACACCGCAGATCATCCCCAAACCACGACACAATCAACGAGGCCGCCTCAGAATTTGGCAACTCATCACCCATTGCTTCCAAAGACGTCGCAAAGTCTGTCTTTCCTGATGGTGAATGCACATTCGCGCTGTATCGGTCCGTTGCGCCATCCGTGTAAAACACTGGCGTCGTGGCCAATGCATACTCCCCAGTACCTGGGATCAAAGCGACAGCTTTCACCGCGCGCGTTATCTCATCTTCTGCGCCTATCTCATCTGGCTGCTCAGGGCGCACCACCTCAAATGAAAACTGCGGCACACGATTGCCAAACTGCTGCAGCTGCAAACCTTCCAATACAACATAGGCCGTCCCACGATATGCAGGGACCTGCCCCACGCCTTCAATCGCCTCGATCACCGAATCTGGCTGTTGGTCATCACCACCCAAGTAAACCCGCATGTTTAGATCATCTGGCGTGATTTCATCACCATCGACCCAGATGCGGCCCACTCGTGTGATCTCTCCCTCACACAGGGCAATGGCAAGACTAACGGAGTAACTAAACTCTTTGGTGACAGGCTGGCTTGGCCCACCTTTGCCACCACCAGAAACCGTCACCGCCTCAATAAAATCAGAGGACCAGATGATCTGCCCGCCCAATCGCATGCGGCCATAAACCTGCGCAACCGCATCACCTTCACCAGCGTTGGTAAGTCGGAACTTATCAACGCGGCCCGTTTCAACCACATCAGATCCCTGCCCCATCAGGCGTTGATCAATGACCTTGCCCAATGTCGCGCCAACGGCACGCCCAATCACAACCGAAGACAGACCCGCAAAGGTGCCCCCAAGTGATCCACCAATAGCGGCCCCTGCCGCCGAAAGAAGT
The DNA here is from genome assembly GCA_047624005.1 of Ascidiaceihabitans sp. Classification (GTDB taxonomy): domain Bacteria; phylum Pseudomonadota; class Alphaproteobacteria; order Rhodobacterales; family Rhodobacteraceae; genus Ascidiaceihabitans. The sequence continues at coordinate 12,740 of JBLHPE010000024.1, forward strand.
ACCGTCGCCATCAGCTGTCCCCCTCTGGAAATGCAAAACGCGCCACAATGCGGCGACGCCACGGGGCGCTCAGCGGGCTTTCGACCACTCCATGCCCTGAATATGCGTGAATAAAACTGGGGTTCTCCCCCACACGGCCCTGAAGGCCCAAATGCTTGGCCACAGCGCCACTGCGCATACGAAACAACAGCACGTCGCCCGCGGCGACATCATCAACCATCTTGGCAGACAAATGACGCACAGCTGCGGCCCACAGACGTTCCTCCACCTGTGGTTCGGACCAATCCATAGAATAGGCAGGCACCGCCTCAGGCTCCCCTCCCAGCACCTCACGCCACACACCGCGCAACAGTCCTAAACAATCTGTTCCAGCCCCGCGAACCGAGGATTGATGCACATAAGGCGTCCCTACCCAATCACGGGCCACAGACACTACCGCATTTCCGATTAAAGTCTCAGGAAAACTCATCGTCTGCTCCCCCCCGTGTTGGCATCCGCACGTTTGGGATAGCGGACCATCCAGTCCTCACCGGGCAAATCAGGGAAGCCTTGAAAGTTCAAAACATTGGTGAACTTGGCCGAACAGGTCTCAAACCGCTTGTCACAGCCCGCGGTTAGCCGCACGACAGTACCAGCCTCCAGAACACCACGCATAGGTTCCCACAACTCAACGACGCGATCTTTGCCGATAAAGCGATCATCCTTGACCATGCCCCAAAGACCAATGCCATCACCACTCAGCACATCCAGACGGCCACGTTGGAACCACTGCACATCAAAGTCGGTAAAACCCTCCCAGCGCAGAATGCGACGGTCCTCGATCCGCTCCACCGCAAGTTCTGAAAAGAAACTTGCAGTTTTGGTGTCAAAACGACAGCCCTTGTCTCCCAAAACGGCAGTACATGGCTTTTGATAAATACGCCCCAACGGACGATTCAACGCTTCTGTCAGCCCGCGTAATTCTGCATGGAACGCACCACCTGCGCGGCGCATCTCGCCAATTGTGCCGCGAAACTGCAACCACCGGACGGACACATCCGCCCAGTTGACCAACCACGCCCGCACTTCGGCCCCGTCAAAGCGACCCGCTTCAATGTCGGTTTCTGTAATCGACGCATCAGACAACGCGCCCAGCGCCTCGGTATTGTCCACAGACAGACCTGTGCTTTGAGTCAACGCTGCTGCGGTCAAACCAGTCTCGGCTTTGAACGCTACCCCCTCAAACGCCAACGGCAAGTCGTGATCGGTAAAGCCATATTCGACCACATCCGCGCGGGTGATCGCCCAACAGCGACACAGCGTTGTTAATCCACTGGCGGCATGATCCAGAAACGCCGTTGATTGACCCGCCATCACACACGCACCTCGATGATTGGGACATTCAGCGCTTCACCCGCCTGAAAACTGGCCACACTGGTGTGAATATGATCGGTGTCAAACCGCACTGGCACATCGAACTCATAGCCCGCCGTGATCGGCATATCGGGATCTGGGGGATGGGAAAACGTGACCAAACCAGTTGTTGTATCAAAGTCGTAATCAATACCTTCTTGCAACTCGTCACGGGCCACGCCAACACGCACAGTGCTTTTCACCGGTTTGGTGATGGGACGTGTGTAGGTATGACCACCAGAGCGATAGACCTTCACCAGTGGAAACACTGACGTCACACCATCGCCAATCGCAATCTCCTGATCCTCAAAGGTGATATCACCCGTCGCGATCGAGGATTTGTAGTCAGACCAATCTTTCCAGCGAAACGCATACATCTGACCCATGCGGGCCTCGAAGAACGCGATCACTTTTTCAACGTCATCAAGCGAACGCATACCCAACCCCGCGTCATAGCGGCGTTTGGAATGTAGCCACGGCGCATTACGTTCCTCGTGACCATTGGCCAACGTGACAACTTCGGTGCGCCGTTCTGGGCCACCAACAGAGCCAAAGCTAAGCGAGGCCGGAAATCTAACTTCGTGAAATGACATAGTGATGCTCCCTCAAATGCCGATAATTTTGAATTTTGAATTAACGGTTGCGATTGCCACGACCCAAGGCGCGGCTCATCTGTGCGGCAATCTGGTTTTGACTGCGCTTGAACCCCTGCGCGTCAGGGGTGGTGATGTTCATAACAATGTTGGTGGCCCCGCCACCGCCGCCGCGCACACCCAGCTTGCCATCAGGGCCACGGGCCAGCGGCATAATGGCTTCAGGCCCCGCTTCACCCATGACGCCCATGCCACCGCGCATCCCAAAGGGTGTCGCACTGCTGACGATACCACCATTGGCAAAAGGCATCACGCGGCCCTGACTAAACGGCGCACCATTGGCAAAAGGCAAAATGCCCTGCACCAATCCTCCTACCCCTTGGGCAATCAAACCACCCACATGATTGGTGACGGGTTTCATCGCGGCATTATAAGTCGCGTTGATCATCGAATTGGCGACCGTCTTCAAAGCGTCCGACAGCTTATCACCGTCAAACACCACACCATCAAAGGCTTTGCGCAACCCTCTGGACAGGCCGCGCTCCAACGTGGCCACATCCTTGCCCGTTTCAGACAAAGTGCCCCGCATCTTGCGCAATTCACCGCTAAACTGGCCAACAAGGTGGGTTGCCTCCCCCACATTATCGCCCATCTGATCCGCAGCTTCGCTTAGATCATCAAATCGTTGTAGATTACTCATCTCTCGCTCCCTTCACTTGTGTCAGGATAGGCCGCCATCAATGCGCCCAGGCCACCGCTTAAAAGCGGGGCAGACACGGCGGTATCCCCTAACATCAGTTGCAATTCGGCAGGGGTCACGCGCCAAAAGGCATCAGGTTCTAGACCCAATCCCTGTATGCCTGCCCGCATTAACGCTGGCCAATCCATGCCTTAAACCTCAGGTAGAACAAATGCGCGAGCCAGCAGTTCAGCCGCCGCACGTGCGCCAGCCATTGGGCCACCCTCAATCACGGCAGCGCCCAATGCCTCTGGGGCCACAGGGCAATCACCGCTTTGTAAACCCGCACCCAGCAATGCAATGACATCACGCGATGAGAACGCGCCGCCTTCAAATCGCTGAACTAAGTCCACCAATGATCCGACCTGCAATGCAGCTTCCAACGAGGCAAGCGCGCCCAGTGTCAGCCGCATCACACACCGTTCGCCATTAATGACCAAGGCCACGTCGCCGCGCCAAGGGTTGGTCCCACTCATAGGGCGGTGAACGCAAGCGCACCCGCACTGGCCAACGACAGCTCATACGTCGCCTCACCATTGTGCGACCCACTGTATTCAACAGCCGTTACCTGAAACGGGCCCTCGACAATGCCAAAGTCGGGAATGATCACCTGAAAATCGGGGGTTTCGCCGTCAAAGAACAATTGACGCGCACGTTCATCCGTGCCCTCGTCCTTGAACACACCAGATCCCGAGATCGCGGCAGATCGCACGCCAGCGCCGCTTAACAACTCGCGCCAGCCACCTTGGCTTTCCAAGCTCGTCACATCAACCGTTTCAGCGTTGAAACTGACACGTGTGGCACGCAGCCCTGCAATCGTTTCAAACTGACCATCCGACGTCATATCAACCTTAACCAAAAGGTCTTTACCATTTTGAGCAACCATGAGGTTCTCCAATCATATCTAAATTTAAGGGGTCTATTCGTCTTCGACCCGCGCCTTAAAGCGCAGATCAATCCGCCGGCCACTTGCGCCATCAATGCGGGCAGCAGTAGCACGTTCAAATGTCATCAAAACCAAACGACCACGCGACAGTGTCAAATCAGCGCCATGCAACACGTCACTGACAACGCCAGCAGCAACCTTCACGGCAGCAAACGCAGGGGTGTCACTGACAACGCTCACGCTAAATCGATGCACTGCACCAACACCCGTTGAATCCGAGGCATCAACAACCGTCTCAGGCCCTAAGCTGACATACATCGGTGGCAACGCACCCACAGGCAACGCGTCATAAATCGCGTCGCCGACAATGGCGAACAGCGCGACATCATCCGCAAGCGCCTGATACACAGCTGATTGCAAGGCCGTGGAAAGAGCATAACTCATACCACCACCTCTTCATCCACAAAGCAGACCAGATACGGCGCGACCCCCGCACGTTCTGCCACAGCACGTATGTTGAAAAGCCGTGTGCCATCGCGAAACCGTTGACCGGCCATTGGGCGTTCTGGATGACCTACAAGGGCCGAACGCACAGTGACCTTATACGTGACCGCCGACACAGGGGCACCGCCCTGTACAGCCTCACCACCAGAGCGCAGCAATACCTCGCACCACATCGCGCCCAGTTCTAACCAACTTTCGGTGAAACCACCCGCACCATCAGGTTGGCGCACAGGGCTGTCCAGATACATCAAGCGGCCAAGCCGCGGCAGGCTCATCGCCCGCCTCCTGTCCCTAGGCGCATCACCTTATAGCGTTCAATCAGGCTGCTGACCCCAAAGGGCATACAGCCATCGCTTAACGATGTTTCATTGCGGTACTCGTAGTAATGCGCGGCCAATAACATCACAGCTTGGCGCAGATCAGCGGGAATATCCCCCCAGACTTCACCAAACCCGGCCTGAAAGGTCACAACCACCGCACCAGCGGTTGGAATACTTGGCAAACACGCGCCAACGGACCGAACACGCGGACGCGATTGATCCTGTTCCAGCCAGTACAGGTCGTTCGCAACTGGCACACGCGACCCATCACGCAACACCATTTCCATTTCTGTAATCACCTGAACAGGGGCCACTGGCAAAGCCTGCGCCGACAAATCACGCCACATCGTCAGATTCCAACTGAAATCACGGCGCAACATCATCTTACCAGTCCGGGCCTCAATCGCGGCCATTGCAGCACGCAAAAAGCCACGCAATACCTCGTCTTGCAAGGTATCGGTGCCAAAACCCGATCCAACACGCAAATGCGCTTTGAATTCATCAACGGGCAACACCGCGTCGGGCACCGTCGTTTCTTCGATTAACATCATGGAACAACTCCAGTTTTATCCCTGCCCCACCAAAACAAAGAACCGGACGTGTACCCATTTCGTTGCTCGGACGGAGGGAGCAGCTAGACAACGAAATGGAAAATGGCACACGCCCGGAAAGACGGATGGGGAATTTCCCCCACCCGCCATCACGGCTGCGGTTTAAGCAGTCTCGAATTTCAGCAGCTTGATGGCTGCAAAATCGCTGACATCACCACCAACGCGCTTGGTCGCATAGAACAAGACGTGGGGTTTGGCTGAAAACGGGTCACGCAAGACGCGCAAATCAGGACGCTCGGCAACCGTGTAACCAGCTGTAAAATCACCAAAGGCAATTGCATAGCCATCTGTGGACGCATCCGGCATATCCTCGGCAACTAACACTGGATATCCCATCAACGTTGCAGGCTGACCCGCTGCCAGGCCATCAGACCACAAGAAGCGGCCATCATTGTCTTTCAGCTTGCGCACCAGACCCGCGGTTTTGGAATTCATCACAAAGGCCGCGTTGGCACGATATTCCGCACCCAGTGCATAAACCACGTCGATGATGGATTCAGCCGTGACATCGCCGTCGACACCAGTCGGGACATAGCCAAGATTGCCCCAAGCCCAGATGCCGTCATCCACAGCCGTATGGGCCAAGAACCCTTTAGGCTTATCAATACCATCACCGTTCACAAATGACGCAGCTTCGGCGCGGGCGAACTTGTCCGCAATACGGCCAGCCAGCCAACCCTCGATATCAAACGCGCTGTCATCCAACAGACGCTGTGACGTCTTTGGCAAGGCGGACAATTCGTGCAATGGAATGGTAATACGGTCGATCTGCGGGGTTGCACCCTCAGTAACCGTGGACGTTTCAGTGGCCCAGCCAGTGCCAACATCCGAATGGTCCACAAGCACGTCATAAGACGTTGCCTCCACATGGACCACAGACGCAATTGCGCGGATGGACGCCGTGGCATTCAGCACCGATTTCACTATCTCCGACGTCTGCGGATCCACCAAATATCCACCATCGCTGTTCACAACCGTGGACAGGCCTTTGACTTCTACTTCCAGCCCACGCAGGGCATCATCATCACCCGAACGCAAATAGGCGTTAAACGCTTTTTGATGCGGCGCACCGATGTCTGTGGCACCCGCCAATGGTGTACGAAGTGCAGTGTTTGTTTTACGGTCCAGCATGTTCAGTCGCTCTTCTGTTTGTTGAAGTTTGGTTTCAATGTCGGCTTTAAAGCCTTTGAAGTTGCTCACAAAGTTGTTCACGGCTTGGCGTGCATCTTGGGCAGGAGACAAAACTTCCCCGGCCCGAGACTTCGTCTCGGTCTTGCTCATACGCAGGTCCTCAATGTTGAAAATTTAGGCGGCTTAAGTACGCGCCAATTCAGCCGAAAGCCCTTCAAAGGCCGTCGCTATGTCCCGCAGGCTTTCATCTTCAGACGTTGATACATCCTCAGATTTGGCCGCCACACGGGCACTGGGCAGCATCGGGAAAGTGACAAGCGACACCTCCCAAAGCTCCAGTTCCTCCAAAAGCCGCTGGCCCTTGGTATTCTTGCTAGCACGAACCGTGCGATAACCGATCGAAAGCCCATCGATGGCCCTCGCCTCGATCAACGCCGCCGCCTCGCGCCCCTTTGCGATGGTGTCCAGAAGACGCCCTTTGACCCACAGGCCCTTGGCATCCTCGCGGACCTCGTCCCAAACGCCGATGGGTTGGGACGGATCATGCTGCCACAGCATCTTGATGCTGCGACCCGCACCTGACAACGCAGTAAGCGAGCGAGCATACGCCCCCTTGCCCACAATATCACCGCCCTGATCCGTGGCTCCAAACAGACTGGCGTATCCTTCGATCACCAGCCCTTCTTGCACCTGCAAACCCTCGCCGAATTTGGCAAACTTGTGCTCTAACGTGGTGTCCAATTGCATGGCACCCTCCTTTATTGTGAAACCTCTGTGCAGCGATTTCCCTAATTGGGGATCGCGACCATAAACGACTGAAACGCTTGGGCCAAAACTACAGCCGCCACGCCGTAAACCGTAAACCGTAAACCACAGGCGCTTTTCCAACCGCTCAATCAACTCTTCCAGCTTATCAAGACGGATGTTGATGTGATCAAAATGGACCTGCGCCACCCGTTCATGGGCCTGCAACCTGATCCCCGGCCCGCATTCAAATCGATCCGAATACAGATTCTCAGTCATCGCCACTGCCTTCCACCACAGCTGGCAAACCCAACAAACTGCGTTTCTCCGCTTGGGTCAAAAAGGCCGCATCCGACACACGACGCCATTGTGAATCGCGTTCTGCCGACAATGCAGGCACCTGATCCAAATCAGGCTTCAGCTCGACCACTTCACCAATCTGCGCCCCCAGCCAATCCGCCAAAGAAGCCGCCACACGGGTCGCCAATGGCAGAACCGTCAGGCGATAAAACGCGCGGTGCGCTTCTTGATAGTTTGAATAAGTCGCATCCCCCTGAATTCCGATGAGCATCGGAGGCACACCAAAGGCCAATGCAATCTCACGCGCAGCGGATTCCTTGGTCTTCTGGAATTCCATATCGGAGGGTGAAAAACCCATAGGTTTCCAATCCAATCCACCCTCCAACAACATCGGACGGCCCGCATTACGGGCTCCTTGATGGTGGCTTTCCATTTCAGACACCAAACGATCATACTGATCTGTGCTCATACCACCCTGACCTTCAGCGCCTTTGTAAATGATCGCACCAGATGGGCGGGCCGCATTGTCCAGCAGCGCCTTTGACCAGCGCGAGGCCGAATTGTGTACATCCACAGCCATCGCCGCCGCCTGCATCGGGCTAAAACCATAGTGATCATCTTGCGGATGAAAACTCTTGATATGACAGATCGGCGAACCCGCTTCCGTCACATTAAAGCGATGCTTACGGCCCCCAACTGCATACTCATACCCAACAGGCCAACCATCCGCGCCGGGAACAACCGACATGCGATCCGACCGTAAAACATGCAGTTCTAACGGCGTACCATCTTCGCCCTTCACCACCTCAACATAGCCATTGCCGGATAGCAAAATCTGGCCAAACAACGCCTCCATCAACTCTGCGCGGCCCTGCGCGGCATTTGGATGGGTCACCAGATCCAACAGAGGATGCACGTCATAACGACGCTCCCGATCCTGCAAAACCAAAGGCAGCGCCGCCGCCGCTTCAGCGATCAACTTAACGGATCGAAACCCAACTGGATTGCTCGAAAATCCCGTGCGGGTCAAAGACACCACATCACGCGGGCTCCACGCCACACGACCCGAGGTCTGATAAGACACCACTGGCCCTGTCGCACTTGCCTTAACTTCAGGCACATCCACATTTCTTCCGCGCCGCAAAAAATCAAAAACCATGACAGTCGCTCCTATGTTTTCCCAAGTCGGCGCTGGTCCCGCCAACAAAAAAGGCGACGCTTAATCAGCAGACGCCCCAAATTCTTTGTTCTTTAAATTTCCAAATCCACCCGAACCAGCAGGGGGACAGGCGTGTTACAACGAACGCACCTTAGGCCGTCGCCAAACCGCCGCAGGTTCAATCATCAACTCATGCAACGCCCACACCAGCGCATCCACACGGTCTGGCGAGCCATCCCCTTCGTACCCACGCGACGTCATGCGGGTCATCTGATCCTCTAACGCGTCCAGTTTTCCAGTGACGTGAGAAACACGGCCCTGTTCATACAGCGCCGCCACAGGTTCTGCTCTAGCAACCTTGCCCCTTGACGCATGCACCGCCTTATAAGGCACCAACGGATCAACCTGACGGATCACCTCTGCCACCATTTGACCGCCTTGATTAACCTCAGCCACCAAACGATCCGCACCATACTGCTCCATCGCGGCAATCGCGGCCTTAGCCCAACCCGACGGTCCCAACCCCGCAACCGTGCAATCGGCCAAGACATAGCTGCGCCAATCCTGCGGCGGTCCTTTGGTCACGGCACCAACCACAACGATGCCGCATTCGTCCGCGTTTGCGCCACTGCTGACCACTGGGTCCACAGCCACAACAACACGGTCCATAACCGGAGGCTTCGCAACCTGCGCCATTTCAATCATCTCGCTTGTCCACAACGCGCCCTCAGCGTCTGACAACAACACGCCGTCCAACTCCTGTCGACCCAATCGCGTACCCGCATACCGTCGACGCACCTCATCCAAAAACGATCCCGCCAGATGGGCCTTGTTCGCTTCGGTTTTGGCATGTGTCACCACCGTCGATGGGGCCTCTAGTAAAGACTTCAAAACCCCAACATTGCGCGGCGTCGTCGTTACACAAACCTGCGGTTGATCACCAAGACGCAAAGCAAATTGCAACTGATCCCACGCCTCCTGTCCACGTTTCCATTTGGCCAACTCATCCACCCAAGCCGCGTCAAACTGCGGCCCCCGCAACCCCTCAGGGTCATGGGCTGTGTGGACAGACGCCACCGCACCATTCGGCCAAACCAGACGTTTGCGCGTGGCCTGCCAAGTTGGGCGACGATCTGGGGGCGAACACGCCATAATCCCGCTGTCGCCAAAAATCATAACCTCGCGAACCTGATCAATGGTCTCCCCGACCAAAGCGACCCGCGAACACGCGCCCATATCCAATGGTCGCGGCCCCTCAACGCGCGACCGGACCCATTCAGCACCTGCGCGGGTTTTACCAGCACCGCGCCCTCCCATGATGACCCAAGTGCGCCAATCCTCGACACCCTGAGGGGGCAGTTGATGCTCCATCGCCCAGAACTCAAACAAAAAAGGGAGAGCTAAAAGCTCTCCCTCCTCCATCTCATCCAGAAACTGGACCTGAACATCTGGCGGCGCGCAGGCGATCCAGTTGGCACCCAATCTTAGATCGGGCTTGTTCAAGATCAAGGGCATAGCCGTTCCCTTGGGCAATACCAGCTTGTGTGCGTCTACATTGCGCAAGGTTGTTCTCCAATTTCTGACAAAGGGCGATCTGGGACGTTAAGTCCGTTGCCACCCGTTTTACATCTGCTGCGTTCACATCCTCCCCGGCGGCGGCCTGTTTTTCCAGGCTCTCAAAGCGATGCCGTAAATCACGTACAATTGTTACGACAGAGGCCAGCAACTCTTGGGTGCTGGCCAAATCCTCATCCGGGTTTATTAGGGTCATAGGGGTCGTTTACCTCTCAAATGATAGGAACGGCTCCACACGAGAGAAACGAAAAAACGGCGCGCCAGATACCCCTGACGGCCGCTTACCCACTTCTTCTAGCTTGACACAACTTATACTTATGGCCGTTCGCAAAGTCAAGCGAAATCAAACGAACTGGACACCCTAACCGTGCGGTACTATTAACAAATTACTAATTTTATGATAAAAATTTTCACACTTAGTAGACGTTAAAAAAACAAAAACCCTCGCAACTACGCGTCACGAGGGTTGTTTTAATAACGTTTTCAGAACGGCTTAGTTCGTAGCAAAGCAGTAATACAGACCATCACCGCCTGTGCCACGCAAGGCTTGCAAACTACAACCACGTGATCCGTGGGCTGCGTTCCAAGACGTTGGATGCGCGCCGCCACCCGTACGGTCATGGTGACCGACCATTGCCGAACCTTCGCCGTTGCTTGTCCAATCCTCACAGGAGTTACCAACCAGAACACCGTCCAGGCCAGATCCCGTCAGAACATCGTGACGGTTTGGTTTGTCACCACGGCCATTGATGACAGCGCCTGCTTCACTTAATGAATTCTCTTTGGTCAGATTGTTTGCATTGCTGTGCAAATTCTCGACACTGGTCGCCACGACAACACCGTTGGCGTTTGTCCAAGGGCCTGCACCAATGCGGTCACGTGCGTTCTGCGCACTTGTGGACAGATATGCCGCCCATGTTTGGCCAGTCACGCCTGCCGCCTCTGCCAACGTGGTGCAATGCGCATCAGCGCCTGCAAGCCCGCCTAGATTGGCACCATCACCCGGGTTTTCGCTGGTGATAAAGAAACTCATATTGGCGTCTTGGGCAAGGCTTGGGGTTACAGAAACCGCAAACAGCGCAGCACATAAGATTGATAATTTCATCGAAAGCGTCCTTTTGGCTAAATCAAATCAGTTGGCAAAAGATCGATGAACCAGACGGATTGGCCGAACGATCCCTAACAAAGAGCATGTTAAGTGGTATTCGATTTGTCAGCGGTAAAAGTTATGTGAAGAGCAGAAACGTACCGAGCTCTCGGCTCTCACGATGAAAATCATGGCAATTGGGCTCGGACGTTCGTACGATCACAAGCCCAATGTCTTAATTTCCTGTCGACTCTCTCTCAGATGCTCGTTCCGCCTCAATCTTGCGCCATTTGGCAACATTGGCATTGTGCTCGTCCAACGTTACGGCAAAGGCGTGACCACCCGTGCCATCCGCCACAAAGAAGATATACGGCGTGTCATCCGGATCACCCGCAGCCAACAGGCTGGCGCGACCGGGGTTGGCGATTGGTGTCGGGGGCAATGCAGGGATTACATAAGTGTTCCATGGCGTCTCAGCGCGCAATTCAGAGCGGCGCAAACCACGGCCCAAGATGCCCTCGCCCTTTGTGATGCCATAAATCACAGTGGGGTCGGTTTGCAGCTTCATGCCCTGATTTAGACGGTTCACAAACACACTGGCGACTTGGCGGCGTTCACGGGCCACGCCAGTTTCTTTTTCGATCAATGACGCAAGGATCAACAATTCCTCAGGGCTGCTGATTGGAACGGTCGTATCACGCGCCTCCCATGCCTCAGAAATCCAACGTTGTTGAGTGGCTTCCATACGGGCCAGAACATCAGCGCGACTATCGCCCTGTGTTACTTCATAGCTGTCTGGACCCAATGCGCCCTCCGCTGGAACCTCGGCAACCTCACCCTCAAGCACATCCATACCTTTAAGGCTTTCAACAACTTGCCAGCTGGTCACACCTTCGGCCATTGCCACGCGAAAACGTGTATCTGCTTTGGCTTTTGTCTCGACGTACAGCGCAGGCACCTCGTCTTCGGCAGGGTTAAACTGCGCTTTTTCGACGTAGCGGTTGGTGGTAGGGTCCAGCTCGCGCACAAGCACACTCATCCGGTTGATCCCGATGCGGTAAACCACTTCAGTGCCGCAGGTGCTTGCCCCACCGCGCGTGACGGTATCAACAATACTTTCCATCGAGGCACCGCTATCAATCAGATAACTGCCCGCTTTCAGATCGCGTGATTTGTCGGCATAATCGGCACCCACACGAAACAGGCCCGCAGAACTTACAGCACCCTGATCGGCCAGTTTTACACTCACCCGCTTCATGTTCGATCCACGATCGACCTGCAAGCAAATGGCTTGATCCAACGGTCCTTCGACCGTGTATTGGGATTTGCCCCACACGATGACGCCACCGAGCAGAAACAGGGCAACAACCATGAATGTTACTGCATTAGACGCAATATTTCGCCACATCAGTCAATTTTCCCAAAGATAACAGAGGCATTGGTGCCACCAAACCCAAATGAGTTGGACAAGGCCACTTTCACTTCGCGCTCAACCTTTTTGTTGGCCGCGAGATCGATTCTAGTCTCGACCGCCAAATTATCCAGATTGATCGTTGGCGGGCAAACCTGATCGCGGATCGCAAGGATGCTAAAGATCCCCTCAATCGCGCCTGCAGCGCCCAACAAGTGACCCGTCGAGGATTTGGTCGAAGACATCGTAACCTTGCTGGCATGATCACCCAACATCCGCTCAACCGCGCCCAGCTCAATCGTATCAGCCATCGTCGAGGTGCCGTGGGCGTTGATGTAATCAATATCCGATGGCTCAAGGCCTGCGTTTTTCAAAGCCGCCCGCATGGAGCGTTCACCACCCTCGCCAGTCGAAGACGGGGCCGTAATGTGGTAGGCATCGCCGGACAGGCCATAGCCCAACACTTCGGCGTAAATTTTCGCGCCGCGTGCTTTGGCATGTTCATATTCTTCAAGCACAAGGATACCAGCGCCTTCACCCATCACAAACCCATCGCGGTCCGCGTCATAAGGACGGCTGGCTTTTTGCGGATCGCCTGCACCTTTGGTAGACAATGCTTTGCAGGCGTTAAAGCCCGCGATGCCAATCTTGCAAATCGCGGCCTCTGCCCCGCCTGCAACCATAACATCTGCGTCACCAAACATGATCAATCGGGATGCATCGCCAATTGCGTGCGCCCCTGTGGAACAGGCCGTCACAACAGAGTGGTTCGGCCCTTTGAAGCCATATTTAATAGATACCTGACCAGAGATTAGATTGATCAACGCACCAGGTACAAAGAACGGGCTGACGCGGCGCGGGCCTTTTTCTTCCATCAATATGGCGGTTTTTGCAATTGAGTTGAGGCCACCGATACCGGACCCGATCAAAACACCAGTGCGTTCTAAATCTTCATCTTCGGTTGGCATCCAACCGGAATCTTCAACCGCTTGTTGCGCGGCAGCCAAGCCGAACATGATGAACGTATCCACTTTACGTTGCTCTTTAGGCAGCATGTAGGTGTCGGCATTGAACGTACCGTCACTGCCGTCGCCCAAAGGCACTTCGCAGGCGTAAGTCGTGGCAAGCCCTTCGGTATCAAAGCCCGTTATAGGCCCAGCACCAGATTTACCGTCTAAAATTCGGCTCCAGCTTTCTTCAACACCATCAGCCAACGGAGTGACCAAACCTAAACCTGTAACAACGACTCTGCGCATATCTTGTGCCCCTAAAGTGTTTCTTG
>JBLHPE010000025.1:0-26420 GCA_047624005.1 Ascidiaceihabitans sp.
TTTCCCCATAGCGCGCGCCCAGACCCCACGGCTTCCTCCTAGTCATGTTTCCCAACGCGGGCCAACGTCGCACCAAGCTGAAAAATCGCGCTCAGGCCCGCATCGAAAAACCTTAAACAAAGTGTGCTTTCGCTGCGCGCGCCCGAAGGTCAGCTTCTAGAGATGCGAGGTCGAAATCGATAAGCGGTTTTGGACAATGACGACCCAGTCTCCCGTTCGACAATTCCAGCGCCTGCATTGATCGATTCTGAAGGGTGCATTTGCGCGGGCTCCGCAATAAAGGCAAAACCCGATTCCCAAGTGGAAGCGGAGTGCTTTAACTGGGGCACCCTATTCGCGGTTGAGATGGCTCAAGAACAGAGAGATTCTCGGGTCAGTTGTTCCTTGAAAGAAGTCATCAACACGAAATTCACCATGCTTTTGGCCGTCTTCCAAAAACCAGATTGAGTTGGCGACACTTCGGGCGAAGCCCATCTCGTGTGTCACGCAAACCATCGTCAGCCCCTCGGAGGCAAGGTCTCCCATGACGTCCAGAACCTCTGAAATCATTTCAGGATCCAACGTCATCAAAAAGCATTATTTTGGGTTGCATGGCCAGACATCTGACAATCGCTACGCGCTGCGCTTGACCACCTGATAGACTCTCAGGGTACTCATGTTCTTTGCCAGACAACTTGACCCGCCGCAACAGATCAAAGGCCATCTGTTCTGCTTCATCCTTGGCGATCCCCTTCAGTTTGCGCGGTGCCAATGTGATGTTAGTGCATCCGTTATCAATCGATTGAGATGCAAAATGCCGCCACGATTGGGGGCATTCGCTTCATCGATCAGCAGCTCGACCAACTTGTCGCGCTGACGTCAGACAGGTTCACTTACACCGAAGCCACGATAAAGCGGTTCGGTTACTGGATTCATATCTCAATTTTTATCTGAAGGAAACGTTGTGAAACTCTATTATGCCAATACATCCCCTTAAGCGATGATAGTCTTTGATCTTAAAACAACAATCTACTTCCCGCCGCTTCTGCTATATTATAGCAAAAAAAATGAATCTCGAGAAACATCAATTGAATCTCGATCATAATCAAGTCCAGTTGGCAGGAATGCCGGAGAAACCTATGAACGATGCAATCCGCGACAGCGCACTTTTACAAGCAGTGATGGACGCCGCAGTTGATGCAGTAATTGTGTCAGATGCATCAGGACAAATTTTTCGCGCCAATCCCGCCGCTTGTCGCATGTTCCAATACGATAACTCCCAACTCGTAGGTCAAAACGTCAAAATTCTCATGCCAAAAGCTCTTGCTGATATCCATGACGAATTCATACTTCACCACAGAAATACCGGCGAAAAAAGAATTATCGGTTTAGGGCGAGATGTTGAAGGTCAGCGTAAAGACCTATCCGTCTTCCCGTTGCACCTTTCCGTCGGAAACGCAGAAGTCCAAGGCAAACCGATGTTCATCGGAATCTTGCATGACTTGACACAGCGCAAAGCGACACAAGACGCCCTGTCGCGCTCGCAACGACTGGATGCCATTGGCCAAATGACGGGTGGAATAGCGCATGACTTTAACAACCTTTTGACCGTCGTGATCGGCAATCTTGAGCTGCTCGAAATGCGAGGTGCGACTGAGCGACAATTGCCCCTGATCAAGGATGCCTTGGACTCTGCAGAACTTGGCGCGGAATTGACTGAACGTCTTATGATATTCGCGCGGAAAGGTAACTTGAAACCCGTTAAAGCAAATCTCGCGGATGTTTGCGAAGAAACACTTAAGATATTGAAAAGAACCTTTGGTGCATCAATACGCATCAAGACAGATTTTGCCCCAAATCTTGCATCTGTGATGATTGATCCTACGCAGCTTCAGACGGCATTGATGAACATTGCCTTCAACGCGCGAGACGCCATGGGCACTGCAGGGGAACTTCTTGTTACCCTCGCAAATATCGAAATTGACGAAACGTATTCGCCTCAAGAGACCGACATCGTGCAGGGACGGTATATCCGTCTTTCGATAAACGACAACGGGACCGGAATGAGCGAAGATGCACAGAAACGCGTATTCGAACCTTTTTTTACAACGAAGTCTGAAAGTGGAGGCACTGGGTTAGGATTGGCCATGGTCTATGGCTTTGTCCGCCAATCTGGTGGTCACATAACGCTTTATAGCGAACTTGGCATAGGGACGAATTTCAGTTTATATTTTCCATCCTCAGGGGAAGTTGGTGTCGATGATACGCCACATGAACACCGATACAAGCCAGACACTTTACCACTAGGCCACGGCGAAACCGTACTAGTTGTTGAAGACAATCCCAAGGTCCGCAAAGTTTCGATCGAACGCATCCGCGACTTGGGCTACTGTACCCAAGAGGCAAGAAATGGCGATCAAGCCTATCTTAAACTCATCGATGAACCCCAAATCGATATACTGTTTTCTGACCTCGTCATGCCGGGAACATTGAACGGTTATGAACTCGCGACAAAGGCCAAGCAGGAATTTCCAAATCTAAAAATACTATTAACGTCAGGCTATGCCAACGATATTATGGGTGCCAATTTAGGTGATGGGGATCGCTATGACATCCTTCAAAAACCTTATAATCAGGCCGAATTAGCACATCGCCTTCATGCGCTTTTGGCGGGAGACTCTGAGGGGTGAACCGTCACAACATCAGACGCAAAGGTATAACCGACACCGCGTATTGTCTTGATCAACTTGGGTTCAGATGGATCCCGTTCTATTTTTTTACGTAGCCGAGCAATCTGATTGTCGATCGTTCGATCCAAGGGATTCCATTCCAAACCGCCGGTTAGATCCATCAGTTGATCCCTGGATAACACTCGTTTGGGACGGTCTAGAAAAATACTTAATAGTTTGAAGTCACCACTGGTCAAAGCGCAATCGTTGCCACTTCGATCCTCCAGCTCCAACCGATTGGGAATCGCTGTCATCCCGTCAAAGCAATAACGCAAACTATCATTAGTGCTTCTGTCGCTCTCGGGCAGAGAAATCAGAATTTCAGAGGCGTTGGCGTCCCCTGCCCTCCGCAAAACACTGCGAATACGTGCGATCACTTCACGAACGTGAAAAGGCTTGGTTATATAATCGTCTGCTCCAACTTCTAATCCGACGACACGGTCGATGACATCATCTTTGCCAGTCACCATGATGATAGGGATTGTTGAAGTATGCCTTATCTCGCGTGCCAATTCGACCCCGTTATCGGAGCCCAGATGGATATCCAAAGTGATTAAATTGACCCGAGAAGTTTTGATCTGCTCACGCGTAGTGACTGCATTCTCGGCCTCAACTACACAATAACCTTCATCCTCTAATACATTTCGTAGAAGGTTTCGGATCTTGGGGTCGTCGTCGACGACCAAAATTGTTTGAAGTGTCATTTATCGCTCCACGAACCGTATCTTTCCACATCATGCACCTGCCCTGAATTGTATGTTAGATTAACCATCATACAAAACGTTACAAAACACCGCAGAAGTAGAATAACTCAAATTACATTGCATGTCTAAATTGACCCAGAACAATAAAAGGTAGGTCAAGATGTATGTAACTATTCCAACCGAATATTCTGCGACTGCACCGATTGCTTCTTTCGCGTCCACTTCTTCTAGAAAAACCACCGAGGCGCGACTTAAAGCCGGATCATATCTATTTTTTGAAGGCGACAATGTGGATTGGCTCCATCAGGTTACTTCGGGTGTACTGCGGTTGACGCGCCTATTGGAGGATGGTCGACGCCAGGTGATCGCCTTTGGGTACCCTGGTGATATTGTTGGATTTCCCTCAGATGGATTACATCACACGGATTGCGAGGCCTTGGTCGAAACACGTCTGCAACCTTATCGCAGGTCTGCGCTCGAAAATAGCGAAGACGATCCGCAACTGCACAAACAATTGCTTCAGGCGGCCTTGCGCGAAATCAGCGGAATGCAGGATCACTTTATGATGCTTGGACGGAAATCTGCCGCTGAAAAAGTTGCGTCATTCTTATGTGTGCTTGTTGATCGTGTCGGCGAAAACCTAAGTGGGTTCCAGCAGGTTGAGTTGCCAATGTCTCGCGGTGATATTGCCGACTTTCTTGGGCTGACGACTGAAACCATCAGTCGAACCCTCACCCAAATGCGTAAAAATGGCATAATTGAGATTGAAAATATCCACACAGTTAAGATTTTGCGTCCTAGCGCTTTGCTAGAAATGTCATTGGGTTAACTTACAAAAAAGTGGACGGGCCTTGCAAAGGCCGGCATCACCCTCCCCCCTGTCCACTACCAATCAAAAAAAACCTAAGGCGCAGGCCATAATCCACGGATTCCTGAAGAAAAGCGGCTCCGGATGTCTTTAATCTCGCCCGCGCTCAGACGGCCATTCAATAGATCAAAGACACATCGAATATCCTCTGCCCCCCTAAACTCTTGGGCCTGATCCATCTCCGCCCCAATCGATGCCACAAATTCTTGAGGTGAACGTACTTTGGTCGGATTGCTGTTGGGCATCCACCCTTCAAAAAGCATACCACGCACCAACAAAGGAAGCTGCGCTGAAAAATGTGCCAATTCATTCATTAAAAGATGATCGCGCACATGGTGTAGGGTCGCCCTAAGTAGGTGCAGAGTGCTTCGTTTTGATGTCCAGTCCAGCCGCTCTGCCAGCTCGTTGATCCAAGCGTGCGTCGTGTGAACCGTATGATCGATCACCTCTAATCCATTTGCTGACAATGTATGCCTCCCTTCCTATCGCTATACTGGCGAGGCTCAACAATTTGAGATCCAAGGCCAGGTTTGGTGGCCATTTACAAACCAATGCTGTCCAAGTCAGCCTAGCGCGTGGGCTCTGTAAACCGATTGATCCGGATCAATCCCGAAAATTGCGCTTTTATGAGACATTTAAAAGAAAGATTTTGGATCGCGCATGCAAAAAGGAAATTCTTCGCTTCTAAATTGACCTCTTCAAGAACTTCGATTGAACCGTGAGCACGGCTTTAGAAGTTAGTCAACGACGCCCCAAACTAAAGTAGAAAGCCTTAATTTTGCAATGGGTGGTGGCAACGTATCACCCCCAAGCTCTATCTTAAAAAGAAAAGCTCAATGGGACTCAAGACAATATTAGTATTGCCTCACCACTCCTGAAGATGCCTAAAATTTGATGAAACTGGCAGTTCCACTAACACAACCACGGTGCAATAGGGAAGACGCGCTGAACGATTTTGACGGGATCGATATAAGCCAAAAGTTTGCTCGGCATAGTTCAAAAACAACGCTGGGAAACGCGAAATCATCGGTGGCAAGATTACGGATATTTTGAACAAGGTCGCTTTTGAGACGGGTGCTGAACTGATTTGAACTGGCGCGTTTGGTCACTCAAAGGTTTACGACTTCGCCATCGGTGCGACGACCTATGGGCTGATGCAAGAGGCGAAATTACCCGTGATGTTCAGTAAGTTGTGCTTGCCATATTCAGGGAAATATCACTCCATATTGGCAAATGGTCTGATGCTTTCTTCGCGAGATTACCCTGGGCAACTCCAGCATCCCGCATCTCGATCCCTCCACTTAAGGCAAAGCGATCTAAGCCGGCAACAGGACGCCTTGCATGAAAGGTTTGCCCAGGCGAACATGTTTGGAACCGGTTTGACAATGGTTCAAGTCCCTTTGTCTGCGACCATTCATTAAAGTCACCCGCAATAATAGTGTTCGCGGCATCCGAGGTCATTTCATTTAATTCGCTAAGTTGAGTTTGGCGGTCCCGCCTAAGCAGTCCCAAATGGACGGCAACAATAGTAAGGCCATTGTCGATATCCAGATCAATACGGACGGCACCGCGTGGTTCAAGACCAGACAACACAATCCGTTGAACCCGTAAAACCAACGACGGGTCACGTATTAAGATCGCATTTCCGTGCCACCCAAGGCTAACGCCATTTGACGAGGCATCTAACAATTGAAAGTCAGTCTCCCGATCAATCATCGCGCGTGGGATCGCGGGTTTGCGCATCCCCAGTCGTTTGTCTGCCTCTTGCAGGACAACGATATCAGCGTTCAACTGGTTGATTACCTCAAGCGTGCGCTCTGGTCGCCGCATTTGATCAAGACCACGGGCTTTACGAATGTTATAACTGGCGACGCGGATTTCGGTTTGTGACATTACCGTTATATAAGGTCCTAACGCTGGATTTTTAAGTGTGGGAGGGGAAAATCACGATGCGGATCATCCAAAACACCAGTCCGATAATGTTGGTCATCTGGACCTTGTTGCTCTTGGCCGGATTGGTCGCTTTTGGGTTAACACGCTGGTCCCTTGCTTTTGTTTGTTTTGCAACACTTGGGCTTTCACTGGTACCTCCTATTCTGGCTTCGCGATGGGCACTCACATTGCCTGTCCCTTTTTTGTTCGCCACAACTTTATTTTTCTTTGGCTCTATTTTTATGGGCGAGGCGTTTGGTTTTTACGAACGATTTTGGTGGTGGGATTTGGTTTTGCACGGATCATCCGCAGTAGGATTTGGGCTGACCGGATTCTTGTTCGTCTTTATGCTTTTTGAAGGAGATCGATTAGCCGCACCGCCCACTGCAATTGCGTTTATCACCTTCTGTGTCGCCATGACTGTTGGTGCAACTTGGGAAGTTTTTGAATATTCAATGGACGCTCTCTTTGGATTAAACATGCAAAAATCAGGGCTCGATGACACCATGGAAGATTTGGCGATTAATGCCTTGGGCGGTGCGATTTCTAGTGCCACTGGGTATTTATATCTAGTGCGCCAATCTACGGGTCCATTGAGCCGCAGATTGGCAGAATTCATTGATCTCAATCGTCGTTTTTATCAAAAATCAAAAGACCGCTGGAAGAAATAGATGGGAATAAGCGCCGAACCTCTGGTTCGCCTTATCCATCTCATTCCAGTTCGTAATGCCCAAGCTGACGCAGCAATGCATCGCGTTCATCCAACAATTCCAACACCATCGCGACACCGGCTACATTGATCCCTAAATCATGGTTTAAGCGGTGCGCCTTTTTTGCCCTTACAATATTGCGTCCCTGAAAGTGCCACGTTTCGTAATTAGTACCGTTTGGTTCAAGCACACCGTGCTGTACCAATTCGATAATCCAAGCTTCGTCCGCCTGGCAAAATCGACACAATTCATGCAGTGAAAGGGCATCAATGATATCAACACGTTGTTTGGTCTTCTTCATCAAGCTATCCTCCTAGGTGGGCGCGCGGATCAAAAGGCATCTCGTCAGCCATTTTTTCAAAGAACTTTCACGCATGCTCATTTGAAACTTTGGAATTTACGATTTTGAGCGTCGCGTAAATGTCCCCTGCAGGTTTTCCGGTCAAACCCTTACCCTTCACGCGCAGTTTCTGGCCACCTCGCGCGTTTTCAGGAATTCGCAAATCAATCTTGCCGCCCGGCGATGCCATTACAATTTTGCCACCCAATGCAGCCTCCCAAGGCGTAACCGGGAGATCTAGATGTAAATCGCGGCCCTCGGGGCGGTAAACTGGATGCGGTGTAAAACCGATCTCGATAAACAAGTCGCCCGCCTTACCACCATTAAATGAAGGAGCCCCCTGGCCTGCCAATCGGATATGTTGCCCCTCAATAACCCCTTTTGGAATACAGACAGCAAGCTTGCGATCCGTCAAATTTACCCGACCGCCAGGGCCAACAACTGGCATTCGAAGATGAAGGTTTCGCGATGCACCATCGAATGCATCTTCGATAGAAATGTCTAGCCTGGCGTGGCTGTCTAGCCCGTGGCTTGATCCCAACCGGGGCCCATCCCACCCATCGACCCACCATCAAGACGGAACAAATCCTCAAAAATGTCATCAAATCTGGCGCCGTTGTCGGGACCTGCCCCGAAAGAGCCAAACCTCTGCTCCAAATCTTGTGCAGAATAGGCATGGGCATGATCGGAGAGCAGATCTTGGCCGAACTGGTCATAGGCAGTCCGTTTTTCCGGATCTTTCAAAACCTCGCAAGCTTCGTTCACCTCCTTAAACTTTGCTTCCGCTCCGGCACCCTTGTTTATATCAGGATGATACTTTCTGGACGCCTTGCGAAAGGCGCGTTTGAATTCATCCTCGTTTGCGTCGGGCGCAACTCCGAGCGTTTTATAAAAACCTTGAGTAACCATCAGCATCTGTTCCAAATTTTATTTCTTCAAAACTGGCATCTATTGGCCATTTCTCATTGATCCATGTCAGTCGAACGTCGTCGCAATGCGCCAGACTTAGAATAAGTACGCAGAGGAATTTGCTTTTTGAAAACTCGGACGGAGACTTGATATGAACAATACAACCACGCTTTTTGTTATCGACCTAAAAACATCCGATAAAATCATTGGGGATTGGGCAGAGGCCGCCACAGAAAACCAGACCCACCTTAGTTTACTAATTGTTGGTTTGGCCCCCATGTTGCCATTTTATGCATACGGGTATCCGCCCTATAGTGGCGTAACCATACCCGAAAATTGGGGTGAAATGCTTGAAGAGACCCACAAAGCTTACAATGACCGCGTTGGACAGATCGAAGCATTGTTAGCACATCATGGGACCTCAGGCGACGTACGTGCGGTGAAGTGCGCGACCGTGGACATCAAGCATATTGTTGCTCAACAGGCGCGGGTTAGTGACGTAGTCCATGTGGCCGACAATTTGCGCGATTCACCAGAAATCATGCGTGAGGTTGGGTATGGGGCGTTGTTCCACTCACCCGTTGGCCTCATTTTGAACGCAGCGCCTACGTCATCAGCAAAACGCATTTTTGTAGCATGGGACAGCAGCGCAACTGCCGCGAGATCGCTTCATGTTGCCTTGCCTTACATGAAAAATGCAAAAGAGGTGGTAATTGCCTGCTTTGATGCAACCATAAATGATGATGTTGATCCGGGAACTGATGTTGCAGCTTGGTTAAGCCACCATGGGTGCAATGTGACGGTTTCCCAATACTCATCCGGTGGCTTAGAAATTGGCAAATGCATCCAAAATCGTGCAATTGAGTTTGGCGCAGATCTGATTGTTATGGGGTCCTACGGCCATGCCCGCATCTTTGAGGCTGTCTTTGGTGGCACCACGGTTTCCATGATGGAGCAGACCAAGTTGCCCGTTCTTTTTGCGCATTGATGATGGGCTATTTTTGGGGCTGAAATCATGGGGTCGCTGCGCTAAAATACGTTTGCCCACTTAAATGCTATTTAGTGAATTTGTCGCGGTTGACCCTCCTCTACCGGAGGCTGCACACTGGGCTCACGACACCAAAATTTTCATCTCAGAAGGACATGGTTTTGAGCCCCACCCAATCCCGTCGCGCATTTTTGTTGGGTAGTACAGCAGCTGCATTTAGTTTGTGGATATAGTCGCGGCCAAAATCCGGCGCAAAAAAACCTGGCTCAATCAGTATTCTTCACACGGATTAGGTCCAAGATTTCGACCAGGTACGCCGTAAACAGACCAAATATCAGCAGTCCATTTGTGGCGGTCATTCCGGCCAACAGTCGCCAGTTCTCGCTTAAGACAACGTCACCGTACCCAACAGTCGTAAAGGACACGATCGCGAAATATAATGCAGGCTCCAAACGATCAAACAGGCCAATTGCAAAATAAACAGCTGCCCAGCACCAAATGGATAACGTGAGAACAAACAATATCCAGAGGAGAGCAACAAGTAACAACGCAATCGGTCGGATTTTAGAATGTCTTTCTTTCAATGCCAAGTCGACCAACCGCAAAGCACGGTTTGCCAAGTAAAAAAGCAATATAGCCATGACAATTGTCATGGTGATCACTGCAGATCCGATCAACAGCGCCTTTAGCACTTCGGGCAGTCATTTGGCTGATTGGGACTGTTGCGCACCGCCCAGACGTTCAGCCCTTCAGGCTTCATGATCACTCTCAATTATTTTCTTTAGCAGGGCCTCGCTTCGTGTGCCCGTCCCACAATAAGCTAAAATGGGTTTTGGAAGCTGGTGAACCATCTCTGTCATCAACGCCAAATCCTCATCCGTGGATTTTTCGGGCTTCAAGGGGACATATGCTGTCTCGATCCCAGAATTCAGACCAAGCTGGCGGATCGTTTCAAATAAAGGCTGATCAACCGCCTCACCATCGGGCCGGTTGCAAATGACGGACCGGAATCCCAAAGCATGAACAAGGCTCATTTCACCAATGTGCAACTGCGGGCTAACGCTAATTTCTGATGTCAAACGTTTGGGGGTCATGACGGGCTACACGTTGACAGGCCCAACACGCGGTAGAGTAGGCAAAACTTCAACATAGCCGTAGCGACCAAGACAGCACCGACCCCGATTGTAACATAAGCAATCGTTGGATTGCTCCACACGACTGGGAAATTGAGATACGGACTCGCGATCATGAACAAGCCAAGAACAAGACGAAATGCGCGGTCAATTCTTCCAACGTTGGTTTTCATTTTTCATCTCCTTAACGCTAAGCTCAAAAATAAGCTATTTCCAGTGTAGGCTTGCAGTCAGTTTATAGAATTGACCAAAATCAATTTGCCTCCCAAATGAGCCACAAAAAAAGAAAGAGCCGCGCCCATAATCTAAGGATTGATATCTGCTATTCTTCAGTGTCCCCCTCCTACGCCGTCCATTTTTCTGACGGGGACACCGTTGCGAAATTCTCTCAGTACGCTCAAATAGTCGCCTTTTCAAAATGCTCTGGTGTTTCCGCATCCCACCCGAACTTTTCCTTGATCGCTATTCGAAATGCCTCAGAAGCTTTGCTTTCGCCATGGGTAATAAAAATTCGTCCAGGCGGCGATTTAAAACCGGTCAGCCAGCGCAACAGCCCATCACGGTCAGCATGGGCTGACAGTTGACTAAGATTGCGAACCTGAGCACGAACAGGAACGTTTGCGCCATGAATCTTGATCCTCGGTGCACCATCGACAAGCGCAGCACCACGTGTCCCAGGAGCTTGAAAGCCAGCAAACAGCACCGTGTTTTGCGCATCGGGAAGATAGAATTTCAGATGGTGCAATATTCGCCCACCCGTGGCCATGCCTGAAGCAGAAATGATGATTTTGGAACCGGGATCACTGTTGATTGCCCTCGAGGCATCCGCACTTCTTGTGAAAGTAGCGACGCCACACGAATCCCGACACTCGTCCTCTGTCAGCGTATGATCCGCAATGTGAGAGCAATAAATACCACTCGCGTTAATTGCCATCGGACTGTCGAGAAATATTGGAATATCCGGAATTTGGCCATTCTTTTTCAACCGCCATAAAAAGAATAGCAGCGACTGCGCGCGCCCAACTGCAAAGGACGGGATCAATATGCTGCCGCCTCTTGCAACCGTCTCTGATATCACACTGGATAGTTCAGCTTCAGGATCTGGCCCTTCATGCAACCGATCGCCGTAGGTCGACTCGATGACCAATACATCTGCAGCCTCGAACGGAAGTGGGTCAGCCATAGTTGGCGCGTCATATCGACCAAGATCACCCGAGAAAACAAGCACCTGCCCATCCACCGTAATCTCGACGCTTGCTGCGCCTAGGATGTGCCCTGCACGTCGAAACCGGACTTGGACCCCCTCAACTACGGAAACCGGCGTCTCGAAAGGATGTGGCTCAAACAGCTTAAGGCAGGCCTTAGCATCAGCTGCTGTATATAGTGGGAGCGCCGGGTGATGCCGCGAATAACCATGACGGTTCGCCCGTTGTGCATCTTGTTCATGCAGATACGCACTGTCAGCAAGCAATATCTGGCAAAGACTCAACGTCGCATCCGTAGAGTGTATCCGGCCATTATAACCTTCACGAACGAGGCGCGGTAAATTTCCGGAATGATCAATGTGAGCATGCGTTAGAACCACCGCATCTATGCTGGCAGCGTCGACAGGAAAGGGCTTCCAATTTCGCTCACGCAGCTTTTTTTTGCCCTGAAACATGCCACAGTCGATTAGGATGCGCCGACCGCCTGCCTCCAAAAGGTAACGCGATCCTGTTACCGTGCCTGCGGCGCCGAAGAATGTTAGATCAATACTCATCTGGATCTCCTTGGTTTGATATGGGCGTCGCAGACGACTCCCATCGCATTCAAGATCACGCACCGTCCAATGCATCTTCGGATCAGATATCCGTGGAAACAAACTCCGCCACGGCTGCCTTCAGCGCATTCCAATCGGTAAACTCACGCTCCTGCGTCCCTGGATCAATGGTCTGGTTACGTAAGACAGCGTGACGCAGTATCTCGGTCTCGTAATAGTCATAGCTACTTGGCCGAACGGCTCCGGCAACCAGCGCCTCGGCATTTGGCGCGAGACCAGTACGCAATTTCATTTCAACCAGATAGTCCTTTGCTTCTTCATTTAGCTCGGGAAACGCAGCGCCAAGGCTGACCGAAATCATAAGAGTACGTCGGGCCGCCAAGTCTACTCGGCTTGCCGTCAATAAAATTTCAAAATTGGGTGGATGCCTGCGTTCATGTACAGGGGCGGCCAGAATGACGGTATCGAACCCATCAAACGTTACTTCCGCCATTTTGCTCGAAACATCGACCAAAGTGGCCTCGTAGCCCAAGCTTCCTACTTCGGCCTCGATAAATCGGGCTATCTTGCCGGTCTGCCCTTCAATTGATGCAAACAGAATGAGAACTGACACTACGTCCCTCCTTCTCCAAATTTCGCTAAACCAAACGTCTCTGCTCAATCAACAATATCCCGTCAGATTAGGCAGCGCTTGACCCAGATCAAATACCACTGATTTTCAGTGTTTCGACGTCCACTTTCCAGCCGACGCTCGCAAAAACATGACAAAAGAGGTTTACGAAGCAATTACACTTCTTTCAGCATCCGACTTATCTCATCGACGGTCAAAACCCGTCCGGTAGACACAACTTTTTCATCAAGGACCAAACTGGGTGTGGACATCACGCCATAGCCTGAGATGGCAACAATATCCGTCACCTTTTCGATTTCGACATCGACCCCAGATGCTTGGGCAGCAGATTTTGTATTATCAGCCAGTGCGATACATTTCTTACAACCAGACCCTAAAATCTTGATGTGCATATTCAGTCTCCATTTCAGATAAGTAGATGGCTGCCGCTGTTGAAAAGGTAACCGATCACAACAATACCAACGGTAACGATACCAATAAAAATCACTAGCAAAGGCAGCTTTACAACCCGCTTGAGCATGATCATGGATGGTAGCGACAATGCTGTCACTGACATCATGAATGCCAAGGCTGTCCCAACACCAACACCTTTTTGAACCAGTGCCTCGGCGATGGGCAACGTCCCAAATATATCCGCATACATTGGAATTCCAACAAGGGTCGCAACAAAGACCGACCACCATCTGTCTTGGCCGAGCGTCGCCGCAATAAAGCTTTCGGGAATCCAATTGTGAATCGCTGCGCCAATGCCCACGCCAATTAGAACAAACAACCAAACCTTATTAACGATATCTAAAACCTGATCACGTGCATAAATCAGGCGTTCTCGACGATTTATCTGATCATCATTGTCGTGATCCTTGACCGGGCTTTGGAACACAAAAGCCTCGATTTGGTTCTCTAGCTTTAGATACCCAATCAAAGTTCCGCCCAAAACCGCCAAAACCAACCCAACAACCACATAGCTTAATGCGATGGTCCAGTTGAAGATGCTAGCAAGCAAAATCACTGATGCAAGATCAACCAGTGGGGATGATATGAGAAAGGCAAAAGTCACCGAAAGCGGTAACCCGGCACTAGTGAACCCTATGAACAAGGGAATGGAAGAACACGAACAAAATGGTGTGAGGGTCCCCAAAAAAGCGGCCATAGTATTCGCCCCCAACCCCTGCCGCTGTCCTAGAATACGGCGTGTCCGCTCGGGCGGAAAATAGCTTTGGATATAGGAAATCGAAAATATTAGAACCGACAGCAAAATGAAGATTTTGATCACGTCATAGATGAAAAAATGAACACTACCGGTTATCCTGGATGCCATGTCCAAGCCCAAACCGTCATGCAAAACCCATGTAACGAAGTCCGACAACCACTGCATGCGCAGAAGTTGGTCATTTAGCATACTGAAAAATTCTCTCAATTATTGAGTTCCCTCTAAGGATCTTGGTTCTCTCGCGGGTTCACTTGTTTGATATTGCGGTTTCCAAACCCAGCTTCGCCATGCAAAGCTTGTAACAATGGTCAAACTCTGGACAGGCTAGGCAATCATCCCATTCTCCAATATCTGCCTGAATGGATCTTTGTGATCGGGCCAATCCGACGCGGTCCAATTCAAAAGTAAAAACCTTTCCTTGCATGTTGTCGTTGACTGCAAAATGCAGGCTGTCGTGAAACATCGTGCCGTAGCAGTGTTTGTGTTGCGTCATTGGATAATTCTCTTTCATTTGGCCCACTCGGAAAAAGACGTCGGATCAAAATGGTAAAGCCACTTTTCAACAACCCAACTGGATCTTCGACTTGCCCGCCCTTTGCAGCGGAAATCTAGAACACGCTGGAGGCTTCGGGCATGACTTAGATCAATCAGGGTAGAAATTATTATTGAAATTGATCAGGATCATTAAGCCCAGAATACGCATGGGCATGTTCTTTTAAAACTGCCCCCCTGACGCGAACATCAAGCGTCGATGGTTTCGGGCAGGTTTTGTGCTTCCGCTGGCTTACGAACGTTCTGTGGAAATCCAAAATACTTTGGAGGATAGATAGCTTGGCCCACAGACATAATCATGTCGACCCAGATGCAGGCGACCGCCGAGTTGCAATCGCCATTGCAGTCAATATCGGCCTTAGCGTTGCACAGGTCATCGGGGGAATGCTTTCGGGGTCGCTTGCCCTCATTGCAGATGCTCTTCACAATTTTTCTGATGCAATATCGCTTATTATTTCTTTTGCCGCGCGAAAGATCGCACGCCGACCGCGCGATGAAACAATGACTTTCGGCTATGGCCGTGTTGAGATCGTCGCGGCCCTGATCAACTACACCACTCTTATCATCGTCGGTCTTTATCTGCTCTATGAGGCCGGGGCGCGGTTTCTCTATCCGCAACCTATTACGGGCTGGCTGATTATCATCGTTGCTAGCGTTGCCTTGGTCGTAGATCTTGTAACGGCAACACTGACCTATACGATTTCTAAGAATAGCATGAATATTCGCGCAGCGTTCTTGCACAACGTTGCCGACGCCCTTGGGTCGGTGGCTGTTATCGTCGCGGGAACACTTATCTTTCTTTACGATTGGTGGCTGATCGACCCAATCGTTACAGCGATGATTGCTGGATACATTTTGTGGCAGTCCATCCACGAAATTGGCCCAGTTATTCGTATTCTAATGCTTGGAAGCCCTCCTGATATCGCGACCAGTCAAGTATTGCGCGCAGTGCTTGAAGTTGATGGAGTCGGTGGTGTTCACCATGCACATTTCTGGCAAATGACTGAAAACCGTGCAGCCCTCGATGCGCACGTCGTCATCGAAGAGCGCCAATGTGACCAAGCTGGTTTGATCAAGGCTGCGGTCAAACTGGCGTTGCAAGATCAGTTTGGAATTGACCATACGACGCTTGAATTGGAATGCGCCGATAGCGCCTGCCGCGAAACATCAAAATTTGGGTAACTGACCTTCAACCACCACCTTTTTTTGTCGATCCGGGTGAGTAGGATTTATAGGTCCAATCCGAATGACGGAACGCACGAGGTGAAGAATATTCATGCCAATTGATCCCGATCAAATAGGCCCATCGGTTTCGCAGTCATAATATGGCGAACAAGTTGGAGCGTGCATCATGAAACAATTGCTGACAATACTAACTGCCCTATTATTAATGCAGGGGGCCGCAATCGCACAGGACGCAAAAGCGGGTGCTGAGCTTTACGACTTTCATTGCTCGACCTGTCACGGCTTGGAGGGGCGTGGGAACGGACCATTGGCCCCTGCCCTTCTTTTACAGCCGCCATCATTGCGCGACCTTGTTCAGCGATACGAAGTTTTCCCAACAATTCGTGTCGTGATGCGTATTGACGGGCGTGATCCCCTCGTCAGCCACGGCTCTCCGATGCCAATCTATGGTCCCTTCTTTGAGGGCAATGATACCTCGCTCAAGTCTGAAACGGGTCAACCTATAATGACCAGCCGTCCAATTGTAGATTTGGTATCCTATCTAAAAGAAATTCAAGAATAGTTTGCGCCAACTGGCCCGCTATATCTGTTGGCCTTTTACCCAAATAACTTCAAAAGACGGAGATTCTAATAACATGCAGTCCCGTTCATTTATTGACGCCATCATATGTGCTGCCCTCTTGTCAGCGTGCACCGTGGCATCGAGTGATGCGCTTGCTTCCAGCAAACGGGGACAAGTTGTATATGCTAAAGAGTGTTCCCAATGCCATGGTGCACTTGGCCAGGGGGCTGGACCAGCTTCATTGGGCTTGGGCGTGGTGGCACCAGATTTAACAGGCCTAAGTCAACGAAACGATGGATATTTTCCACGCGAATTTGTCAGGCGGTTCGTCATGGGCCTACTAGAGAAAGATGATCCTGACGCAGCCATGCCCGACTTCGCCTCAGTCGGGCTACAGCATTTATATCCAAATGGTGGGGCCGATGGTGAGAGGCTTGAAGCAGATTTCGAAGACTTGCTCGACTACCTAAATGCGATACAAAACTAGTCCCAACCGTTTTATAATAGCCCACCTTCATTATGATTGATCCCCAACTACTTCTTTAATTGAGTGTTCCATCAGCACTTTTGGGCTTTTCGGCATAGAGTTTGTCGTCCTACACATTGGATCGCAGCTTTTGGGTGGATGGGTCGGCGCATATATCGCGCCTGTTCCAACCAAAGAGAGCCATCTTTATGAGATTGCGTTGATGCTGCAGGAAGTCGTGGCAATCGGGATGGCACTTCTTGCAGGACAGGCTTTGCCCAGATGGGAGGAGCAGACCATTGGGCTCACAATTGGAACTACCATCTTTTTCGATTTGGCTGGCCCGTTGCTAGGATGTGGAATTTGCGGCAAAGCACCTAGTCACCCGTCGCACAACGTTTGCACAGTGGCGCATAAAGAACAGCTTCCAACCTCTCTTCCGAGATGGGCTTGTCGCATTTCTTGCAAATACCGTAGCTGCCGTCTTCGATCCGCGTCATCGCTAACTTGAGCAAGGCGATTTCCTTTTGCGCGACGTTTCCAAGACCCTCGAGGACTTCATCATCTTCAAGGTCGATGGCTTGGTCATTCATGTCCGCCGTCTTGGGCTCGCCCAGTTCATGATCAATTTCGTGTATCCGCATGCCAAGCTCAATGAGCCGAACAGAGATTAAGTCTGCGTAATGTGTCAGGTTGAGCATATGATATCCTCGATCAGTTTCCGTAAACATTGATAGCAATTAGGTATCTATGCAGATTGATACGGATCAAGCGCTCTGATTGCGCGGGATCAATAAATGACTGTGGTTTTGACATTACTCAATCCTAGCGCCGCATTTTCAGCAATGGTTCGCAAATGACAATGGAACACGGGCACAGCCCAGAAGAAGTTTCTGAACGCCTATCGGCAGGCCAAAAACACAGTAAACTAAAAAACATGATCTATGGCGGGATTGACGGAGCAGTAACGACCTTTGCCATTGTCGCGGGCGTTGAGGGTGCCGGGCTGTCGCACAATATCATTGTGGCCCTTGGGCTTGCCAACATCATTGCGGACGGTTTTTCGATGGCCGCGAGTAATTACTCTGGAACTAAAGCTGAACTGGACGACCGCAAGCGCATTATCCAGATTGAAAAACGTCATATCGATCAACATCCTGACGGCGAATTGGAAGAGCTGCGGCAAATTTTAAACATGCGTGGCTTGTCCGGTGACTTGCTGGACAAGGCGACAAAAGCAATCTCACTTGATCGCGACAAATGGATAGGCTTGATGCTAACCGATGAATATGGGCTTGCGCGGGATGACCCTGAACCAATGCGCGCCGCAATTGCGACCTTTGCAGCCTTTTTGATTGCCGGTGCGGTGCCTCTGATCCCCTTCTTGTTGGGGCTTGAGCGTGCTTTTATCACGTCCATTTTTGCGACCATGTCAATTTTTTTCCTGATCGGCGCCGGCAAAAGCCGCTGGTCACTCGCAAAATGGTGGCGCTCTGGCGCTGAAACACTGATGATTGGCGGGGTGGCAGCATTACTAGCCTACGGTGTCAGTGGGCTTTTTCATCCCTGAAAACCAATATGAGCGATATCAATGAAGGCCGAACCTATCGCGTTAGGTTAAAAGAAAATGCGGAGCCAATTATGTTCTCAAATGCCGTAA
Organism: Ascidiaceihabitans sp.; assembly: GCA_047624005.1. Taxonomy (GTDB): domain Bacteria; phylum Pseudomonadota; class Alphaproteobacteria; order Rhodobacterales; family Rhodobacteraceae; genus Ascidiaceihabitans. The sequence goes on from JBLHPE010000025.1 coordinate 18,318, forward strand.
AACTCTTTTCTCTCAACGGTTTCGATATCAAAGTCGATTCCAGCTGGCTGATAATCGCCTCACTGATTACGTGGAGCCTGTCACAACAGTACTTTCCCAATGTTTTGCCCAATGCTCCTAACGCAACTTATTTATTGATGGCGTTGCTCGGGATGTTGGGATTGTTTGCATCACTCTTACTGCATGAATTGGCACATTCCCTCGTGGCACGGCATCTAGGTGTCCCAATCAAAAGTATCACACTGTTTATTTTCGGCGGGATGGCCGAATTGGGCAAAGAACCTACGTCACCACGTGATGAGATCTGGATCGCGATGGCAGGTCCGGTGATGTCTTTCTGTTTGTCGTTTAGCTTTTGGACCATAGCGCAAGCGGCTTGGCTTGGTTCGGTGGGAAAAGCGCCTTTCGAAGTTTTAAACTATTTGGCACTGATGAACATGATGCTTGCGCTTTTCAACCTGCTGCCTGCCTTTCCATTAGATGGTGGACGGGTGTTGCGCGCATATCTTTGGCACCGCAATGGCGATGTGTTGAAGGCGACACAAACTGCTGCGCAGTCCGGGGCTATTTTCGCTTATGTGCTGATGGCAATAGGCATTGCGGCCCTGTTTCAGGGCGCACTCGTTGCAGGGCTTTGGCAGCTGATGCTTGGTGGTTTTGTACTCATCGCCGCGCGGTCCAGCTACACGACACAACTGGCGCATGTGGCATTTGAGGGTAAAACAGTCGGCGCATTGATGACACGCGATCCAATTACGGTTGGCCCCGAAAAGACCCTGTCCGAATTCGTCAATCAAGTCATGCTACGTCACAATGTCAGTTTTGTGCCTGTGGTCGAAAACAACGTTCTTCTTGGGCACATCGACCAATCCGTTCTAACTGGCATTGATCGCGAAAACTGGGGCAATACGTTAATTGGCGACATCTTTTTCGGCTTGGATCAAAACGCAATGATTGCCTCCGACTTCCCTATTCCTGACCTTCTTGAAATTGTCGCTAAAACGGGGCGTCGCAAGTTTATGGTTGTGTTGGATCATCAACTGCTTGGGGTTATCACGATTGCTGACCTTACACACTTCCTCAATCTTAGTGATCAGGCCAGTCATTCGCAATCACGCGCACAAAAGCCGTAACTGATGCTACTGCCAGTCAGAATTGGTGCAAGAACTTCTTGCGCTCTCAGCTAAAATACGCCACCGATTGCGGCCCCATAACGTTCAACACGCCTGTCCTTGAATGACGTTTTCGGCTGCAAAAATTCAATCCTCGATGGGCATCATATCAACGTCCAATGCCGCGCCCGTATTTCCCATCAGATATTGGAAAACCGCGCGGGTCATCGCCCCGATACCAAGCAAGATCAACGCGTAATTGGCCATCCAGCCAACGAAGGGAATGAAGTTAAGGAGAGTTATAAAAATGATTGCAGCGCCCAGCAATAAAAGCCGTGTGACGTTGCTTGGTTCAGGTTCTCCACCCAGTCCAATCCAGATGCGCATCGCAACACTGTATGCCCCCAACGCATAGCCAAGCGTCCAGGCGACGACGATGGCCAACAACACAACTGGAACAAAGGGCAAGCCAACGATGGTCAATGCAGTGATTGGCACCATTCCGAACAGCATGGAAAGGCCGATCACGCCCAACATGAGGGTCTGACCAGGTGCATCAGCAATGCTCCGGCGCATCTTCGACAACCGCTTGGGCATGAAGCCAAGCATTAAGGCACCCAGAACTAAAAAGAATAAAACGGAAACGATAAAGCCAAACAATAAGGAGACAAACTTGGGCAAAGCATGCATGTCATGGGCAGTCTTATCCCACTCTTCCCAGATGCGACCACCTGCGAACTTCTGAAAAACCACGCGTTGAGCACTGGCCACTCGGGCAGGAACGGCCATCTTCTCTTCGGCACTGTATGTAAGTGTGCCACCAATCACTGCGTCTGGTCCAAATGAAAGCGTCTGCGCCAGAATGCGCACATCTCCCTTGATCTCGGCGTTCACGATGACGTCTCGTCCGGTCACCGACAGCGCACCCGCAACAGGCCCCTCGATTGTGACTGTGTTACCTATAAACCGTGCATTTCCTGTGGTCTGAGAGCTGATCTCTGAGCGCACAGAAAACCCGGCCGCGGATAAATCCTCAGCAATTGAACCACGGATGACCACAGTTCCACCTAGCGCGTAAAGATCTTCAGCAGCATCCACATTTACCGACACATCAAGTCCAGAGACATGCAGATCACCCCGTGTATCACCACCTACTTTGATCGTGCGCGCGGCCATGAAAGTATCACCGGCAGTATCTACCTGTTGGTTAATGTGCGCCCCCGCAAAGAACGTGTCATTCCCGTTTTTGGCAGAAACCGTGTCGGCAAACGATGCCGTAGGAAGACCTATGACGGCGGCAACAGCTATAACCTTTGTAAGCATGAGCATAAGAGCACTCCTTGTAGTGGATTGGTTTTCCGTCATAATAATCGACCACATGTTGGCCCGATTGACCCGGATCAATCTCAAAATATTTGGTTTTTGAATCTCCGTCTTTTTGGTACTTTTGGCTGTCAGATAACGTTAACGGGCACCTTTAGCATGGGATTTCCGTCTTCATCCCTAGGCAACTCGCCTGCGCGCATATTCACTTGCAGCGACGGTAGGATCAGCTTTGGGACACCAAGCGTTATATCACGTGCATCGCGTAATTCGATGAACTCTTCGCGGGATTGGCCTTTGCCGACGTGAATGTTTTCTGCCTTTTCTTCCGCAACGGTGGTTTCCCACATAATATCGCGCCCATCGGGACCATAATCATGGCACATGAAAAGGCGCATCTCGGCTGGCAGGGACAGTACTTTCTGGATGGAATCGAATAGCTCTCCAGCGTCACCACCGGGGAAATCTGCACGTGCCGATCCGCCATCCGGCATGAATAATGTGTCACCTATAAATGCGGCATCACCTATGACATGCACCATGCAAGCCGGCGTATGGCCGGGAGTGTGGATAGTAAGTGCAGTCATCTCACCGATTTCATAGATATCACCATCCTTGAACAATTGATCGAACTGTGACCCGTCGCGTTGGAATTCAGTTCCTTCATTAAACACTTTACCAAAGACGTCCTGCACGACTGTAATCTGGTCACCAATACCAATTTTACCACCAAGTTTGGATTGAATATAGGGCGCGGCGGATAGGTGATCGGCATGCACATGTGTCTCGATCAACCATTCAAGGTTAAGTTTATACTTTTCGATGTATGCGATGATTTCATCAGCGTGTTCATAGGTGATCCGGCCAGCCGCATAGTCGATGTCCATCACGGAATCTATAACCGCACAGGATGTCGAACCAGGGTCCATGACAACATAGCTGATCGTATTCGTCTGCGGGTCGAAAAACGATTTTATTTCGGGAAGGATGTGTAAGTTAGTTGGATACTGCGGCATCTTTTTCTCCAATATTCAAAGCTTAGCTCTAAGGCTGACATCGATTTTCTAGTGACATCTAAACAGGATAATTACCGTCAAAAAGAGGATCAGGAATCGGATCTTCTGGCACACTACTGGGTTCGGGAACTTCTGGAGAAACTGGAGTTTCCACGGGATCAGTTGGCGTGGGGATTTCTTCTTCAGGTTTGCTCGAATTGGGACGCTTGTCTGTGTGTTTCATCTTCCAACCTTTGTTTGAGATCGACTCAAAATACTACACCCATGTGAGAGCAACATTGATCAGCATCAATTGTGAAAAGTTAAAACCGTATGAAAGAGGCCGTTAAATATGCTGACGCACGAACGCTTCGATCTCTGCCGCAGGTCGTGCGCCAGACAATCGCGAGATTTCTTTTCCTTTAGCGTACAAGATCAACAGCGGAATACCTTTGATCTGAAGGCGTTGCGAGATTTCTGGAAACTGCTCGGTGTCTATCTTGGCAAATCGGGCTTTAAATTGCAGCGTTTTGGCCGCCGCCAAAAATGCTGGTGCCATCATTTGGCAAGGCCCACACCAAGGTGCCCAATAGTCTAAGATCAACGGCAGATCATCCGTTTTCGCTGCCTTATCATGTCGTCGAGTATCCAGTGTTGCGACAGTACCCTCGACCAGCATTACCCGACATTTCCCACACTTGGGACCAGCCTCAAGCTTTGCGATAGGGGCACGGTTGGCTTGTCCACATGACAGGCAGGTAAGTCTAGCTGCATCTTGCATCGGCATTGGTCCTTTTTTGATCATCAAGCTGTCCCTATGACCCGACTTCCCTAAATGGGCTCCATCTTTTGCCCTGCGTGTTTGCATCCATTTATAAGGGATGATCGTTTTCCAAACTTGACGACGATCAATTGGTATAAGTCGTGAGCCATTTATCCGCGATGAAACGCAAATTGATACGTATCAATCAAGTCGGGTTCCAATCTGAGACAGTGCTCGTAGAAAATGGACAGGAGTCACCTCATGTTGCAACTTTCAGCGATAGTCATAGCAATAATAATATCCTTTAACTTGATCTATATGTCTTCTTGTTTCTTAGCTTCTAGGAGCCCTTATCGACCTAAAGCACTTTAGCATGGTAGATAAAGTGCCCAAGCAAGTAGAACTTCCGCGCGGCTTAGAGGCCAAGCGCTTGCGTGCAGAATGCAACCCTAAAACTCTTGGGTTCCTCACAACCGCTTCCTTGAAACCCGCATTGGATTTCATTGGTCAAAATCGTGCCATTGACGCGATAAAACTGTCGGCAGGCATCAATCAAAAAGATTTTAACCTTTATGTTATGGGTCGTGACGGCACTGGGCGCCACGCTGTCATTACTCAACTGCTTTCCGACGCAGCTGCAACACGCCCAATCCCTTGCGACTGGGTATACGTCAATAACTTTGATACCCCACATAAACCTCATGCGATGAAACTGGCATCGGGCAAAGCAGCGACCCTTAAACTTGCAATGCAGCGTATGGTTGACGATCTAGCAAATGAAATACCTGCGCTGTTTGAATCTGAAGAGTACCAAACACAGCGTCGCACAATCGAAGAAGAGTTTGGCCAAAAGCACGAAATCCCCATCGCCGAGTTTTCTGAACGCGCACATGCCGAAAAAGTCGCTTTGTTGAGAACGCCAAATGGGTTCATGTTATCGGCGATCGTTGATGAAAATCCGATAAAGCCAGATGTTTATAAAGCATTACCTCGAGAACAGCGCGACGAAATCGATGCAAAGGTCGAAAAACTGCAAGATCAATTGGCAAGCATTCTCAAACAGGGGACGCAGTTAGAGAAAGAGCATAGGCAAGAAATTGAGAAATTACATGCCGCAATGGCCGAACGGGCTGTTTCTCTTAGGGTGAAAGATGTCGAGACGCAGTTCTCTAAGAATACCAATATCGGCTCTTACTTGGAACAAGTCCGCATAGACATGATTGCAAACGCGGAACTGTTTCTACTGTCCACAGCTAAAATCAATGATGGCCCTTTTCCAGACGCTATCCGTAAGTACCACAAAGACCCCCATTTTGATCGCTACGCAGTAAATATAATGGTCTCACACAAGGCTGGACCAGCCGCAGCCCCGATTGTGACAGAGGATCTACCATCACTTAACCACCTGTCTGGCCGAATTGAAAACATCTCAGAAATGGGAACACTTTCCACCAATTTCACCTTGATTAAGCCAGGTGCGTTGCACCGCGCAAACGGCGGGTATCTGATATTGGATGCCCACCGACTGTTGTCCGAACCCTATGCATGGGAGGCTCTCAAACGCTGTCTGCAAAGCCGATCCATCTCGATCACATCGGTGGCAGAACGGCTCAGCTTGTCGTCGACAATAACACTTGAGCCCGACCCTATTCCTTTGGATATAAGGGTCGTTTTGATAGGTGACCGACGGCTTCACATGTTACTGCAGCAGGTTGATCCAGAGTTTAGCCAACTGTTCAAAGTTCAGGCAGATTTTGAAGATGATCTACCTCGTACTGCCAAGAACACCCGCGCACTCGCACAGATCGTCGCCGGATACGCCAACAAGGAAAACCTAAGGCCAATGACAGCTGCAGCTGTCGCCGTCTTGCTTGATCACGCTGTACGGCTTGCCAATGACAGCCAGAAGCTCACGCTAGAGCTTGGTGCATTGACTGATGTGATGCGAGAGGCCGATTTTTACGCTTCAGACCATAAAAATAAACTTATTTCTGAAGAAAATATTGAACAAGCAATCGAGCAGGCAAAGCACAGGGCATCCCGGATAAAGCAACGCATGCAAGAAGCGGTGACGCGAAAAACCATTTTGATTGATACGCAGGGACGGTCAGTTGGACAGATAAATGGCCTGGCTGTTGTCGGAATTGGCAGAAACTATTTCGGGCGCCCATCGCGGATCACAGCACGCGCACGCATGGGCGCAGGCAAGCTCGTAGATATTGAACGCGAAGTCGAACTTGGTGGCCCGTTGCACTCAAAAGGTGTGCTCATTTTGGGCGGCTACCTTGCCTCCCATTATGCCCTAGATGTGCCGATGTCATTACATGCAAGCTTGGTGTTTGAGCAAAGTTACGGCGGCATAGACGGTGACAGCGCATCATCAGCGGAACTTTATGCCCTGCTTTCAGCACTATCTGGTGTTCCAATTCGTCAGGGTCTCGCCGTCACCGGCTCTGTCAATCAGAATGGCGAAGTTCAAGCCATTGGGGGAGTAAATGAGAAGATCGAGGGGTTCTTTGAGACCTGCGTAGCGCAAGGGCTGACCGGTGAACAAGGCGTTCTTATTCCAACTTCAAACGTCAATCATTTAATGTTGCACCGTGACGTTGTTGAGGCTGCCAAAACAGGGCATTTTCGGGTAATCCCGATTAAAACAATTGATCAGGGAATAGAGGTGCTGACCGGAACACTTGCTGGTCGTCGTGGACGCAGCGGTCAATTCCCGGCAACCAGCATTAACGGTCAGGTCGAAGCAAAATTGCGCTATTTTGCTGAAACTAAGCGAAATTTTGGGTCTCAAAACGACAAGAGTCGCGACAAGGAGACCAGTTGATGAGCAAGGTCGATGACCCCAGAAAACGCATTCTCGTCGGTGCCGCTTCGTTTGCAGATGCAACCGCTGCACTGCGTATTATAGCGCAATTGCCAAGTAACTTCTGTTCTGGGCTTGGGGGGGTATTGGTTGAAGATCTAGACACTCTTGCGGTTTGCCAATTTCCCGATCAACGCGTTGTTTTATTCAGTGGAATAAAGACATTAGCACCTAGCCTTTCGCAGGTGCGCAGCCTTTTGAATGCAGACGCACGGGCATTCCAACACTCTCTTGCACGCGCCACAGATCCAAGCGGCACCGACTGGGCCTTTGCACAAGATAAAGGTGAACTGGTTAGCACATCACTTCGTGCAGCAAAGGGCTGGGACATTCTTGTCATCGGCTATCATCAGATTCATAACATAAAGGGAAAAATCATCCTGATGACAAGCCCAAGTGCCACCAGCAACGAAATGGATGTGGTTTCAAAAAATCTGTCGCAACAGTTTGCTGCGGGGTGTGTCGATTTTTCTGTTCGGAGTGACGTCGAAGGCGCGGTTGGCACACTCTCATCAAATGAGGTGCAGTTTGACACATTTGATGAAAGCCTAAAAGCGCTTACCCGTACAAACGCACTGGCTGTACTAGTAGACTTGGCACGAGGACCAGTTCGAAATCGGAATGACCTCGCGCGTGTACTTGAAGCCGCTAGATGCCCTCTAGTTGTGTTTGGTGCATCAGGCGCCGATTTGCTGCTAGAACACAGCACCCAAATCCCGCCCTCTCCTGCTAGGAATGAGCATAAAAACAACGCGTGATAATAAGATTTCCGTGTTACCTCAAAAATGATTAGCGACGCTTGCCGCAATTCAATTACTTTTATCAGATGTGTATGTCCCGTTGTACTATTGAGAAACAGCGTGTGTTACGCATATTCCTATTTGACGCGTATCAGGTATTTAGCTCGCTAATCTGTCAACGGCGGCGTAAGAACCTGCCATTGGGGCGGAGCAAAAGTAGACCATTTTGGTGCGCGCGCCTTGGAGCGTGTGGCCCTCATATAGCAAGCACGTTCCAAGGCGTATTGGCCGTCAGGCC
>JBLHPE010000026.1:0-25859 GCA_047624005.1 Ascidiaceihabitans sp.
CAATTTCGGCGTCTATGTTGATACCTTTGATTTGGATAAAGCGCGGCTTGCCATCACTAAAGACAGTACCCGCAACAGAGCGTTCGCGCTTGTCCGTCACCACTGTCACTTTGATGTAACCGTCGAAAGCGCCTGACTTATCTTGGTTCGTTGTGCTGATCTTAACACCACGTTCTTTCGCAATAACGGGTGCGCTGACCATGTTCACATCAGGGTTGGCTTTTTTCATGATACCGGCAATGACACCGCAATTCAGGGCATCAAGGTTCATTTCAGAAACGCAACCATCATAGAGAATGTTGATCGCTTTGATTGGTTCGTCCGTCATCTGGCCGATGAACGATCCAAGATGTTCGGACAATTTCAACCACGGGCCCATCACCTTCGCCTCTTCCGCAGTTACGGACGGCATGTTGAGCGCGTTGGTGACGGCACCGGTCAGCAAATAGTCTGACATCTGTTCGGCGACTTGCAAGGCCACATTTTCTTGGGCTTCAGATGTTGCAGCGCCAAGGTGCGGGGTGCAAACAACATTAGGCAAGTTAAACAATACGTTTTCTTTAGCCGGTTCATTTGCGAACACATCAAAGGCAGCGCCAGCGACGTGACCGGATTTCAACGCGTCGGCCAAGGCCTCTTCATCCACCAAACCACCACGGGCACAGTTGATGATCCGCACACCTTTTTTGGTTTTAGCGATGTTTTCACGGCTTAGGATATTGGCAGTCTGATCGGTGAACGGCACGTGAAGTGTAATGAAATCAGCACGTTGCAAAAGCTCTTCCAGCTCAACCTTTTCGACACCCATCTTGTCGGCCTTTTCAGCACCAAGGAACGGGTCATAGGCCACAACCTTCATCTTCAAGCCACGCGCGCGGTCGCAAACGATACCACCAATGTTGCCTGCGCCGATCACACCAAGGGTCTTACCCGTCAGCTCAACACCCATGAATTTGGACTTTTCCCATTTGCCTGCATGTGTGGATGCGCTGGCTTCGGGGATTTGACGCGCAACCGCAAACATCATCGCAATGGCGTGTTCTGCCGTTGTGATCATGTTGCCGAAAGGAGTGTTCATAACGATCACACCCTTCTTGGAAGACGCTTCTTTATCGATGTTATCCGTCCCGATACCTGCGCGTGCGATCACCTTTAGGTTGGTCGCATTGGCAAGAATTTTCTCGGTGACTTTGGTGGCAGAGCGGATCGCAAGACCGTCGTATTTGTGGATCACAGCAGCAAGCGCGTCTTTGTCTTTTCCAAGGTCAGGCTGGAAGTCGACGTCGATGCCACGGTCACGAAAAATTTGAACAGCCGCGTCGCTGAGTTGGTCGGAGATGAGTACTTTAGGTGCCATTTTGGGCTCCATTTCTGATGTATGTTTTACGTCGGTATAACGTCGGTATTGCGTAGGTGCAGGGTACCGACACTGCGAAGGGATGGATTAGGCGGCTGTGATCTCGGACTCGAAGGCCCAAGATAGCCAAGGCAGCATTGCTGCAATGTCAGCGGCTTCAACCGTGCCACCACACCAGATGCGCAGACCCGCTGGCGCGTCACGATATGCACCAACGTCTAGTGCGACGTTTTCATCGGCGAGGCGTTTTGCAATCGCTTTGGCAAATGTTGGGCCGTCGGTGATCCGTGCATCGGTGAATTTCAGGCAAACAGATGTGTTGGACCGCGTGGCGGGATCAACTGCTAGAAAATCAATCCAATCATTTGCTGCAACAAAATCTGTGATGGCTGCTGTGTTGGTATCAGCACGAGCAATCATCCCGTTCAAACCGCCAACAGAGCGGGCCCAATCGAGGGCAAACAGATAATCTTCAACCGCGAGCATCGAAGGCGTGTTGATCGTCTCGCCCTTAAAGATACCGTCGATCAGTTTGCCACCTTTGGTAAGGCGAAAGATTTTCGGCATTGGCCATGCAGGTGTGTAATTTTCCAGCCGCTCAACTGCGCGAGGGGACAGGATAATCATGCCGTGCGCCGCTTCGCCGCCCAGCACTTTTTGCCAAGAGAATGTTGTGACGTCTAACTTGTCCCACGGTAGGTCCATCGCGAAGGCCGCTGATGTTGCATCACACAATGTCAGCCCAGCGCGATCGGCAGGGATTGCATCGCCGTTCGCCATGCGCACGCCAGATGTCGTGCCGTTCCAAGTGAAGCAAACATCGTTATCGTAATTCAGGGCCGCCATATCCACGATCTCACCGTAGTCAGCGGTGTGGACGGAATGTTCAATCTTTAGCTGTTTGACCACATCAGTGACCCAACCCGCGCCAAAGGATTCCCAAGCGACCATTTGCGCGGGGCGTTCACCAAGTAAGGACCACATCGCCATTTCATAAGCGCCCGTATCAGAGGCGGGAACGATGCCGATCTTATAGTCGGCAGGTACGCCAAGAATGTCGCGGGTCTTTTCAATCGCGGCAAGCAATTTTGCTTTGCCGACAGCAGCGCGGTGTGAGCGACCCAAAGGCGCATCGTTCAAAGCTGCCAAATTGTGTGTGGGGGGTTTGGCACATGGGCCAGAAGAAAAACGCGGGTTTGCCGGCCGCGTGGCCGGTTGCTGAGTAGTCATTGATGCTATCCTCACAGATATTTGCCCTTCGTTGGGGAAGGGTGTCCCACTTGGCGGGATACGCGTAGTCAGTGAAAACGGCAACAGTGAAACGCACTTCTATTGTGGGTCTGTACTGCGAATTTTGGGATAATGCTGGAACGCTTGTTTCCTATCGGCTCAAAATCGGTTCATTGTCTACGCTCAGATCATCAACTGTTCGGTCAATTCATGTGAACAGCATACCAGTCAATGAAACGTGGCGTGCAAAGGTAAAAAGCGCTCACTTGTGAATACCCGAACGATGGGCTTGGTGGAAACAAAACCACGGTGCGCAAGTGTTGGAGGTGATGTCGCTGCGGGGTGGCACACCATGGAAAAGGGCGTTAAAAATCCGATACTGTACACCGATAACGCGACGCCCCTTAAAGCTGCTAGGAAACCTTGACCGATGTATGTTTGCACATTGTTAACCTCCCCAAAGACTCCCGTTTTAGATGCGGCGCTGGTCGAATCCCTTCGCAATGCCTGGGGTGGTGGGGCTGCTGATTGGCTTGCGCCTGATGTTGCGGCTGAATTTTCAATCCCAGAAATTCCACAGAACCGCTGGGATGTTTGGGCAGAAGTTCAGAAAATGGATGTCGATTTGATCGTTCAGCCGATAGCTGGGCGGCGCAAAAAAATGTTATTGGCTGATATGGACAGCACGATGATCGAACAAGAATGCATCGATGAATTGGCGGACGAGGCGGGTGTTGGCGCGCGTGTAAAAGACATCACAGCGCGGGCGATGAACGGTGAGTTGGATTTTGACGAGGCCCTGCGCGAACGCGTTGGGTTGTTGAAAGGGCTGGACGCTGGCGTCATTCAAGCGGTGCTTTCAAATCGGATAACGTTGATGAGTGGCGGGCCAACTTTGCTTGCAACGATGAAGGCAAACGGGGCATATGCGGCGCTTGTGTCTGGTGGGTTTACGGCATTTACAGCTGCAGTGTCGTCGAAGCTGGGGTTCGATGAAAACCGCGCGAATACCCTGTTGGTTAAAGAGGGCATTCTGACGGGTGACGTTGGTATGCCGATCTTAGGGAAGCAGGCGAAGGTCGATGCGCTTGAGCAGATCACTGCGCGTCTGGGACTTACGGATAATGATGTCATGGCTGTTGGCGATGGCGCGAATGACCTGGGCATGTTGCACCGCGCGGGCACCGGTGTTGCGCTGCATGCCAAGCCAAGTGTAGCAGCGCAATGTGATGTGCGGATCAATCACGGTGATCTTACTGCGTTGCTTTATATCCAAGGATATTCTCAAGACGAGTTTGTTGCGCATAAGTGATTTTATGAATGGGGCTTTGCCCCAAACCTCAAAGTTTATTTGGCAAAATGAATGCGAAAACCCACTAGATCATTGGGGGTGCCGCCCGCTGTGTGCCGGTTTGGATGCCACGCCAATTTCTGATTGGTGCGTTTAAGTACTTCATCGTCTCTGGGTGTTCTGCATCGAGGACGCCGAGTTTGACTAGAATCGCAGCGATTGCGCATTCAGCGGCGCGGGTGCCTCCGTCCACGATTTTGAGCGCAACGCCAAGTTTCTTTTCGGGGATGATCGCGATGAAAAATGCTTCAGCTCCAGTTTTGACCGCGACCTTGCCGCCCATTGCACGCATCAAGTTTGTGCAGGCACGCCCTTCGCCTGCGACCAGTTCTGGGTGCAACATCATTGCGGATCGCAATCGTTCTTCTGCACTGCCATCGGGGGCAGCGGCAAAAGTTGCCATTGCCCGTGCCATCCCATGCAGGGTTGTTGCGTAGTTTGGCGCACTGCATCCGTCGATGCCGTAACCTGGGCTGGTCAGTCCAGTGATTTCTTCGAACGCATCCAAGCAAGCGACTTGAACAGGATGTGATGGATCAACGTAATCCGGGCCAGCCTTCAGGTGTTTGGCAAGCGTCAAAAAACCAGCATGCTTGCCTGAGCAATTGTTGTGAATTTGACACGGTGTTTCGTGGGCACGGATCAAGCCCTCGTTGGCATCTTTGTCATTGGGCGCTTGCGGGCCACAGCGAAAGGCGTCGTCTGTCAATTCGAGGTAGTCCAACCATTTCCCAACACGGTCCGTATGTATGGCGGCCCCCTGGTGTGAGGCACAGCTTAACGCCAATTGTTCGGTTGTAAGATTATGCGCATCAGCAGCGCCAGAGCGGATCAATGGCAACGCCTGAATCATCTTGGAGGACGACCGTGGCATGATCACAGCCTCTGGATCGCCCCATGCGTGGACGATTTGGCCACTGTCATCACAGACGACCGCATGCCCCGTATGGACACTTTCAAGGAATGGACCGCGCCACATTTCGGTCATTGGTACTGAATTCGTCATTATTTGCCTCACAACTGCGCGAAAATCTGCCAATCAGGCTTTCGCAACTCGCTAGTTTTGCGCTAATGTGCTTCTTGTCGAGAAGAATACAGACGCTTGCAAGAGTGTGGTCGCAAAAAGAACCACGTGGAGCGATCTGAAATGTTGAGGTTACGGACGGTCTGGAGGCTGAACAGATGGGAATTAAAACAACTTTTGCTGGGATGGTATGCGCTGCGTCGCTTATTGCATCCGGGGCATTTGCACAAAGTGAGAGCACAAACAGGGTCGCCCAAAAGACCAAGTGGAGTGTTTTCGTCGAGGATAATCCAACGGAATGTTGGAGTGTATCCGCGCCAGAAGAAAGCGTGAATTCACGTGACGGGCGGGTTGTTGCCGCAACACGCAGCCAAATCTTGCTGATGGTGTTCTATCGCCCAAGTGAAGGGGCCAAAGGTCAGGTTGCCTTTACCGGTGGATATCCCTTTGCAGGTGGTAGCACGGTGAACGTGAACATCAGTGGCAACGAGTTTAATATGTTTATTGATGGTGAGTGGGCGTGGCCTGCAAGCGCCTCTGATGATGCAAAAATGGTTACGGCGATGAAACGCGGTGCAACCGCTATTGTGACCGGAATATCTGGACGCGGCACCAAGACAAAAGACACATTCTCTTTGTCTGGTTTCACTGCAGCGGTCGAAGACGCGGCAAAACGCTGCGGTAGCTGATCCAACTTGATTTTTGAAATAGACGCGGCCTCTGTTGGAGGTCGCGTTTTTTTATGCGCCATCGAATCCTTTTGATCCTGCGCTGCATTCCTATATAGAGCGTGATCTAGCCATTACTCGGATGAAAACTATGTCTGCTCCCGTCGCGCCGATTACCCAAGACCTTATCACGATCCCACGCAAAATGCCGGATGGCCCGATCAATCTGGTCGGCCTAACCCGCGATGCCATGCGTGATCTTTTGATTGAACACGGCACGCCCGAAAAGCAGGCGAAGATGCGTGTGGGCCAAATCTGGCAATGGATTTACCAATGGGGTGTCCGTAATTTTGACGAAATGACAAACCTTTCGAAAAGTTTTCGCGCCGAGCTGGCCGAGAAATTCGTGATCGCCGTCCCCGAAGTTGTAAACAAGCAGGTCAGCACAGACGGCACGCGCAAGTATTTGGTTCGTATCGCCGGCGGTCATGAGGTCGAGGTGGTTTATATCCCCGAAGCTGATCGTGGAACGCTGTGTGTCTCAAGCCAAGTTGGCTGCACGTTGACTTGCTCGTTTTGCCACACTGGCACGCAGAAATTGGTGCGCAACCTGACGGCTGGCGAAATCATCGGTCAGGTTATGTTGGCACGTGATGATTTGGGTGAATGGCCAGAGCACGGCACACGCACCTATGAAGCCCGCATGTTGTCCAATGTCGTTTTGATGGGTATGGGCGAGCCGCTTTATAACTTTGAAAATGTACGTGATGCGATGAAGATCGCCATGGACCCTGAAGGTATTCAGCTTTCGCGCCGCCGCATCACGCTATCGACTTCGGGCGTCGTTCCAGAGATTGCGCGCACGGCTGAAGAGATTGGGTGCCTATTGGCTGTTTCGTTCCACGCCACTACAGACGAAGTGCGTGATAATCTGGTGCCGATCAACAAGCGTTGGAATATCGAAACGCTATTGGAGGCGCTGCGGTCTTATCCAAAAGTGTCGAACTCCGAGCGGATTACGTTCGAATACGTGATGCTTGATGGCGTAAATGATAGTGAAGAAGACGCACATCGTTTGGTTGAATTGATCGAGGGCATTCCAGCCAAGATCAACTTGATCCCATTCAACGAATGGCCCGGCGCCCCTTACAAACGGTCGTCGAACAATCGCATACATCGCTTTGCAGACATCATTCATGCAGCCGGTTACCCAAGCCCGATCCGTAGACCACGCGGCGAGGATATCTATGCAGCTTGTGGCCAGCTGAAATCCGAGACGGTACGTGAACGTAAGTCACGTAAGCAAATCGCTGAAGAAGCTGGTTTGGGGTCCTGAACACCCAAGTATGATAGATAAACAATGTGGCGGTTTGCGTCACATTGTTTGAATATTGCCCACTAAAGACCCCATTCTTGGACGATTAGTGCCATTAGTGGAAACGATATTGGTTCTTGTAAGACAACAGGAGTTAACAATGTCCATTATTTCAAACCAAGACCAATTTGTAACAGCACAAATTATTGAACTCGTTTCAACAGAACGTGCAAAGGCACTGTCCAAACGTGAATGGAAGCACCGCCTTGCAGGCTATGGCTATGGTATTCGCGAAACCGACGCAGGCGATGTGCTTGAAACACTACCGCACCACGTCGAAGTTTGCACTTTGCCTGCAAAACTGTCTGCTTAAGCAAGGGTTTGATTATCGGACCAAGTTAGCGACCGGGAATTTTTTCGCGCCGTGCACTTGGTTCCCAGTTTTCAATCAAATCCATTGCTTCTGCGGCTGTATCGACAAAGCGGAACAGGTTTAGATCTTCATCCGAGATGGTGCCGGCATCCGCCAGCACGTCCCAATTGATGATGCCCTTCCAGAAGTCTTTGCCAAACAGCAAAAACGGAACGGGTTGCATACGGCCCGTTTGAATTAGGGTCAGTGCCTCGAACGTTTCGTCCAGCGTCCCAAAGCCGCCGGGGAAGACGCAGATTGCACGTGCCCGCATCAGGAAATGCATTTTCCGGATCGCAAAGTAGTGAAAGTTGAAGCACAGGTCCGGCGTGACATATTCGTTTGGGGCCTGCTCGAACGGTAGAACGATGTTCAGTCCGATAGATGCACCATCTGCATCGACTGCACCGCGGTTGCCCGCCTCCATTACACCCGGTCCACCACCTGTCACTATAACATTTTCGGTGCCGCCGCTTTCCTTGGATTTCAATGTCATCAGGCGCGAGAATTCACGTGCTTCGTCGTAAAACGATGAGAGATCGGCCAATGTCTTCGTCCGTGCGGTTTCTTTCTTCGCAGGCTCTGGAATACGTGCGCCACCAAACAACACAATTGTGCTTTTGATTCCGTGTTCGTCCAACATCATTTCTGGTTTGAGCAGTTCAAGCTGTAGGCGCACCGGACGCAGTTCATCGCGACACATGAATTCATCATCAGCAAATGCCAGCTTATAGGCCGGCGCCCGCGTCTGTGGCGTGTCTGGAACACCTTCCGCCGCAGTGCGGTCAGTGTGGGCATCGCGAAACGGGTGCGCGCTTTTTTTGCTCATAATCGTGGTCCTTTGTTTCTTGTTGGTGATAGGCGTAACCTGCTGCAAGTCTGTTGCCCAGATATGATTGCACTGAGCACTGGATTGCTGTCTAAGCGCGGCAACTAATTTTTTGGGGAACTGACAATGTCAAATGCACAACTTGAAGCCGCGATTGAATCTGCATGGGATGCACGCGATACTATTTCACCCGCCACAACGGGCGAACAACGTGCTGCTATTGAAGATACATTAGCAGCATTGGACAGCGGTAAATTGCGTGTTGCCGAGCGTCAGGAAAATGGCGATTGGCACGTGAACCAATGGGCCAAGAAAGCTGTGCTTTTGGGGTTCCGCATTAAGGACATGGAACAACACGAAGGTGGCCCACAGGGCAGTGGTTGGTGGGATAAAGTTGATTCCAAGTTCAAAGGCTGGGGTGCAGCTGAATGGAAAACTGCGGGTTTTCGCGCTGTTCCAAACTGCGTTGTTCGCAAATCAGCATTCATCGCCCCTGGTGTTGTCTTGATGCCATCCTTCGTGAACTTGGGCGCATACGTCGACGAGGGTACGATGGTCGACACATGGGCGACTGTCGGTTCTTGTGCGCAAATCGGCAAAAATGTTCACTTGTCGGGCGGCGTTGGTATTGGCGGCGTTCTTGAGCCGATGCAAGCAGGTCCAACAATCATCGAAGACAATTGCTTTATCGGGGCGCGGTCCGAAGTAGTTGAGGGCTGTATCGTACGCGAAGGGTCCGTTTTGGGAATGGGCGTATTCATCGGCCAATCTACAAAAATCCTAGACCGTGAAACAGGTGAAGTCTTTTATGGCGAAGTGCCATCGGGTTCCGTTGTTGTTGCAGGTTCCATGCCATCCAAAAATGGTGTGCATTTGTATTGCGCCGTGATCGTTAAGAAAGTGGACGCAAAGACACGTTCCAAGACATCTATCAACGAGTTGTTGCGCGACTAAGACTTATGCAGCGATGAACACCTGTGCTTCATATGCCTTCAGTGTAATTCGGGCGGTTGGGCCATAGCTGGAAGTGTTTCTTAATGAAGGGAAGAGATCAAGAATCTCTTCCCTTTGTTTGTTTTCTAGCCCGTTCAAAGCATACTGACTTGGATGGAAGCTCTCGCTTTCCAGCCCGCCGACTTGCACTATTTCGTGCTGATCGAACATGAAGTGAACATATGTGATTGGCTTTCCATCTGCTTGCTTTGAAACACCCTTAGCGCAAAGAAGATGTTTCGCAGCGACCAGAATTTCAGCATCACCAAACATCGTTTCCGCTTTGACCGAGCGTATCAAAATGCGATGGTTTTGCGAAACGGTTACAGCTTCATGGTTTCCGAAAGCACCCTTCGCAATCACAATTGGCGCATTGGGGCCTTTTGCGTGTCGCACCGCTGTGCCGACCCAGCGGATTGGCTGCACGCCATGATCACGTGTTTGCACACGGTCACCGACCGTCAGGTTCTCTACCAAAACTTGTCCCCTTTGGGTCGCGATGCTTGCGCCAGCAGTGAAGCAATTGACCGAGGTCGTAATCGTCGCGAATGCAACGTCCGTATTTCCTGCTTCGTCCATCACTTCGTAAGAGATAACGCTGGATCCAACATCACTGTCAGAGCCGACAAGAACCATTCCTGTGGGCGTTAACGAGATCATTTCACCGGTTGAGAGGGTCACGGTATCACCCACTTCAACGGCTTGCCCATTCAGCGATATAATGGTCAGGGTGCCACCAGCCGTCGTTGTGTCATTACTTAGAAAATCTACGGTAGTCGTGGAATTCGCTTCCAATTCGATTTCATCATCAAGAGCTATCAATTGGGTTTGAACCGAGCTTCCGGCGATCATCAAATTGCTGTCATAACTTCCGTCACCACTGTCTGCGATCCCAATCTTGATCGTGTTTATAGCGCCTGCAGTCACTGGGGCCTTAAGGGTGAGCGTGATGGTCATACCATCCATTTCGGTGTTTAGCGTTTCAGCGGAAGAAGGGTTATCAACGTACAGGTTCGAATTATTGGTATCGTTGATATTGTCGATTGTGATGCCGCCATCGCCCACCGTCAAAGTGGCTTGTTCGCCATTTACGAAAATCCCGACAGCGTCGTTAAATCCGCCGTTCACATACTCAAGGTATTCTTCGGACGAGAACGTGATTTGCATGGTTAGGGTGCTTC
Organism: Ascidiaceihabitans sp.; assembly: GCA_047624005.1. GTDB lineage: Bacteria > Pseudomonadota > Alphaproteobacteria > Rhodobacterales > Rhodobacteraceae > Ascidiaceihabitans. The sequence goes on from JBLHPE010000026.1 coordinate 10,361, forward strand.
CTTGGGGCACAAATGTTGCCTCGAAAACAGCCGCGTCAAATGTCTGTTGGCCGGAAATTTCGTCTAGGTCTGAATCACCTGCGAGACCGTGATCGGTGGACGTACCGGCCGAAACATTTGCATCCCCACTAGAATTTGTGATGGCTTCTGCATTGCCAGTGGAAAGGATGACGCCAGTGTCTGAAGGGGTGACTCCGGGGGCGATTGTGTCGCCGTCAGTGAAAATACCGGATGCCCCGGTGGCCCCTTCGTAACTTGCCGACAAAATGGAAATCCCATTCCCAAACATTGTCTGCGCCATTTCTAACGCGGTTGCCGATGTATCAATCGGAAGTTCTTCTGCAACTGCCATGGTTTTCTCATCCTTGTTTGGCCAAGGGAGATATTCAACCTGTGCTAATTTTTGGTTCGACGTTGCAATGTTTCAATCCATAGATTTATGAAAATTGTGCGCTTTGCATTTGCAGATTGGGAAAATTGGGGTAACTCAAAGCCGAATAACAAAGGATCAGCAAAATGGCTGGGTCGAAGCAAAAAGTTTACACGCTGTTGGTCGAAATTGGCCGTAAAGAAGGTGATGGCCTTCCCAAGAAAGCGACAGGCGCTGCATTGATGTGCTTCGCCAGCGGTGTTGATGAGGCCGAGGCCGTACGCGAAACTGTGGCGATCCTAAAGCAAGCAGATACCGCACCTTTGGATGTGAGCGGCTATGGCACATTGGAAGAGCGCGAGACTGAAGGTCATGAAATTGACGACGAGGAACGTGCACTAATGCAACGTGCCTTGGAGGAAAATTCAGTAATTATCGCGCAGATGACACCGTTTTTTGACTGAACTACGGACTTTCGCCGAACCATTTGCGATATATTTCTGAATAGGTTCCGTCTTCACGTAGCTCCAACAGTGCTTGATTGATCGGTTCAATCAACGGGCTGTCTGATGGCAATGCGATACCATAGCTCTCGTGTTGGAACGTAGGTCCGGCAAGCTGCCCAAATGTTGCGCCATCTGTTAGGACGTAATACGCTAAAATGGGAGCATCAAAGACCACCGCTTCTAAGTCACCGTTTTCGAAAGCCCGCAAAACGTCGCTAAGGTCATCCATAGCGCGATTTTTTAAATCGCGGTTTTGTAAAAATGCTTCTGCCGTACTGCCAGCAACCGTCCCTACACGTTTTCCATACAGATCATTTACCGACGAAACGGAACTTTCGATGGCGCTTATCGTCATAGCCGACGTAATACGAGCGACGAAAATAGACACAACAAAAAGGGACGATATGACAAGGAGCACACCAAACATACGACCAAACGGTGTACGCGGCACCCGTTCTTCAAAGCCTCCATTTACGACAAGATTAAGCGCCCACCAGAATGCAGGAAACATTGCATCGCGCGCTGGTCGATCGAAGTATTCTTGATCAGCGCGTTCAAGACGCCACATCAACATTCCGCCTGCCAAAAGAATGGCAAAGGCACCTATTATGGCGAAAAACAATTCCCATGAAACTATAGTACTCACCAAAGAAAAGCTTGAGTCGGGCTTAAGTTGAATCATGGTGCGCAGACCCGACGAAAAGATCGAGTAACTGAAATCCATCGCCTGCTCACGTGCCAAAGTGATCGAAATATTTGCAATTGCTACATCGGAAGTGCCGGACGTCACCGCATCCAGCATTTCTGAAAAGCTATCGTGGCGGACAATTGAAAATTCGGTGTTCAAATTCTGAGCGACGGCTTCCCATAATTCAATTGAAAAACCGGTGTCTTTTCCGTCTTCCACCAATGAAAAAGGAGGGCGTGTCACAGTAGAAACTGTCAGGTTTTGCGCAGTGAGCGGGCCCGCAAAAAACAAAACGCATGAAAGCGCGATAAGAATTTTGTACATTTTTGGCCTTTTCCGAAATCAAGCAGCGCGTTGGTCGGCAAGAGTTAGCGCCTCATACGCTTTTAAGATAGGAAAAACTGGCTTGCCATGTTCCGGCAAGCTGTTCCGCTCGAATTTAGATAACGAACTTGCATTCAATTGGTCCGGTTTTCTACGAATTCGGCCGATGTACAAACTTTCAAACGACGACCCAGCCACAGACAATGCTTCATGCCCAGGAAGCAATAGGTGGGTATATGTAATAGTTGAGCCCGATGGTTCGTAACGCGCTGCAAAACCGTTAACGAGATGTCTGGCTGGAACCAAGACGGCCTCTTGCCCGAATAAGTATTCAACATCGGAACCACGAATGATCAATCTTTGGTCAGGTGCAGCAATGACATCTTGGCTTAAACCGAAATAGGGTGCCCGCAATCGGATCGGTGCAAAACTACCCAAGGCAGGAACTGTTCTGGTCACTCTTTGCAGAATGGGAACGGTGCCACTTTTCTGGGTTGTGACAGTATCGCCCCGCTCTAGGTTGCGCGCGAGTTTGTGACCCCAAGGCGTCGCTATAGGCGTGTCTAGGGTAAGTGTAGGCATCGGGCCGACTGGCTCGATTTCATCCGAAAGAGCAATAAATACGGCATCATTTGAGAAAGTGCGGTCGCCTTTTCCCAAGATCGCATCGTGTAGGTCTTCGATATAGATCGGTTTTGGAACGTTAACTTGGACCGATGTAACTGTGGACTCCTCGGGGCGCTCTAAAGACAATTGCGCCCAACCCGATGGGACGTCCCAAGAAAAAATAATACGCACAACATCGGCGCGACCCGTTCCACGCCATTTTAATGTCGCATGACAAACTTCACCGTGGTTGCTGTGTACAAGTGTAATCCCGCCCCCTGGTATCGCTTGAATAGAAAACGCACGGTTCCATGGAAAAACGCGATCATAGCCAAACAAGACCTGAGGTTTCCCATTCGGCGACATGCGTGTTTCGAGCATCAGAGTACCACGCGCCAAGATGGCGTTTTCGGTCATATCAACCTGAGGGGTTATATGCCTGTCGACACCTAACCCATTGGGGCTAAATCGTGCCTCTTTGTGATCCGCTGATGCGATCCAAGTCATAGAAAATCAGGCCGCATCTTGAACTTTACGCAAAAGCTGCGCCTCAAAGTGACGCAGAATGCGCCGTGCTGCAGGGCTGTACCCCAGTCCGGTATCAGGGTCTATTTCAGGGAAAAGGGTACAAATCTCTTCGACAACTTTGCGTTCAAAGCTTTTGGTGGTTTGCGGCCCAGGCAAGAAACTTTCCGTGGCAAGGCCCGCTGAGTAAACAACCTGATGGCGATCAAACATCAAATGTACATAAGTGACTTCACCGCCAACGCATCGGGTGACGGACCTGTCATTCACAAGGTCTTTTGCGGAAACTAAAACCTCCTGCTCGCCAAATAGCAATTCGGCCAGATTATCACGGATCAGAATGCGATGTTCGGGTGAGACCATCAGATCGTCATGGGTGCCAAAGGTATTGGCGCGTATGCGAATTGGCGCGAAATTGTCTTGTGCTGCGACAGTCCGCTGGCCGATCCAGCGCAAAGGCTGCAAACCGTCATCTTTGGTCATCACAAGATCACCCAACAGTATGGTTTCAACGCTGCGTTGCCCTAGCTCTGTTGCGATTAGTGTACCAGCGACGAAACAAGGGATTGAGCTAACGTTGACGAACCCAATGTCCGTGTTGGTCCCGTTGTCGACAGTGTAGGTAAAGTTGAAATCTTCAGTGTCGCCATCACCCAAAATATTGATGGTGCCATCCGCATTCAGCGAAATTGTTTGACCCGTCGCCAAAACGATTGGAACACCAACACCAGTCACAAGTTGACCGTTGATATGGGTAATCGTCAGGGTGCCGCCTGTGGTGTTGATATCATTGTCGAGGACATCAAGATTTCTGGAGCCATTGGGATAAACAGTTGTAGTGTCAGCTACGGCGACAACTTCTGTTTGAAGGGAATTCCCCGCGATCAACAGATTTGAATCGTAACTGCTGTCGGAAACGTCTGCGACGGCGATCCGGATCGAGTTGGTTACACTTGGAAAACCTGGGACGCTTGAAATGACTGGGATGGTAAGCGTCAATGTGATGGTAAACCCGTCCATCTCGGTGTTGAATTGATCGGCGGTGTTATCAACATAAAGGTTTTCGTTGTTTGTCGAATTGACGTTTCCGGGATCGGTGTCCCCATTACCAACTGCCATATCAACTTGGACACCATTGATCCAAACCCCTACGAAATCCTGATAGACCGAGTTTTGGAATTCAGGATATTCTTCGGATGAGAAGACGAACTGCATCGTCATAAAACTGGCAGTTGTTTCGAAGTCGACGTCTAGTATTGCAGCATCGAAGGTCCGCGTACCTGCCGCTGCGTTCAGCTGACTGTTGTTGTTTACGCCGCTGGTATTTGTAGACGTGCTGTTCGATTGATTTGATTGGCCTGAAGAGTTCGTGAAATCCTCAGCATCGCCAGTCGACAAAATTACGCCCGTGTCCCCCGGAGTAACACCCGGTGCGACGCTGTCCCCATCTGTGTAAATACCCGATGAATCGTTATCACCAGAGAACGTAGCACCTGTCACGGTAACACCGTCACCGAAAATATTCTGTGCCATATCAAGTGCTGTCGCACTTGTATCAATCGGAAGTTCCGATGCTGCTACCATGTCTGCCTCTGCCCAATTTAGGAGACAGCACACGTCAAACAGCCCACAGGTTAACCTGTGTTTTCAAAACGTACATCATTGGTACGAGTGCCGTTCATTGACGGCTTTACTGCTAAGTGCCCTGCCTCGGGTCATATTATTGCTTCAATCATAGCACGAGAGTTTTTGTTTTGTTAATGAATTGCTTAGGATAGGCCTTGGCATCGCGCCATTTTCGCCACATTCCTGTAAACGACCCTGATCCAAAGTTAAGGAAACACTATGTCTGGTATCGACCCCGTAGTACTTACAGCAGATTTAGTACGCTGCCCGTCTGTCACACCTGCTGATGCCGGGGCGCTGGATGTCTTGGCGCGGCTTCTAGGCGACTCTGGTTTTGAGCTTGGCTGGGCCGATCGCGGTGGCATCCGAAATTTGTTCGCACGTTGGGGTGCAAAAGGTCACGTTAAAACCTTTGGGTTCAATGGCCACACCGATGTCGTTCCGTTGGGGGATGAAGCCGCATGGACCATGCCGCCCTTTGGCGCCGAGATCAAAGATGGCGTAATGTATGGCCGCGGCACAACAGACATGAAGTCAGGCGTCGCTGCCTTTGTCGCCGCAGCGATTGATTTCGTAAAAGATACCCCACCAGATGGTGCCGTGATCATCGCAATCACTGGTGATGAGGAAGGTGACGCGCTTGATGGGACAACCGCCTTGCTTGAATATATGGACACCAACACTGAGGCGATGAGCGTCTGCCTTGTGGGTGAACCAACCTGCCCCAATCAAATGGGTGAAATGATCAAGATTGGGCGGCGTGGGTCACTGACTGCGTTCTTTAAGGTGACTGGCAAACAAGGTCATTCCGCTTATCCGCACCGTGCAAATAACCCGCTGCCTGCGATGGCTCGATTCATGGACCAACTTGCTTCGCATGAATTGGATGCCGGAACGGATCACTTCGATGCCTCTACCCTTGCTGTTGTGACCATCGACACTGGCAACCCCGCGACAAACGTGATTCCCGCTGACTGCAAAGCCACAGTTAACATCCGTTTCAATGACACGCATTCCGGGGCAAGCTTAACCGATTGGCTACGAGCGGAAGCTGATAAGATCAATGCGCAATTCGGCGTGGTGGTTGAGATGAAGGTAAAAGTATCAGGCGAGAGTTTCGTCACCCCTCCGGGCGCGCTTTCAGCCCTTGTGAGTGCTGCAGTGCAAGCCGAAACAAACGTGGTGCCGCAGTTAAGCACGACGGGGGGTACATCCGATGCCCGCTTTGTCAAAAACCACTGTCCGGTTGTTGAATTCGGTTTGGTTGGCCAATCCATGCATCAGGTGGATGAACATGTTCAGGTTGCCCATATTCACCAATTGAAAACCATCTACGCTCGTATCTTGCGTGACTATTTCGCATGACGGTCGAGATTTCGCTAACTCATGACATCGAAGCATGCCTTTCGGTACGACGGATCGTTTTTATCCAAGAACAAGGTGTGTCCGAGGCTGAAGAGATCGACGGGTTGGATGCAGAAGCGCTTCACATTCTTGCTGTCGTGGATGGTGTGCCGATGGGAACTGCACGCCTAATAATCGACGGTGCTGCCGCAAAAATTGGCCGTGTTTGTGTTTTGTCTGAACAGCGTGGCACTGGCTTGGGCGCGGCGATTATGCGCAATGCGCTCGAAGTTTGCAAAAGCCAAAAAACAGTAAATAGAGCTTTATTAGGCTCTCAAGTCCATGCCCTCAAGTTTTACGAACAGCTGGGTTTCAATGCATTTGGCCCGATCTATCTTGATGCTGGAATCGAACATCGCGATATGGAAATCGCATTATGAGGCGCGGCACCTTGATCGTCATGCTCAAGGAACCGCGCGCTGGGCGGGTCAAGACACGCCTCGGAAAAGACATCGGCATGACAGCCGCTGCATGGTGGTTTCGCCATCAGGTTAAACGCTTACTACGTCGCATCGAAGACCCGCGTTGGAATGTCGTGCTGGCCGTAGCCCCAGATCGCGCGGGGCTTTTAAGCCGTGTTTGGCCGTCTCACCTTCCTCGTATTCCGCAAGGACATGGCGATTTGGGGGATCGGATGGCACGTGCCATGCAAAGCATTCCCATCGGGCCTGTGTGCGTGATTGGCGCTGATATTCCGGGTGTGGGTCCCAACCAAATTGCACGTGCGTTTATGGCGCTTGGTTCATCAGATGCTGTGTTTGGGCCTGCGCCAGATGGTGGGTACTGGTTGATTGGGATGCGTAAAACCCATCCAATGCCTCCGACGATATTCCAAGACGTCCGTTGGTCCAGCGAGCATGCCTTAGCTGATACGCGTGCCAGTCTAGGCGGCCTTAGCGTCGCATTGATCGACGAATTACAAGACGTAGACACTATAGACGATTTGACGATGACGTTACCGCAGTAGCGTGATAGCTGCACCTCATGACCCGTATCCCCACAAAGCCCGAAATTCTTGATTGGATCACATCCAATCCCACGCTGACCGCCAAACGCGATATCGCCAAAGCCTTTGGGATCAAAGGGGCTGCGCGGATCGACCTGAAACGCATGCTCAAAGAGCTTGAAGCCGAAGGGCATTTGGAGAAGCGCCAGAAAACCTATCAAGACCCAGATCGGCTGCCTCCTGTAAGCGTTTTGCAGGTGACGGGTGCAGGATCTGATGGCGATCTTTATGCAAAGCCGATGGAATGGCACGGCACTGGCGCTGAGCCCGTCGTGTTGCTGGTTACCAAACCCTCTGACCCTGCGTTGGGCGAAGGCGATCAAATCCTTGCCCGTGTGACTGCGGTTCAAGGCGAGACACATGCCTATGAAGGGCGGATGATCCGTCGTATCGGCACGAACCCTGAACGTGTTTTGGGTGTTTTCCGCAAAACGGCAGAAGGTGGTCGTATTTTGCCCATCGATAAAGGCCACAGCGACGAATGGGCTGTCGGCGCGGGTGCCACAAATGGCGCAAAGGATGGCGAGTTGGTCGAGGCCGAACAGTCCGGTCCAAAGGGCCGTATGGGTCTGCCACAAGCCCGTATTATTACGCGTTTAGGGGATCCGTCCGCACCCAAAGCGGTGTCGCTGATTGCGATCCACCAACATAACATTCCGGATGATTTCCCTGATGACGTGGTCGCCGAAGCTGACGCGCATACGCCTGCGGAATTGGGTGACCGGAAAGACCTTCGTGAAATGCCGCTTGTCACGATTGACCCATCCGATGCCCGCGACCATGATGACGCATGTTACGCACACGCAGACGATGATCCCGCAAACGAAGGCGGCCATATCGTCTGGGTCGCAATCGCTGATGTTGCAGCGTACGTGACACCCGGTTCTGCGCTGGATCGTGAGGCGCGTAAACGCGGCAACTCCACCTATTTTCCTGATCGTGTTGTGCCGATGTTGCCTGACCGTTTGTCTGGCGATTTGTGCAGTCTGCACGAAGGTGTTCCACGGGCCTGTATTGCCGTTCGGATGAAACTGGATGCGCATGGTCAAAAGTTAAGCCATGAATTTGTGCGCGGCCTTATGCGGTCCCCCGCATCGCTGCACTATGAAGAAGTCCAAGAGGCGATGGACGGCAACCCAACTGGGCGGACTGCTGAGTTGTTGGAGCCTGTTATTAGGCCGTTGTATGCCGCCTACGCAGCCCTTCTTGAAGCACGCGAATTGCGCCAACCGCTTGAATTGAACCTCCCAGAACGCCAGATCGTTTTGGGTGATGACGGAACCGTTCAATCGGTGAATTTCAAAGATCGCCTTGATGCACACAAGTTGATTGAGGAACTGATGGTTCTTGCCAACGTCGCTGCGGCTGAAACGTTGATTGAGAAGAAAACCGCCCAACTGTTTCGGGTTCACGAAGAACCGACAAATGAGAAACTAAACGCGCTGCGTGAAACAGCCAGTGCGGCTGGTTTGAACCTTGCGAAGGGTCAGGTTTTGCAGACCTCACACCTGAACCGTTTGCTTGCACAGGCCGAAGGTACGGATGATGCTGAGTTGATCAACATCACGACATTGCGGTGTATGACGCAGGCTTATTATAGCCCGACCAACTTTGGCCACTTCGGTCTGGCCCTCAAAAGCTACGCGCACTTCACATCGCCAATTCGTCGCTATTCAGACCTGATTGTGCACCGTGCTTTGGTCACAACACACGGGTGGGGCAAGGATGGTTTAACGCTAGCCGATATCGATGAGCTTGAAGCGACAGCGACCCATATTTCCGACACTGAACGTCGTTCCATGATGGCGGAACGGGATACGACGGATCGTTACCTTGCCAGCTATCTGTCTGAACGGGTTGGTGAAGAGTTTACCGGTAAGATCAATGGGATCGCAAAATTTGGAATGTTCATCAAACTGGACGATTCCGGCGCTGATGGCCTGGTCCCGATCCGGTCATTGGGTGGCGAATACTTCCACTTCGACCGTGATGCTGGCACCCTAATGGGGGCCGACACCGGCATCACTTATCGGATTGGACAGCGGGTGACCGCCAAGCTTACCGAAGCCGCGCCAATCACCGGCGGTGTCGCGCTCGAATTGCTGACTGTTGAAGGCAAAGAGGTTCCGCGTGGTGGACGTTCTTCCCCTGCTGGTCGCTCACCCCGCCGCAAAGCGGGACAAGCCAAACACAAAAGCGCAAAGACGAAGCGCAAAGTAAATCGGTCGCGGCCTTAACCCAAGGCTGCGTCGACGCGGTCGATGTAATCAGACAACAATTGGTCAGATGCGATGCGTTGTGACAGGTCGGTTTTGATCGGTGTCGCACGCATGGCTGCCAATACTGCGGCGACGCTTGTATCAGCCACGCTGGGCTCTGATCAAAATAGGAATTCGCCTTGGGATAACTGTGATTTGATAGCTTGTAGGTCAGGTTCCAAGCGTTCCATTCGTTCCGCTGGCGACAGTCGCCCAAGGCCTTGCACCTGCATTCCTTTCATGAGTTTTGCCCGTAATCCGCGTGTGATAATTAAGCGCGGTAGCTTAGGTATATCCCCGAAATAGACATCACGGATCGTTGGCCAAACCGCGTCGTTGCCCCACCGATCCATCACGAGATGGAAATACATATGTTCCTCGGCCATACGGATGAATGTGTGTGATTGCGCCTTTTCAATATCAGTCAGGTTTTTGTCAAAATCGGCGCCCTGTCCCTCAAGATAATGCCGGATACCGTCGCTGTCCCCGATGATATCTGTATTCACCGTGATCGCTGGTAGCTTAGCTTTTGGCCACTTTCGCGGATCATTCTCGTCTTGTCGTTGCCAAGGCACACCTGCCATATTGAGTAAGTATTCAGCCTTTATACAGAACGGGCTAGAGCTGCGTGTCCCAAATTGGGCAGGGTAAGTTATGAGGGTAATCATCTGGGGTTCCTTTTTCTATTAATGCAGTTCTAACATTCCATACTGTCATTTTTTGTCACCATGACCTACGATAGTGTGACTATGTCACGTACACATCGCCTGTTCCAAATGATGCAAAGCCTGCGGCGTTTACCGCCGCCTGTAACGGCGTCCCAGCTTTCTGAGGATGTGGGTAAATCTGTTCGCACTATCTATCGCGATATCGATACCCTGCGCAGTTTAGGTGCAGTGATAGATGGTGAGGCAGGGTTTGGATTTACGCTGATCGAAGACGCAGCATTGCCGCCGCTTGGGTTCGACAATGTCGAACTGGAAGCACTGGTTTTGGGGTTGCGAAACGTGATGGAGATCGGGGACCCTGCACTGTCAAAGGCGGCCAAAACCGCGTTGGGAAAAATCCAATCACGCGTTCCAGAACGTCAAGCGCATCGGCTAAAACACGCGATCCTGGACGCACGGCGTTTCCGCAAACCGACGCCCCCAGTTATCGATGTTTCTATCCTGCGCCAAGCAACTTGGGACGAAAAATGCGTTCGTTTTGATTACGCTGACAAAAATGAACGACGGTCGACGCGCAGTGTAAAACCGTTGGGCATTGTCTATATGGATTTTAACAATTGCCTTTTGGCATGGTGCCTCTTGCGCAAAGATTTCAGGGCCTTCCGGCTGGATCGGATGGTGACACTTACGGTCACTGATGAGAGTTTCCGCCCCCACCGCGTGTCACTTTTGCGCGAACATATCGACCTTATACGGGCGGATGCCGAGGCGTCGGCGATTGATCGCAAGGCTTGGGATTGAACACTTTCTTGGGCCCCTAAATATCGCTAGATTGGGTTTATTGAAGCAATTGGGGTCGGGCTAGAATATGAAATTTTGCCAGCTAAGCATAGTCGTTGTTGCGGTCCTTGGTACGGGCCAGTTGGCGATTGCAGAGATCACAGAAAAGTCACCCCGCCCCAATGCGCGGCCCGTAATAGAACAGGTTGCTTTCAAGATAGTGGGCCCAATACGTCCACAATTGCGACCACAAGCTATTGAGCCAGATGCCAACGAAATTACACCGATAAGGGGTGCGTCAAATGCCGATCTACAAATGTGGATCAGTGGTTTTAAAAAGCGGGCGCAGCGTGCGGGGATTGACCAGCGGGTACTCGAGGACGCGTTTCAAGATGTCCGCTATGATGTCGAGGTTATCAAACGGGATCGTAACCAATCTGAGTTCACCAAAACCATCTGGGATTACCTAGACACAGCGGTGTCCAAAGCGCGGATCAAGAATGGAAAATCAGCGATTTCCAAGCATAAGAAAACGCTTGAGACCATCGAGGCAAAGTACGGCGTTAATAAAGAGGTCGTCGCGGCGATCTGGGGGTTGGAAAGCGCATATGGCGGTTTTCGTGGTGGCAACAGCGTCATGCAATCCCTCGCCACACTTGCCTATGACGGACGACGCGGTGCGTTCTTTGAAGAACAGCTGATTGCGGCATTAAAGATTTTGCAAAATGGTGATACCACTCCGAATAATATGACCGGAAGCTGGGCAGGGGCGATGGGGCATACACAGTTTATCCCGACGTCATATTTGGACTATGCCGTTGATTTTACAGGAGATGGTAAGCGGGACATCTGGTCGAATGACCCTTCAGATGCATTAGCCTCTACGGCAGCTTATCTCAAAACCTTTGGATGGATCACGGGGCAACCTTGGGGTGTTGAGGTCACTATTCCAGACGGATTTGACTATACTTTGGCGAATAGGGAGATCAAAAAAATGCCATCAGATTGGGCGTCTGTTGGGGTGAAGGGGGTTAGTGGCACTGTTTCTGATTACGGCCCTGCGTCGGTGCTTTTACCGGCAGGAAGTGACGGTGCCGCATTCCTTATTTTTAGTAATTTCAGTGTGATCGAAGAATACAATACCGCCGATGCCTATGTCATTGGTGTTGGCCATCTCAGTGACCGACTTAAGGGTGGCCCAGCGATCAAATCTGACTGGCCGCGATGGGATCGGGCGTTGTCGTTTGATGAGAGGCAAGAGATGCAACGCAGGTTGACGCAGCAGGGATTTAATACCGATGGTATCGACGGTAAGATTGGACCTAAGACAATCAATGCAGTCCGTGATTTTCAGCTGAGTAAAGGGGCGCGACCTGACGGGTATGCATCCCCTGGATTATTAAAAAAACTACGGTAAGGCCGGTATGTTAAATCGTATTCTGGTTAGGTCTTCTTCGGGCAACTGGTCTGCCTAATTGTACAATTCAGACCGGAAAATGTACAATTAGGCTATTCCAAATCTTAGGCTGTTTTGCCTATTTCGGGAATTTGTACAAATTTACCCTTTGATTTGTACAATGAGAAACCACACTCACCAACCTATGGTTAACGCGTGGGTTCATTTTGCAAAATAAACTTCGGGGGAGGCTGCCGTAGGCAGATGGGGGGCTGGCCCCCATCTTGCTTTCTAGGCTGGGCTCATTCCGCGCAAACGCTCGGAACGGCGACGCAACAGCTCGACCACAGTCAGCAAGCAGATTGAGACGACAACGAGGATCGTGGCCACAGCCAAAATCGTTGGGCTGATCTGTTCACGAAGACCAGTGAACATCTGCCAAGGCAGTGTCTTTTGACCGGCAGAGCCGACAAACAGCACAACAACAACTTCATCAAAGGATGTGATGAAGGCAAACAGACCGCCGGAGATAACACCGGGCAAAATCAGTGGCATTTGGATGCGGAAGAATGTTGTAAGTGGACCAGCACCCATGTTGGCCGCAGCGCGTGTCAATGATTGGTCAAACCCAACAAGGGTTGCGGTGACTGTGATAATTACAAACGGAATACCAAGAACGGCGTGCGCCAAAATCACCTTAATATAACCAGCGAAATTCTTGCTCATACCAAGGGTATTCTCCATGAAATTCCCAAGGTCGGAATAGAAGAAGAACATACCAGTCGCCGAGATGATCAATGGAACAATCATCGGCGAAATCAGGATCGCCATGATGGTGCCTTTAAACGGCATATGGCTTTGTGACAGACCAACTGCCGCAAGCGTTCCTAGGCACACCGAGATGATCGTCGCGAAGGGTGCGATGATCAATGAGTTCTTCATCGACCGCTGCCATTCGTTATTGGTAAAGAAATCCTGATAGTGCTTCAGTGAATAGGCTTCGGGATCAAGGCGCAGCATTCCCGGAGTGTAAGTAAAGAAGTCTTGCGCATTAAAGCTAAGCGGAATGATCACAAGGATTGGCGTGATCAGGAAGATAAAGATTGCGCCTGCGATGCAACGGAATCCATAATGCCACGCCACTTGACCGGGTGTGAGGTATGGCAGCAATTTCTCGCGATATCGCCCCTCGTAGAGCCAATAAATTAGCCAGTGGTAAAACATACCGATCAAACCTGCGACAATCGCAAGAATAATACCGCCAAACATAAAGCCAACAATGGCAAAGCCAACGATTGAGATCCATTTGGCTAGGCTCTCGTTTTTAAGATCAACGACAAAGCCATATGCCATTGCGGCGATGACGGCGGCACCCAGAAGGACGCCAATCAGACCAGATCCATTGCCAGTTCCAAGGAACAAACCAAAGGCAGCGCCGGCAGCCGCAGCTGTTGGCAATACAAACGAAAGCGGTTTGCGCGATATCGGTGTCAAAGCGGCCATTGTTCTATCCTAACTTCACGTTGTCGATGCCCACGATCCGGTCATACGCCCAGTATAGCGCAAGAACGACGACCAGTAGGATGGTGCCAAGTGCAGCGGCCAACCCCCAGTTAAGCGAGGATGAAATGTGGTATGCAATCCGGTTCGAGATGAAGACCCCTTTGGTCCCGCCTACGATTTCCGGTGTGATGTAATAACCAATCGACAGAATGAACACGAGGATCGACCCCGCGCCAATGCCCGGAATGGATTGTGGGAAATAGACGCGCCAGAACGCGGTCCAGTTTGTTGCACCCATTGATTTGGCAGCCCGCAAGTAAACAGGCGGAATTGTCTGCATCACCGAATACATTGGCAAGATCATAAACGGCAGCAAGATGTGCGTCATGGCAACAATGGTACCAAACTGGTTGTTGATCAGGATCAGCCGGTCTGCGTCAGGCACCAGCCCGATCCAAACAAGGACTTCGTTTATGACCCCGTTTTGTTGCAACATCACTTTCCACGCCGATGTTCGCACCAGTAGTGAGGTCCAGAACGGCAGCAGTACAAGGATGAGCAATAGGTTCGCGTTACGTGCAGAGACGTTGGCCAGCAGCCATGCGATTGGATAGCCCAGCATGATGCAGGACCCGGTGATGATCAGTGACATGATCAATGTACGGCCAAACAGCTTGAGCAGAATTTGCTTGTCTTCTGGTTGCCATGCCATGCCCTCTGGCGTCATGCGCGCATCAACAGCATTCAAGAAATAGCCGGATGTGTAGATGCCAGAATATGTTTGAAGCGTTTTCCACGTTTCAATATCGCCCCAGCCTTTGTGAATATCGATCAACTTGTCTTTGAACGGGGCATCAACCACCGGATCAAGGTTCTTCATCTTGCGACCAGATTGACGGAACATCGAAGACAGGCCAGTTTTTTCGTAGTTCAGGCGTGACCCAAGGCGTGTGTGCTTCTTATCAGCAATGGCGATAACCATATCGCGGGTCAGCGCGGCATAGACTTCTTCGCTAGGCAATTCGCCAGTCGAGGCATCCCAACGGCCCAACACCCGAACCGTTTCTGGCAGTGTGTTGGCGACGATGTCGTTTTGCACCGAACGCGAAAGCATCACGCCGATGGGGTAGATGAATGTCAAAAGAACAAAGATCAACAATGGTGCAACAAGCAGCAGGGCCCGCAGTTTCTGGCGGCGCATTGCGCGCGCAAGGCTGCGTTTCAGTGGGGTGCCATCGGCGGCTAGGACAAGTCCGTTCGCGTCTAGGCCGTCTACGCTGATATCGCTCATCTTTAGTCTTTCAATAAGGGGGTGACGGGGGCTGTAGCGCCCCCGTCGTTATTTATGACTTTACGTCGGCTTACTTAGCCAACCACGCTTGGAATTTCGCGTCGATATCGTCGCGATAATCTGCCCAGAACTCGTAGTTATACAAGAACGTGTTCTTTGCGTTGTTTGGGTCTGTTGGCATGTGTGGTGCCATGTCGATGCCCAATGTTTTGTGCTTGCCGACCAAAGGTGCGGAAGACTTACGTGCAGGACCATAAGAAATGTACTGCGCTTGGTCTGCCAGACGCTGTGTGTCTGTGGCGAACATGATGTAGTCAAGCGCACGTGCTTGACGCTCTGGGCTTAGGCCAGTCGGAATAATCCAACCATCAAGGTCAAATACTTGCGCGTCCCAAAGCATGGCAACAGGCAACTTCTGCTCTTCGATCGCTGCGAACAGACGGCCGTTGTATGTGGAACCCATGATGACTTCGCCATCAGCCAAAAGCTGTGGAGTGTCAGCACCAGCAGACCACCAGATCACGTCGTCTTTGATCGTGTCTAGTTTG
>JBLHPE010000027.1:0-24806 GCA_047624005.1 Ascidiaceihabitans sp.
AAGGGCAGAAACCAGTTGCCAAAAGTCATCGATGGTATCAAATTCAACGATGGTGTCGAAGTGACCGGTGACACCGAAAACCACGCCGCCTGATGATGCGCGTCACCCAAATTCAAGCATAGCTCTCTGGCATCCCCAGAAGCTCACGTGCTTCCTGCGGTGTTAAATCAAGTTCGATAGAAACCTTCATGATAACCTCAATTCTTTAAATGGACCCTCTTAGGTCACTTCGTGTGAGAGGAACGCCAGCGCATACCAGAAATTCACGCAAGTTTTTGTTCACTTCCCCCTGCACGATCAGATTAAACAGAAGAAATACAAAATGTCCCTCAGCTCAGAAACTAGCTTCATTGAAGCGTTACACACGATCTTGGCTAAACTTAGAAAACGAAATATTAGATGCTGGCCTTGTTGCCCGAGCACCCAAAAGCTCGGACAACGCGATTAAAACTATTACTGCCTCAGCTAAACGCCTCCTCAAGGAAGTCCTCGACCAGTTTAGCAGTTCCCTTTGGATCAGTAACTACGAACAGATGCCCATCCTCAATCAATTCGAGCCGAGCATCAGGAATTAGGCGTTTGAGCAACTGTGCATTGGCAACAGGGATCAGTGGATCATCAGTTCCTGACATCACGAGTGTGGGCTGCTTTAGCCGCCACAGCCACGTCACGCTGGTCCATCCGGTCATTGCCAAAAGTTGAAGCATATAACCTGCGTTGGAAGACGGACGCATCCCTGCTGCATGCCCATTGATCAATGTCTCATCATGCCGAAATGCGCCGCCGTAGATCTCAGCAGCGATGGACCGCATATATCCTTTGTCTGTATACCGCTTGATGCTCGCCATCTTAGATAGAACGTTGGGCTTGCCAGGTATCATGGTCCAACCTGCCGCGGTGGACACCAGCACAAGACGGCGACAAATCCTGGGATACTGCTTTGCAAACTGCAGCGCCAAACCACCGCCCCACGACACTCCAGATACGTCAACTTGGTCTATCTCAAGTAGCTCTAACAGATGTTTTGACATCCTTGCGAGGGTTGCGGGTCGATACGGCAAAGCAGGCATTGGCGAGCCACCAACACCAGGCACATCAAATATAATCGCCCGTCGGTCTTTCAATGCGCTTAGGAACGGAAACCCAAGCTCAAGATTGGCACCGATACCATTGAACATGAGCAAAGGCGGTTTGGACATGTCACCATCCTTGATTGCCACACGCAACAACTGACCACGCACGTCGATCATCTTAACGGTAATGCCTTTGGGCAACTTAAGGGCGGGTTTTTCCATCGTCATAGTGTTCATAGACTGCTCTTTTCTACTTTAGTGTCTTTGGCGTTATGGTTCAAAAACATAGGTTCCCGGTGCGGCCCCAAGAGATGGGTTCGCTTTACTGCCGGGCTTCTTGGGTGCGGCAATCTCTTTTCCGGAATTTTCTTTGAGCATTATACCCCAATCAAGCCACCAACTGCCTTCGTGTTTTTCTGCGTTTTCAGCCCAAGTCTCAGGATCGTCCTGCTTAGCCTCACCTTTCATGTACCACGATTTGGGGTTGCCTGGAGGGTTAAGCAAGCTTTGAAGATGGCCTGAGTTTGACAAGATAAACTGTGTGTCTTTGCCATAAAGGCGTGCTGTCTCATAGACAGCTTTCCACGGCGTGATATGATCCGTGGTGCCCGCGATTACATAAGTATCGTAGTTAACTTTGGTCATATCAATCTCGTACCCACCAACGATCATTTCACCAGGGTTCAAGAAGGGGTTGGTGTAGATCATATCAAGGAAATCACCGTGCAGCCCGGCAGGCAGTCGGGTCGTATCTGCGTTCCAATAAAGCACATCAAACGCTGGCGGTGCATTGCCCAGCAGGTAGTTGTTGACCCAATAGTTCCAGATGAGGTCATTGGGGCGCATCCATGCGAACATCTTGGCCATGTCCTGACCGTCCAGCACACCCCGGCTGGCGGACGCCATCTTGGCCGTATTCACCGTCTCAGGGGTCACTAAGGCCGCCATATCATTGTCCGTAGACGCCATCGTGTCCAACACACAAACCGCCAAAATGACGGAATTAATCTTGTCAGACTTGTCCTGTGCAGCCAACCAACCTGCGTAGCTCGACAAGGTAATCCCACCCGAACAAGAGCCCATGATGTTAACACTGTCAGATCCAGCGATCTCACGCGCTGCATCGCACGCCTCGTCCAGTGCCTCAATATACGTGGTCATGTCCCAATCACGGTGTTCTTTTGTAGGGTTCCGCCAGCTGATGCAAAAAGGCTGGATGCCCTGTGCTAGCAAAAACTCAATCATGCTTTTGCCAGGCGACATGTCGATGGAATAGTATTTGTTGATCTGGGGCGGCACTACCAGCAAAGGACGCGGATACACTTTGTCTGTGTTGGCCGTGTAATGTATCAGCTCAATCACATCATTTCTGAAAACAACATTGCCGGGTGTGACTGCAAGGTTCTCCCCCACTTTGAATTTTGACTTATCGACAGAGGACGGAAGGCCACCGTTATCTTTCATGTCAGACAACATATTTTTCACGCCGTTAACTGCACTCTTCCCACCCGTTTCGAAAAAGGCCTTCATGGCCGTTGGATTAACGAAAAAGTTGTTTGAGGGTGCCATCGTATCTACGAAAACTGATGTAATAAGGCGCGCGCGTGCTGCGTCTTTATCGGGTAAGTCTAGTTCCTCAACCGCCGAAGTGACCTTTTCGGCCCAAGACAGATAACCCTGCATCATGCCTTTGGAAAAGGCGTTGTTGTTCCACGAACTGTCGGCAAAACGTCGGTCTTTGCTGTCGGCTTCGATCTCGGAAGATTGCGTCACGATCTTCGTTAAATCGCCTGCAAACGCCATCCACTGGTTCATCACTGTCTGTGGTTGAGACGCCATCGCGCGTACCAAATTCGTACCGGCACCGAGCATATCTTCAACCCGCATGCTGACAAGCGGGTTCAATGCCAGCGTGTTCTCAGACGCGTTCTCAGTGATGTCGCGTGCGTTCTTGGACATCTTGGATTTATCGTCGCTCATTTTCCGTCCTTCCAATTACGTTTATGCATCTGGTCCGGGGACCAAGATCGCTAAGCTTTCGGCAAGTAAGGCTGGCTTATCAGCCCCCTCAATCTCCATAGAGTTTTCCGTTTTCATCAAATACTGACCATTGTCCTTACGATCAAATCCAACAAGTTTAGTATGCAAACGCACCTTGGATCCAACCAAGACGGGTGACAAGAAACGCACCTTGTCCAACCCATAGTTCAACGCCGCAGCGGTTCCTTTTGGCGCAACGCCAATTTCCATTGCCATTGCTGAAAGCAATGAAAGCGTCAAATAACCATGGGCAACAGGACCCCCAAACGGGCTTTCCTTTTTGGCGCGTTCAACATCAATGTGAATCCACTGGCGGTCGCCCGTGCAATTGGCAAATTCATTCACCGCTTCTTGGGTCACGGTTTGCCATGAAGAGGTGCCGAGGTTTTCGCCAACCATACCACCCATTTTTTCAAACGTCATATAATTCATATTTTTACCTATTTATTACGGTGGTCACGTATTCACTTACTTTACGGCTTCGTCACGCAGTGCGCGGCGCAGGATCTTCCCAACATTGGTCTTGGGCATTTCATCAACAAAGCGAACGTATCTTGGCTTTTTGTGGTCATTCAGCTCCCCGCTGCCAAAATCCCGAACCTGTTTTCTTGTCAATTCAAGGTTGGTATTAGTGAGACACAACATAACGACCTCACCACAGTTTTTATCTGGCACACGGACACTGGTGGGATCGCCTTGCGCACATTGTAAATTACAGAGTTGGTGATTGCGCCATTGGTCGACGTCACCTTCGGCGGGAACATTATTTGGGTAACTCTTGGTCCATATTTGGTCCATATCATTCCTCCCTAAACACGACGCCCCACCTCTAAAACCGGGTAGATTCGACCGCAATGTTACGCAAAGGCAAGCGCACTTGACGTAGCTTACAGAGTTTAGTCAACTGATCAAGAAGGCGCGTAGCGTCAATTTTTCAAGGATATATCCAGCCATGAAGCAACTTAGTGGTATCGACGCGACCTTCCTTTACATGGAGACCGACCAGACTCCGATGCATGTCGCCGGCCTGACGCTTTATGATTTACCCAAGGGATTTAAGGGCTCTTTCCACAAACATTTCACCACGTTTTTCAAAGGCCGCGTACATCTTATACCTATCTTTGGAATGAAGTTAGCCAAGGCCGTTTTTCAGATGGATCACCCCGGTTGGGTCGATGCTGGCACCTTGGATTTTGAGTATCATATTCAGTCCGCAAAACTGCCCAAACCCGGCACACGCAAACAACTAGAAGACATGGTCGCCGAACTTCATGCTGTTAGACTTGATCGCAAGAAACCACTTTGGCAATTCACAGTGATCGAAGGGATAGAGGGGCGGCAAGCCGCACTTTATTCCAAAGTTCACCATGCTGCCGTCGATGGCGGCGCGGGTATGGTAATCACTAAAGCGCTTTATGATGTAACGGAAGAGCCACGCGAAGTGGAGCCGCCAGTAGCCAAAGAGCCCGCACGCAAACCGGCCAAATTAGAACGTGCGATCCTAAGCCTTAGTGACATTGCATCCAACGTCACACGTCAACAGCTGACGATTTTAGAGAACCTTCCAAAAATGATGGGTCAGATGGCCGATATGGTTGCCCCTGTTCTCGCTGGCAAAGTTGGTTTGCCTCAGCTTTTAGCCCCACGCACCCCGTTCAACGTCACGATCGAAGCAAAGCGTAGCTATGCGGCGCGGTCCATTTCGCTAAAAGATGTAAAAGCGATGTCGAAAGCCACTAACACCAAATTGAACGATGTGGTGATGGCAATCACCAGCGGTGCAACACGGGCGTATTTGACAAAGAAACAGCAGTTGCCGGATGCTGCTTTGGTCGCTTTCGTCCCCATCTCCATGCGCGAAATGGGCAATACAGATACGAACAATCAGGTCTTCGGCATGAATGTTCCATTGGCGACCAATTATGGTAACCCGCTAAAAAGGCTAAAAAAGATCGCACAGGAGTCAGGTGCATCTAAGGCTATGGCAGGTAGCGTCAAAGACGCTGCGCCCAAAGATTTCACCATCGTTGGCGCACCTACGCTTTTGCCTGGATTGATGCAGCTTTATGGCAGCGCCAAATTGGCGGATCACATTCCGCAGGTGGTGAACATGTGCATTTCAAACACCGCCGGACCACCGTTTCCGTTGTATTGCGCAGGGGCCAAGGTAACCGCACTTTATCCGGTTTCGATTGCGACCCACGGCTGCGCACTGAACGTCACGGTTCAAAGCTACCTTGATCACCTCGATTTTGGCATTACAGCAGATCATAAGGCAATGCCCGATGCTGACCATTTTGTAGACCTGATCGTAGACGCCTTTGAAGAATTAAAAGAAGCAATTGGAAAAGATGCTGCATAGACCGTTGGCGAAAAATGCGATTGGAGCCTTTGCTCAGTGCAAGCCTTTGCCAACATGACCTTACGGCTTTGTTGACAGATCAGATTTAAGTCACAATCATCTTATCCAACGCAATTAATTTGCGTAATCGAAAGGATATTCCGTGGTAGAAACGACTGCAATAGCACCAAAGAAGGGTCTTCTTCTTCTCGAAGGGCGCGCCATTCCAGAACTTTTTGGTTTTGCCGCTGCCCTACCGGCATTGGTAGCATTGGCCCCCAGAGGCGACGGACAACCTGTTCTGGTTCTGCCCGGTCTGACTACAAACGATACCTCTACTGTTGCGATGCGCCGGTTTTTGAAAAGCAAAGGGTACCCAATTTACGGCTGGAAAATGGGCCTAAACCTTGGTCCGCGCCCCGGTGTCGAAAAAGGTCTAATCGATCTGGTGAATGGCCTTTACGATAAACATGAGCGTAAAGTCAGCATCGTTGGTTGGAGCTTGGGTGGTATCTATGCGCGTCAACTAGGCAAGATGTTGCCAGACAAAATCAGACAAGTCATTTCGATGGGAAGCCCTTTTGGCGGTAGCCCACGCGCAACAAATGCTTGGCGTGTGTATGAAATGGCAAGTGGCCAAAGCTCCCACGAAGGGGATCAGCACATGGGCGGTGCCATCTCAGCTCCACCACCTGTGCCCACAACCGCAATTTACAGCAAGACCGATGGTGTTTGCGCATGGCAAAATTGTATAGAAGAACGCTCTGACATTGCAGAAAACATCGAAGTAAAGGGAAGCCATTGCGGGTTGGGTCATCATCCTGCAGCTGTCTATGCTGTTGCTGACCGTTTGGCGCAGCCGGAAGGCGCGTGGAAACACTTTGACCGTTCAGGCTTTAAAAGTATGATCTACTCGGCACCAGCCTACCCCGAATAGGAGAGAGCCAGCGCCGTGCAATAAGTTTTAGGACTTCTTGTTCGGCGTCAATTCCTCAACGCTTTCCATCACACGGTTCTTGATAACGTCAAATGTATCGGTGCCACCTTGCCGTACAACTTCGGCCATTTCAGTCGTGGTCTGTACCGTCGCGTCGAATGCCTTTTTGGCAAGTTCCACTGACGAAGACATCGCCTCAGATGGATCCCCACCAGATGATGAGGCATTCTGAACTCTATCAGAAATTTCTGCTAGTGTGGCTTCTAGTGCGACACGCTGTTTCTCCATCAACGTCTGAGCGCTTGATGTCCCCACCTGAACGGCCGCTTGGAGCGCTTGAAGGTTTTTACGATGGTAGTCCATCATGTCGCTCATGTCTGGGCCGGGGATGCTCATCGATTTACCAAAATCTTGAAACATGTCCATAAACGGGTTCTCGGTGCCTTTATCCGCCATATCAACTTCTCCTTTTAACGCCGTTCCGGATTATCCGAACAGGGATGCGTTATGCTAGGCGGGGCTGTATCCTTATGACAAGAGAAGACTTTCAATCCCGTACAGCACAAGGCCAACACAGCCACCTATGATCATCCCGTTGAACCGGATGTATTGCAGGTCGCGGCCGACGTTCACTTCGATCAGAAGCAACAACTGCTGCATGTCCCAACCTTTTACTTGTTCCGACACATAGGAAGAAATGCTGCCACGTTGCTCTTCGACCAAACTGGAAATGACCAGCACCATGCCATTGTTGATATCGCGGCGCAGGTTTGGCTCATCCTTAAGACTGCTTCCAATCTCAACCAGCATGTCTGTCATCCGCGCGACCAACATGCTGTCGTCAGCTTCGACGTCACGCAGAATGTGGTCCTTGAACCCGCTCCAGAGGTGTTCTGCTGCATCTTCTAGTTCTGGACGCGACAACATCATCTGTTTGAGTTTCTCGACTTGTCTGGCGAAACCTTTGGTCCGTCGTGCTCTTTTAACATAGGACACCAAGAACTCATCAAATTCAGCCCGAAGCGGATGATCCTTTTGATCTTTCACTTCGTCCAACAGTTCGGTGGCCACACGAACGATTCGTTTCACCAACACCCCATCGGCCCCGATGACGTTAAAGAGAACCGGGAGTTCACGCTTTACCTTTTCGCGCACAATCTGAATTGTGTCTTCGTCGTTCAAGAAATGATGCAAGGCACGGATAAGATCATCCAGTAATTTCTGGTGGCGACCGTCCTTGGTGAAGGTTTGCATCAAATTACCCAAAAGTGGCGCGACGTCTGTCTTTGATATTTGGCCCGTGAGCCTTTGGGTGGCAAAATTGACCAAGCCTTTCTCGTCCACAATCTGTAAAAGCTGTGGGATGAATTTAACGAAAAAACTTGCAAGACCTGCCGAACGTTTACGTGAGGAAAGCCAGTAGGAGATTTCACCCGCAAAGTCGATTTCTTGCAGCTTCTCTGCCACCGGACCCCGTGCAAGAAAATTACTGTCGATGAAACGCCCAAGGTTGTCCGCGATACGAGGTTGGTTGTTGGGTATGATCGCAGTGTGGGGGAACGGCAGGTTCATCGGGCGTTTAAAAAGCGCAACGACAGCATACCAGTCCGCTATCCCACCGATAGTTGCAGCCTCAGCAAAGGCGGCCACAAGAGCGAAGGGAGGATACTGGTGTTCCAAAAGCTTCGCTATAACCATAGCAACAAAGCAGGCGACCAAGACAAGCGTCGCAAATACCTTAATGCGGTTCAGCTGATTCAGTTTCTCGATCTCTTGGGTATCCAAGTTGCGCATGTTCTACCTTAATCAGGAAGTTTACTTCTGAGGTCGATAACAGGGAAAAGGTATAGACTCAAGTTGCTGCATTGCAGCAATTAGCGATAGTTATTTTGTCATAAGTCCAAAAAAATCACCTACAAAACCACTAAAAAGGGTGCCGAAAATGAAACTGTGATCATCTTAACTTATTGTTTTTAATTATCTAAATATAAATAATTTTCGACTGCCCTGACGTCAATTTAGAAATATGTTGCACTGCAGCATTTTATTCGCAAGTATAGGCCATCCAGGGTTGATGATCAAACTGGACCAAACCATAGCTTAATCAAGAATGGATAAAACAATGACTAAGAAAACAGATGCAACTGCAAAAATCGAAGCTGAAGCAATCAATGTTGAAGTAGAAACTTCTAAGGTTGAAGCGGAAACAAACAAGATTGTTGACCGTGTCGCCGATGGCGCACGTGAAATGGTAATGCGCACAACATCTACTGCCAAAGAACGTGCCGATGGTCTTCTTGAGACGTCGCAGCAGTATAACACCAAAATTGAAAACGTTCTGGTTCAAGCCGCACACGGTTACACCAACATCTTGGGCAACATTGCCGAAGCTGCTTATGTAAACGTAAACCGGGGCATCACTGCCGCAGAGAAATTGGCCGGTGCCAAATCTTTGAAAGACGCAACTGAAGTCCAAAGCACTTATATTCGCGAGCAGTCCACTTGCTCCATGAACAACGCACGCTCCGCATTCGATTACGTTCGCGATGTCGTTTCTGAAAACGGCGCGGCGCTTCGTGAAACAACTACAACAATGTGGAAGTCTGAAAAAGCGGCTTAAGCTTTATCGCCCACACTGAAACGAAAAAGCCCACCAACACGGTGGGCTTTTTTGTGTTTGGGGCGAAGTTACCTCAACTCGAGACCCAGACATCAAGGTTGTAGCGACCTTCATCCCCCATCTTGTCCAGCCATGCGTCCGCAGCTTCAGCGCTGACATCTGTTTCCTCTGCATAGATCAAGGAGAGTGCACGGCGCACATCGGGCTCCATCCGGCTGCCGTCACCGCAAACATAAATCTGCGCGCCTTGCTCAATCAGCGCCCAAACAGCATCGCGGTTTTCGCGCAGCAAATCTTGTACGTATGTCTTTTTCTTTTCCATTCGCGAGTAGGCGACATGCAGATCAGCAATGCCATCACTTGCATAGCTCTCAAGCTCATCACGATAGATAAAGTCTTGATCTGGATGGCGGCATCCAAAAAACAGCATCGCGGGCCCGAGATCTGTACCCTTTGCTTTGAATGCTGCGCGCTCTGCTAAGAAACCTCGGAAAGGCGCAATACCTGTACCGGGACCAATCATGATGATGGGCTTATTTGGGTCGTCAGGCAGATGGAACCCATCACTTGTGGCGCGCACTGAGACGTACACCAAATCACCAACGGCCGCGCCTGCTAGGTAATTTGAGCAGACACCTTTGAAGTGGCCATTGCCTGAAATAGCCGCTTCATCCACGACACCAACAGTGACCGAACATTTGGCCGCGTCATTCAGTGGTGACGATGAGATCGAATAGTACCTTGGCGTCAGCATCGGCACCAATTCCAAGAACACCCCAAAAGGCAATTCGCAGGCTTCAAACTCTTCCAGCAAATCCAAAATGGAATGGCGCTTTTGTTTGACCTTCGATCTAAATTCATCTTCTGCCAGAGCCTTGAGCACTGGCGCAGAACGCGGGCATTCTGTGTGTCGGGCCAAAGTGGCAACATCACGGCGCGAAGCAACCGACTGCAGCTCTAGCATTTGTGACAACAAGCGGTGCACCGAAAGCGGCGTGTCCACAGGCAGTTGACTGTGATCGCTAGAAGAGGCTTGGATTCGTATTTGTGCATCGGCTGCAAAGCCAAATCGTTTCAACACACGGTTGACCAACTCATCAGAGTTTACCGGCACGACACTTAGGTGATCACCCGTGCGGTAAGTCATACCTTCAGGTAATGCCACCTCGATTTGTCGAGTGGAACGCCTTGAGGCCTCAACGTTTTGCAATTCACGGTTTTCCAGAACAGGAACAGCTTTGGCCCCACTTTGCTGCGCCACAGTGTTAATGTCTGACGCAGCCAAACGCTCAACTTGATACAATGGTGCCGCATCTGCCGCGTCTGCAAGATCTAGGTTAAGCGAAAGCGATGATACAATAGCTGGCCAAACGCTACCAGCCCAGCCATCAAACTGTTCGTCGATGTCATCGCGGGCATCTCCCTCCGCGCGATCCATGATCCGTTCAGCGCCCAACCTTTCCAGCGCATCATCGATGATCCGTGGGGTGGCTTGAAAGGTCGATGACCAATCACTGTGACCACAGCCAAAGATGGCGTATTTTACGCCTTCTGCGGCTCGGGGCTCGGCCCTTTCCAGCCAATCAACGAATTTTACCGCATTGTCCGGCGGCGTCCCATTATAGGATGCGCAGGCGATCAGAACGGCACCAGATTTGGGCAATTTACCTGCATAAGCATCCATTTCAGCCAGCTTTACGTCAAATCCATTTAGATCTGCAGTACGTGCCAGATTACGAGCGTATTCCTCAGTGGTTCCAAGATTTGAGCCGTAGAGCACCAAAGCGGGCGTCCCATGGCTAGGGCGCTTAGCAGCATCTGTAAGTCCTGCTCCTGTGCTGTGGGTCTCAGCGGAAGCCCCTGGCACAAGGTTTGAACGCTGAATGTCTTTGCGCATGCGCACTTTCATCCGCAATCCGTCGGGTTTGATCGACATGCTCTCTTTGATCTTGAGCTGCCAGTTTTCGTGATCAACCAGCTCGAAGCGCTGCAAGATCATACCAATCGCCAACACCGCTTCCTGCATGGCGAACTGTCGCCCAATACAAGCACGCTGCCCGTTACCAAAGGGCTTGTATGCATTGACTGGACGTGCGGCGATGGCTTCTTTGGTAAAGTTGTCAGGATTGAATTTCTCAGCGTCTTCACCCCAGACAGATTTATCGCGATGCAACATCAGGATTAAGACGGTGGTAAAGGTCTTTTTCTTTAACTTGAACTTGCCCCCAATGACTTCGTCTTCGTAGGGGTAAACTGAAAATGCAGGGGCCGTTGGCCACAGGCGTAGCGCTTCCAACAAAATTTGGTTTATGTAGGTCAGTTGATTGACTTGTTTAAGCGTGGGTTGAACCGATATGTCCCGCCCCAAAACACGGTCGACCTCTTCATAGGCTTTGGCCAACACATCTGGGTGGTTCATCAAAAAATACAGCGCAAAGGACATCATACCCGATGTCGTCTCATGGCCCGCGATTAAGAACGTGTTGATCTGATAGCGGATATTTTCATCCGACAGGCTTTCACCTGATACTTTATCTACGCCGTCCAACATATAGTTCAACAAATCGTTCTCGACCCGTTCACCACCCTTACGCCGCTCTGCGATGATATCATCCACAAGCTTGTTCATATAGGCGACGTCAACTTCTTTTTGCTTCAATTGTTTTTTCATCAAGGCATTCTCGAACGGAAGACCACGTTGATTCATGCTGGTTTCCAGCGTCCGTGTCAGGGCGGTGATAAATGGATGGTATTCTTCACGGTAGAATGAGTTGAAGCGATAATTGAACCCGCAAATCCCAATCGTATCAAGCGCCACAGCCGTCATATCATGGACGACATCAATATCGTCGTCTGCGTTCATCCGTTCCCATTTCATGCAAAGCTGGCCAGCCACATCCAACATCATTGGGAAATAGTTGCTCATCGCTTGTCGACTGAACGTTGGCAAAAGAATGTTGTGGGCTTTACTCCAGTTCGGCTCTTGCGTGTCACCAGTAAAAAGACCGTCGCCGCCGATGGCTCTTACGCGCCGCAGCGTTCCGCGCACAGCCTTGTCAAACCGGGATTCATCGCAAAGCTCGTCCACCAATTCATTGCCAGAGACCACAACCAAAGGTGTTCCCATCATATCCATACGCAGGATCGGCCCCAACTCTCGAGTTAGCTCCATAAGGCTTTGTAGCGGCTGGTCTTTGTCGACTGATAGAATATTCCCAACGAGCGGTTTTTTGTCAGGCATAGGAATGCGTTCGAGCTCTATCTCCTTTGACATGTGGACCATCTCCTGTTCAATATTTCATATTTTTCAATTTTTAGTCGACAAGAAAACCCCCCAAGGAGTCAACCTATATGCGCGTTGACCCACGGTCAGCAGTAACCCAATGAATCAAAAGTCAGGATCGGCTGGGAAATCTTCGCTACACAGAACCACCTGCACTCACGCGCGGAAGATCTCCAAGGCTAAAGAATAAGTAAGCGCTTTTCGCCGAGGCTCCTTGACCTAATTTAACTCGCGACTTCCAACGTGAAACGGATCAATCCCCACTGCTTTGAAGCTCTGGCAGTTTTACATTGAAATCATATCAGGGATTGGGTCTTTGCGCGGTATGACCGCAGAAAAGAACAACTTATTTAGATCAACCGGCGCAAGTTAGGCGAGTCGGCCTTACCAAATAGGTATTTTTGAGGTGGTGGCTTATAAGATTTGTAGCATTTGGTAGGTAATCATCCGGCTTTTAACCACCCAACTGAGTACGCAACGCTTGATAAACGACTGCGGTGGCAACATTTGCCAAATTTAGTGATCGGACAAGTGGATTGCGCATTGGCAAACTAAACACTCGGTCCTTCATGTCATCTAAAATTTCTGCTGGCAGGCCTTTGGATTCACAGCCAAAAACCAAATAAGCATCGTGTTGGTAGTCAGGATCGTAAACGCTTTGCGCGCCATGTTCTTCGAAGAAATATAGGCTTTCACGCGGTGGCTTACGGTCATCCAAAAAGCTTTGCCAGCTGTCATATTCACTCAGATGAACATGCTTCCAATAATCTGTTCCAGCCCGCCGCACTGACTTTTCATCAAGAGAAAATCCATAAGGTTTGATCAAGACCAACTCCAAATTCAGCGCCACACAGGTCCGTCCAATCGCACCAGTATTGAATGGAATCTCAGGTGTCACCAATACCAGTTTCATGTGCGGATCTGACATAAGATGTGTTGACCTTCTAAATCGCAGGCTAAGGATTGGCCCGTCGTTGGCATCCTATTAACTCAACTGAAGGGCCCTTAACAACGCCAACTTTGTCACAACATAGACGGCCAATTTCCATTCGTCGCATTGCGGAAACGCGTCATTCTTCGCTCCAAAGCAAAGAGACCAACGCGCAATAAAATCGGCGAATGCGCAAACGCCCCGTCATGTCATCTCGACACTCATTGCATTACTCATCTGTCCCATTTTTACTAGCGTCACCCAATAAACCAAAAGCTCCAGTCCTGTCAGTATTGGAACTGAAGACAGAAGCCCAATTCATCCCTCTTCTTTGGACAAGGGTAACAACTAAGAAGGGTCATGGATCAGGCGCATGAAATGCCAACTCGGCCCGCACCAAAAATTGCAGTCCTTTTAACGCTCACACCATTGAACAAAAGAATGTATGCGGTATCTTGTACAATCAGCATGAACTTAGTGAGACCTCGCCACATGTCCAACGCCTCTTCTGAAATTATCTTGCACAATTACCCCCAATCACCAGTTGCCGAGAAAGCGCGGATCGCGTTCGGCATCAAGGCGTTGTCCTGGCGATCGGTGGAAATTCCGCGGCTTGCACCGAAACCGATGCTGACCAAGCTAACTGGCGGCTATCGACGAACGCCAGTCATGCAAATCGGGGCTGATATCTATTGCGACACACAATGCATAATCCGTGAGTTGGAACGTCGGCATCCTTCGCCCACATTCTTCCCTACACCCGACGCTGGCCTAATGTGGTGCCTAAGTCGGTGGACCGATGGACCCTTTTTCGATCTAGCTGTTAAGGTCATTCTAGGCTCTGCTGGCGATGGGCTTCCCAAGGATTTTGCCGAGGATCGCGGACGGCTGTACCTTGGCAATGATTGGGCCGCCGGGCTAAAAGCTGCGAACGCCGCCCTGCCCCATCTTGCATCGCAGCTTCGCGCGCCCTTGCATTGGGCCAACGACCAACTGTCTGACAATCGCAAATTCCTGCTGGGGGATGAACCCGCCGCAATTGATGCCCAATTGTACCATCTTATCTGGTTCCTTCGAGGTCGCTGGGACAATGGACCAACATTCCTGTCCGAGTTCACGCATCTCGAACGGTGGGAAAAGAATGTTGGCAAAATTGGGCACGGCACCATGACTGCGATGTCACCTGAAGACGCCGTTATACGCGCCAGAGAAACCAAACCCACAGCAATATCGTCAACGGACGGGCTTGACCCACAAGGCTTAAAGCCTGGAATGCGAGTTACAGTTTCCCCCGACCTCGATGGTGGCGAACAACCGGTCGAAGGAGACGTTGTTGTCGCCAACTGCGATACGATTGCCATCTTGCGGGATGAGCCAGATATCGGCAACATCTGTGTCCACTTTCCAAGGGCAGGCTATCGAGTGGATATTGCCGATTGAGCACAACCGAGACAGGCACTACTGATTTTATCGATTGCCGCTTTGTATATCAAAAGAAAACGATAGTCTCTCCGGCATGATGTTTTGAGGACAGCCAATCACTGCAAAAACGAGGAGTCGTTTATCTCCTCAATCGCACAAACCCTATCAAGGGAGCGGCACAAAACTACCACGGATCAAAAGGCCTACTTCGACTGGTAAGAAGAATGTTGTCTCTGGTTAAGTAACCCACACTTCCAATGACTAGACGGCTGCGTTGCCGACATTGTTGCTGTTCCCGGCACGTGCACAAATTTGGGCTAGAAAGATTTTGCAGCTAACCACCGCATCTTGCCGCGTAAAAACTCACGCTCTTGCTCGTTCTCAGACAATTCAATCGCGTGCTCGTAACTCTCATGGGTCAATTGCGTCTTACCTAACCGCCCCAAAAAATCCGCACGCGCCGCCCAGTAAGGCTGATAACGCTCCAACGCACCACCAGCACCAACTTCATCCAACATCGCCAAACCGCTCGCCACCGACACCGCGTACGACACTGCGACCGCTTGGTTGATCCGAACCACCGGTGAAGGTTGCTCGCGGTACAATACTTCGTACAACGCGACGATTTCCACCCAATCCGTCTCGCCCCAAGTTGGTGCCTGCCCATGCACGGAATGGATGGCTGCCTGCAGCTGAAAAGGCCCAGCCCTTCCACGCGCCAACGCCACTTTAAGCAACGCCACACCTTCTTCGATCTTCGCCCTATTCCATCGCGATCGATTTTGCGCATCCAGCGGGACAAACGCGCCTGCCTCGTCTAGCCGTGCCGCCCGCCGTGCATCATGAACCAACATCAGGGCAAGCAATCCTTCTACTTCGGGTTCATTCGGCATCAAATCCAAAACAATCCGCCCCAACCGAATAGCTTCACCGCTCAGATCACCACGCTCGATACCTTTGTTGAAAATCAGGTAAATCACCGTCAAAACTGACCCCAAGCGCTCCGCCAGTTCTTCGGCCTCTGGAACACGGTAGGGAATGCCCGCCGCTGCAATCTTCTTTTTTGCCCGCGTGAGCCGCGCCGACATCGCATCCACCTTATCCAAGAACGCACCAGCTATCTCTTCCGTCGACAGCCCACCCAAGGTCCGCAACGTCAACGCCACACGGGTTTTCTCCTCCAACGCAGGGTGGCAGCAGGTAAAAATCATATTCAGTCGTTCGTCGCCAAATCCTTCAACCTCATCCTCCTTAGTCCTCTCAAGCTCCATCAAATAAGCGATCTCGCCTTGCTTTGACGCGAAGTTCGCGGACCTCCGTATCCTGTCAATCGCCTTCTTCCGCGCGACAGAAATCAACCAGCCAGCCGGAGATTGAGGCTGCCCTTCAACCGGCCACCTATCCATCGCGACAAGAACCGCATCTTGCAAACAATCCTCAGCCAATTGAAAATCGCCTAAGCGCTTCACCAGCGACGCCAGAATGCGCCCCCACTCTTCGCGAACACAACGTTCAATCGCGCGGTCTAAAGATCGTGGGGGCAGCATCTACTTGCTCTACTCTACCACACCATGACCGGACGCACTTCGATACGGCCATACGCAGCCGTCGGGATTTGTGCGGCGTATTTCACAGCCTCGTCCAAATCGGCGCAGTCCAGCAAATAGTAACCGCCCAAGTGTTCCTTGGTTTCGGCAAACGGCCCATCCATCACTTCAGTTTTTCCACCACGCACCGACACACAAGTCGCGGTCTCGATCCCTTGCAGCGCATCTGCATGTAACATCTTGCCGTCCGTTTTAACGACCTCGGTGAAGTCGCCGTAGCCCTTCATAAAGGGTCCAAACTCTTCAGTTCCGGGCTTTGGAAGCTCGGCGGGATTAGAATAGATAAGACACATAAACTGCATTTGTTTTCCTCCTAGTTAACCAGACACCTATTGGCCTGTGTAACATCTAGTCGAATGATAATCGTACAAACCGACATTGAAGGAATACTTTTTTAGAAAGCTAATGTTGTCGATGATGCCGAACAACCAAAGTAAATATAAAAAGCAGACCAGCCCATCCCCATTTTAGACAAAACGGATTCCTAGCGATCACCCGTCTATTTGCGTCAAGTTATAGCGCAGTTACGGTTTGATGCGGCCTGATACCTAGACTGAAAAATAGGGGTGCCCTCTATAAACCTAAACAGCTTTTTTGCGTTTATTTAGAAATGTTCTTTCGCATTTTTATGGCACGCAAATATCTTGGTGCGTCTTGTATTCACGAACATGCCATTACTTATCGATTTTTAGCATTAGATATATTCCATCTGCAGGATTGGCACAGGTAATGAGTACCTAATATCTCGGCGATCCCCAGAGGGAGCGCACTAGCACAGCCTTGCCAGTTGCCTAAACCCAACAAAACTCGCGTAGCGAGACGATCTACAACCTAGTGCGCAGATCCTATCGTGAAAATCAGGAATAGGGAATTATCGAAAGGAAAAACATCCAACAACTGAGAATATCGGCTTCGTTGAAGATGTTTGATTTTAGTGGTGCACCCGGAGCGATTCGAACGCCCGGCCCCCTGATTCGTAGTCAGGTACTCTATCCAGCTGAGCTACGGGTGCACTAGGCGTTGGATAGTCTTGCCTGCGAAAGTATGCAAGCCCTCGTTTCACCAATTTTGGCAATTATTTTGATAAAGTTAAATCGCCTTTTGGCAACTTAATGCAGAACACTGTTCCTTTGTCACTTGTACTGACCATTCCCAACGAACCGCCGTGTCCACGCACCAGTTCTTCAGAGATCGCCATACCTAGCCCAGAGCCGCCTTTTCGGACACCACCTTGAAAAGGCGTGAACAGATGTTCCTGTGCCTTTGGGGGAAGTCCGGGCCCCGTGTCCGTAACCTCGATGAGCCAAAATTCTGCTGTTTCAGAGGCCGCCACGATGATGTCGCCGGGTTTGTTCGTCGCCATAATCGCCTGACGGGCGTTGCGCACAAGATTTGAGATCACGCGGTACAATTGTTCGGCGTCAGCCCGCACGGTCAACATAGGAGGTATATAGACTGAAAAATGGATGTCGCTATCGCCAACAGCCAATCGTTCACTATCAATCACATCAGCAACAATTGGGGTAAGTTGCGCCATTGCAAGAGTTGGGCTGGGTTCTTCGGCCTTTCCAAAGGCTAACGTACTTTCACATAAATGTACCGCACGGGTGATCGAATTTACCAATTTGGGCGCAAGCCGTGCGACAGTAGGATCTTCGCTCATCTCGATCCGATCAGTGAACAACTGGGCGGAGGTCAAAATGTTGCGCAGGTCATGGCTAATCTTGCTGACTGCACTGCCCAACTGAGCCAACCGATCTTTTTGACGCAATGCGCTGGTCAGTTCGGTTTGCATGAACTTAAGGGCCTCTTCGGCCTCGCGTAACTCGGTCACACCGGCACTGGGTGTGATGATGCGTCGTGCGTCTTCAGGAGCCCGTGCGTAACTTTGCATATGATCGACAACACCACGTATTGGTTTCACCAAAATGGCACGTACCGCTAGGAATAAAAGGAATGCAGTGAAGACAGAGATCACAGCAGACAACAGCAAGATGCGAACCCCATAATCCAGCATCGCAGAGCGCAATGGCCCTGCTTCCATCGTGACCTCAATAAGCAACCCAGCTTCACGTACCGGCGCGCCAATAACCCGAATGACTTCATTATCTGTTTCCGTCAAACGCATGACTGCATCGCGGATCAAGACCAAAGCCGTTCCATCGCGCAAATCAAAAGTTTCGGCAATTGAGCGTGGCATAGGGGAACTAAGCATCAATTGGCGCGCTTCGTCACGCCGCAAAACGACGTTAAAGACACCCGCATTCTCCAGCAATTCAGCCTCAAGCTTTGGATCCAACATATCATCAGCCAACAACGCCAATGAGGCAATTTGCGCCCGTTCAAGGTGGTTCAGCAGGTAATCTTCGCGAAACCGCGCAATAGAGGGCACAAATATCAAAATTTCGGCCAGCATCACAAAGACGGTGGTTAGGATCAAAAATCTACCGGACAGCGAATTAAGCATTACGTCTCAATTATTACTAAGCGTTACGGGATGAACCGCTGGATAAAACCAACGACCCTTTTAACGGTTGGGTTGTCGAACAATCTTGGCGTGAAATAAGCACCCGCTGCGCGTTTGTTTATCTCGCCGATGGTGGGATATGGCGCGACCATGGCGGCAATTTGACTCATCTTCATATTGTTGGCCAAGGCCAATGCCCACAAATTGATCAGTTCACCTGCTTGATAGCCAACTATGGATGCACCGACCGGACGGCCTTTGACCACCATGACCTTGATGAACCCTTTGGTTTTGCGTTCAGCAATTGCACGGTCGTTGTGACTATAGTCGAACCGAACAACTTCCAATTTCGAGCCATGTTCCTCGCGGGCTTGTGCCTCTGTCAGTCCAACTTGAGACAGTTCAGGATCGGTATAGGTGGCCCACGGAATATGTGCCGTTTTCGCCTTTGAGGGCAAACCGAACAGCATAGAGCGGATGATGACACCTGCATGATAGCCCGCAACATGGGTAAATTGCAGACCACCCGCGACATCGCCAATGGCATATACGCGGCGGTTGGTTGTGCGCATCCCTGCGTCCACCTGAATACCATTACGTGTTGGTTCGATTCCGCCAACCTTAAGGTTCAATTTGTCGATGTTAGATTTACGTCCGACAGCCATCAACAGATGTGAGCCCTTAAAGATACGGCCATCTTTGGTCTCAACTTCAATCGTACCAACTTTGCCACGGATTTCAGCCGCCAACGCCTCCTCAGCAATTTCGATCCCTTCATCACGCAAGGAATTCAGCACGACGTCGGCCAGTTCTGGATCATCATTACCCAGCGCCTTGGCACCTTCAATCACAGTAACCTTAGACCCTA
Organism: Ascidiaceihabitans sp.; assembly: GCA_047624005.1. Taxonomy (GTDB): domain Bacteria; phylum Pseudomonadota; class Alphaproteobacteria; order Rhodobacterales; family Rhodobacteraceae; genus Ascidiaceihabitans. The sequence continues at coordinate 19,590 of JBLHPE010000027.1, forward strand.
AACGGATGTGCGCTTGCGCCATTTCCATACCGATTGGCCCACCACCAATAATCAATAAATGGGCGGGCTGCTCGCGTAACTCAAACAGCGTTTCGTTCGTCTCGTAAGGGACATTTTCCAAACCCGGAATGGGTGGTACAAACGGCGAAGATCCCGTAGCGATGACAAAGCGGCGCGCCTTAATAATGGTATCACCAGCTTTAACTTCAGTTGGTGAGATGAATTCACCGAATTCTTGGATTACATTGACCCCAAAGCTCTCAAACCTTTCCACGCTATCAACAGGCGCGATTGTGGCAATGACGTCCGCCACATGATCTTTGGCTGCGGCGTAATCCACTGCAGGTGCATGATCAGCCACGCCGTATTGAACCGCATGAGATTGGGCATATGCAGCTTTGCCGCTTGCAATCAAAGCTTTGGACGGGACGCAGCCGTAATTCAGGCAATCGCCGCCCATCTTATGGCCTTCAAGCAATGTGACGGAGGCCCCCATCTGACTTGCACCGGCCGCAACGGATAGCCCGCCTGATCCACCACCAATGACCAGAACATCTGTCTTAATACGCTTCATAGATTTAGAGACCCTTTTTGCCGGTGACGGCTTTCATAACGATGGGCAGCAGCGCAAGCGCGGAAAGCCCTAAGATTGGCAATAGCACTTGGGGTTCAAAGATGACCCCTAAATCAGGTGCTGCTCCTGCAGCGAACACTTCGCCCAACCCTGCACCGATTGAAGAGAACACAGCAGTTCCGGGTATAATGCCAAAGAATGTTGAGATCACAAAACGGTAAACGGGAACCTGCATAAAAGCAGGAATTAAGTTGGCCATAAAAAATGGAACCGCGGGCACAAGCCGGATTAAGAACAACATGGACCATTGATTTTCATCGATGCCCTTTTTGATCTTTTTGATAGGACCCTTTGCATTGTCCATCTTCGCGCCCAATTTCTCACCAAACCCGTATCGCGCCGCGAGGAAGATAACCGTCGCCCCAATTGTTGCACCCATGACGTTGAACAACGTCCCAAAAAGCGTTCCAAACAAAAAACCCCCTGTCAGGGTCGCAAGCGATGCACCGGGCAATGAGAACCCAACCATCAGGATATAGACCCCCAGAAACACTAAGACTGTGAGAGGATAGTTACTGTCACGGAAGGCCAAAAAGGTTTCTCGGTTGTCGCGCAGCGTGTCAAAGGTGAGGTAATCGCGCAATGTGAATGCCCCGATAGCTGCAACAACCAGAATCACTGCCAATGGCAGGTGCCGCATCATTCCGGACTTTGATCCAGAATCAGGTCCCATATTGTTGGAATTGGTCATATCGGTCATCACTCTTGTCCTTTTCGTATCCAATATCAATGGACTGAACATGTGTATGACCGCCACTGTGAAACACAAATATCACGGGCGCTTGATGTTCAGTGACGGATAACGTGAGGATTTCGACCAAAAACCAACAAAATGAAACATGCGCAGAACGATATCTGGATATTTGTTGCAAAACCTACCAAATTACCCACTCAAGGGTTTGACTCGGCACCCCTCGCGCTTTAGAGGACAAGCTTCTAATAGACACGCACTAGCTCAATTCGGGCCTGTTGCGACCAGATATGGAGACTGCGCGATGAAACGCACCTTTCAACCTTCTAACCTTGTACGCAAACGGCGTCACGGTTTCCGTTCGCGCATGGCTACAAAAGCCGGTCGCAAAATCCTGAATGCACGTCGTGCTAAGGGCCGTACGGAGCTGAGCGCTTAATACCCGCCCAGACAGGTTACTTGAAATGACCCCGCCTAAGACTTCTTTGGACAGCTTTCCCGCTGACGAAGGAATATCTTCGGCGGGATTTTCGTGTTCAAAAGGGTCCGCTAAGATTAGAGTGATCCAAAAGCGCGCGGATTTTTTACGCGCCTCGCGTGCGCCGCGTGTGGCAATGCCTGGCTTTGTTATCCAAATCAGGCCACGTGGTGATGATGCCCCCATGCGCATTGGTTTCACCTGCTCCAAAAAAGTGGGCAACGCGGTGGCTCGCAACCGCGCCAAACGTAGACTTCGTGAAATTGCGCGGTTGGTTCTTCCACAATTCGGGTCTGCCGGTACAGATTACGTTTTGATTGGCCGAAACCAAAAAACAGATGCACGAGAATTTCAGCACTTGCTTGCAGACCTGCGCACGGCCTTGTCCAAAGATCATCCTCAAAAAACTTCGTCAAAAAGAAAAACGGCATGAGTCCGCTTGCCCATGTTCTTGCCCTGCCCGTGCGTGCCTACCGATTGATTTTCAGTCCTTGGGTCGGTTTCAATTGCCGTTATCAACCTACCTGCAGTGCATATGCGATTGAGTCTTTGCAAAAACATGGTGGTATAAAAGGCAGCTACCTAACAGTGCACCGCATATGTCGTTGTCATCCCTTGGGCGGCGATGGATATGATCCGGTCCCTGAGACAAAAGACTAAACCGACTTTCCAAGGAAACTATATCCTTAGTCAAATCTATGATGTCCCACGTTTTAGCTTAAAAGCACCAACCTCCCGCGTCTCCCATTAAACGCAAACACTTTGAGCTAAAAACTGGCTAGACTCAGTTGCTGCGTTAACCCGTGAATTAGAAATAGTATTTATCACATTTGCAATGTTCGCCTTGGGTGAACTTTAGCAATGAGGTGATAAATGGCGATCAACCAACACTGGAATTGGACCACACTGCGTGACCAGATTTGCACTGGCTTAATCGGCCCACACGCATTGGCATTCTTTCCCACGGGCGTGCTTGCTGCCTATTGGATCGGTGGTGAAGCTGCTTTGATTGGTACGGCTGCGGCTATGCCTATTATTTTCCTCGCCATCGGTGGATTTTCGGCAGCCCGGTATGATAAATGCTTTCCTCGCGATAGTTTTTCCGGCCTTTTGCGACGCGATATTTTTGATAATCTTGTAGAAGCCGCTTTCGAGAAAACAAAAGATCACAGTCGCGGTTCTGCCTTGTTCCATATAAAAATTGACGATTATGCCTCCCTTATTGAGCGGCATGGTCAGATAGCAGCCGACACAGTCATCGAGCATACTGGTGATCGAATTTTGATGGCCCTGCGTGACGACGACATTGTAACCAGATTGGGCGACTGTCGATTTGCATTTTGCTTGGGGCCAAGTCGCCATATGGATTTGGAGGTTTGCATTCAAATGGCAGGCCGCATCCAAACGATGATCGAAGAACCAATATCAGTTGATGGAGTATCTGTTTATGTTACTGCCACAATTGGCTTTTGCCTCAGCAGCCGGGCACCGAGTGCCAGTAGTACAGATTGGGCACAAGCAAGTTCTATTGCGTTAAGGGAGGCCCAGAAACGCGGTCCTGCAAGCATTCGTGCCTTTACAGATGAAATGCGCCGCGTGGCACAGGTGCGAACGGAGTTGCGTGAAGAAGTTAGCAATGCATTAGAAAACGGGCAAATCATTCCATGGTATCAGCCACAAATTTCCACAGACACTGGACGGGTTTCTGGCTTTGAGTCCTTAGCTCGGTGGCACCATCCTGAACGTGGCATGATTGCACCCGCCGATTTTTTACCCGCCATTGAGCAAGCAGGCCTATTGGAGCGTTTGGCAGAGGTAATGATTTATCACTCATTTACGGCCCTAAAAGCCTGGGACGCATCAGGGGTGAAAGTCCCACAAGTCGGTGTGAATTTCAGCGGTTCCGAATTGAACAATCCACGGCTGATCGAAAAAATCAGTTGGGAATTGGATCGATTCAATCTGTCACCAGCGCGGCTTGCTGTTGAAGTGTTGGAAACGGTGATAGCAGGCGCACCAGATGATCAAGTCACATTGAACATCAATGGTTTGGTCGACCTAGGCTGCCACGTCGATCTTGATGACTTCGGTACGGGCCACGCATCCATATCCTCCATTCGCCGCTTCAAAATTGATCGATTAAAAATTGACCGTTCCTTCGTGATGAAAGCAGATCGTGACCCTGAACAACAACGCATGGTCAGTGCAATTCTTACTATGGCCGAGCGGCTCAATCTGGAAACACTTGCTGAAGGCGTTGAAACGGTTGGCGAACATGCGTTATTGGCCCAACTTGGGTGCGACCATGTTCAAGGCTTTGGGATCGCCAAACCCATGCCTTTCAACGAAACACTCGACTGGATTCACGCACATGAAGCAAAGCTAGAAGATGCGCCAAAAATAACGGGCCACGGTCCCAAGTGAACATTAGATTCTGAATTCCTCCTAAAACAAGTGCAATTGAGGCGACACAGCCGCACACAATCACCGAATCCACTTGACCTTTTGGCCTGCACTATGTTGAACCCACCTTTGAACTCAACGGCATTAGGCGGCGGTCCCAAATGGACGATCAGAACAAAAACCTTATCCTTGCAACCGTACTCAGCTTAGCTGTGATCCTTGTATGGACAGTTTTCTTTCCTGCACCCGACGTACAAGCACCATCAGACACGGCAGTTATCTCGGCTGATGGAACAGTTGCTACTCCAGGCGTAGCGACGGCCTTAACGCCAACTGCAGCGCCCGATGCAACCGACGTCATTACCACGCAAGCCGCTGCACCTTCTGCTTTGCTCGAGGCACCGCGCACGCCGATCCAAACACCCCGCCTAAGCGGTACTATTTCCTTACTAGGTGGCCGCATCGACGAATTGAAGTTGAGCGACTACAAAGTAACGCAAGACGAAGGCGCAGATACTGTAACGCTATTCTCGCCTGTCGGCAGCGAATCGCCATATTACGCACTGTTTGGTTGGGCGGCGAGCACAGGCGTAACGCCAGAAACTGTCCCAAACGCTAACACAAATTGGCAATTGGTTGACGGCGAAGTTTTGGCACCGGGGAGCCCGATCACATTGGCTTGGGACAACGGCGCAGGTCTGCTATTCAATCGTATCTATGACATCGATGAAGACTACATGTTCACGATCACGCAGAACGTAACCAACAACGGCGCGACAGCGGCATCAATGGCCCCCTACGGCGTTCTAGCCCGTCATGGCGAACCAAAGGACCTGAAAAACTTCTTCGTTTTACATGAAGGTCTGGTCACTATGGCCGACGAGCTTACCGAGACAAATTGGGATGATATGCCCAGCTTTGATGTGGACCCTAAAGAAGGCGTGCCAGCAGAGCGCATAGAAGACGTCACCAACGGCTGGATCGGCATGACGGACCACTTCTGGATGACAA
>JBLHPE010000028.1:0-24672 GCA_047624005.1 Ascidiaceihabitans sp.
GGGGCCGAGCTGGCCTTTTCATATCAAGGGGATGCGTTGAAAAAGCGCGTTGACCCGCTGGCTGCACAATTGGGCAGTACTATTGTTTTGCCCTGTGATGTCAGCGATGCCGCATCAATGGACGCATTGTTTGACGAACTTAAGAAACATTGGGGCCAGCTTGACTTCGTCGTCCACGCGATTGGTTTTTCAGACAAAAACGAATTGCGCGGTCGTTATGTCGACACCAGCCGCGACAACTTTGCGATGACGATGGACATTTCGGTCTACTCTTTCACCGCAATCATGCAGCGTGCGGAAAAAATGATGACCGATGGTGGCAGCGCCCTCACCCTCACCTACTACGGGGCTGAACAAGTAATGCCACATTATAATGTAATGGGTGTGGCAAAAGCTGCACTAGAGGCATCCGTCAAATACCTTGCCGAAGATTTGGGAAAGGACGGTATTCGGGTCAACGCTATCTCGGCCGGTCCGATCAAAACACTGGCAGCTTCGGGCATTGGTGACTTCCGTTACATCATGAAATGGAACGAATATAATTCTCCGCTTCGTCGCAATGTCACAATCGACGATGTGGGTAAATCCGCACTCTATCTGTTGTCTGACCTTGGATCAGGAACCACGGGCGAGAACCTGCACGTTGATGCAGGTTATCACGTTGTGGGCATGAAGGCCGTCGATGCGCCGGATATGAGCAAAACCTAAAACAGTTAAATGGGAAGCCAGCAAAGGCTTGGTTTCTCTCAACCAAAATACTTCAAATCGCCACTAGGATAATGACCATGTCAGATCGTTTGCCCCACGAAAAAGGTTTTCACATCAGTTGGGACCAAATCCACCGCGACAGTCGCGCGCTTGCTTGGCGTCTGGATGGTAAAGGACCTGATAATGGCGCATGGCGTGCAATTGTTGCAATCACCCGCGGCGGCATGGCACCTGCTATGATCATCGCGCGCGAGTTAGACGTGCGCACCGTAGATACCATCAGCATCAAAAGCTATGACAACCAAGATCAATCAGCAGCCAAAGTTCTTAAATTTCCAGATGCCGAGATGATGGGTGATGGCACAGGTATCCTGATCATCGACGACCTTGTGGACAGCGGCAAAACCCTTGAAGTGGTGCGTGGACTCTACCCAAACGCCCATTTTGCAACAGTTTATGCCAAACCGAAAGGTGAGCCGCAGGTCGACACGTTCATAACCGGCGTTTCTCAGGACACCTGGATTTTCTTCCCTTGGGACATGGCGCTGCAATATGTCCAACCATATCGTGGAACTGACTGACCAAAAATATCGTTTCTTTTGGCCTTAAGTATCCCCGCCGGAGGCTCCCACGCTCTCGATACAGGACCAACCAATGCCAAAGACACGCACCAGCGCCACCTTCTTTCCACCGGTTATGGAGGCACGGCGCTGGCTGAACGGGGTCAACCATCCTGTCGACCGTCCCTTAATCAACGTGTCTCAAGCTGCCCCCGTAGATCCGCCAGTCAAAGAACTGCGACAAGCGATGGCAGATGCGGCGCTTAATGATGACAGCGCGCATCTATATGGGCCCGTTCTTGGAAACATGGCCCTGCGTGAAGCACTGGCGAAAAAAACCAACGATCATTACGGCGCATCAATTCAGGCTCAGAACGTAGCCATCACATCTGGTTGCAATCAAGCGTTCGCAGCGGCCATTGCATCACTTTGTGCGGAGGGGGATGAAGTAATCTTACCAACCCCTTGGTATTTTAATCACAAAATGTGGCTGGATATGTCTGGTGTTACCTCAATTCCGCTACCAACAGGCCCTGACTTACTGCCGTCTGCACAAGATGCGGCAAAATTGATCACCACCCGCACACGCGCCATCGCGCTTGTATCTCCCAACAACCCCGCCGGTGTTGAATACCCAGCTGATCTGTTGAATAGCTTCTTTGATCTGGCGCAAACGCATGGCATCGCGTTGATCGTTGACGAGACCTACCGTGATTATCACAGCAAAGACGGTGCACCACATAATCTGTTCAACCAACCGTTGGCCGACGAAACCTTCATCCACCTTTATTCCTTTTCCAAAGCCTTCCGCCTGACCGGCCACCGCGTCGGCGCACTGATTGCGTCCACCCAGCGTCTGGCTGAGATTGAAAAGTTCCTCGACACAGTTGCGATTTGCCCCGGTCAAATTGGTCAGGCAGCGGCGCTTTGGGGATTAGAGAATTTAGATGACTGGCTGGCGGAAGAACGACGCGAGATTATCCGGCGCTGCGATGCAATCAAAGCGGGCTTTCCAGTGTTGGCCGCAAAAGGCTGGGAGTTAAAATCGGCAGGCGCATACTTTGCCTACATGAAGCATCCTTTTGATATCTCTTCAGCCGATTTGGCACCCAAATTAGTTTCCAAAGCTGGCATCTTGTGTCTTCCCGGTACGATGTTTTGTCCAACCGATGACCCAACGGGTGCCGAACATTTGCGTATCGCATTTGCCAATCTGGACGCAGATGGGATTGCCACGCTCTATCACAGGCTTGCGACCTTTAACATATAAGGCGATCACCCCCTTGCCCCCTTCCCCAGTGCGCCGTAAACATGAAAAAACACAGTGAAGAGGCGTAAAAATCATGGCTACCGGCAAATCTGTTTCAAAGACGTTCGTTTGGATAATCATGGGCCTTGCGATGATAGGATTGGGTGGCTTCGGTGCGACCAATCTGTCTGGCACGATCCGCACAATTGGCACTGTCGGTGACAAGCATATTGATGTCGGCGAATATGCCCGTCAGCTGGGCCAAGAAATTCGAGCTGTCGAAACCAGAACGGGCCAAAGCATGCCTTTTGCGCGCGTTCAGGAAATCGGATTGGATCAAGCCGTGTTGCAACGGATCGTTTCAGCGCGGGCTTTGGATCATGAAGCATCTCAACTGGGCCTAAGCATTGGCGACGCGGCATTGCGCGATCAAATTATTGATATTCCTGCTTTCCAAGGGATCAACGGATCGTTTGATCCTGAAGGGTACACATTTGCATTGGAGCAAAGCGGTACATCAAAAGCTGAATTCGAAACACGTTTGCGCGAGGAAACCGCCCGTACACTTTTGCAAGGCGCAATGGTGAACGGCGTTGTTATGCCAGCCACTTATGTATCAACCTTGTTGAACTACATTGGTGAAACGCGTGATTTTACGTGGGCGCGTTTGGCTTCTGCGGATTTAAAATCGGAATTGCCAACTGCGACAGGCGAAGAACTCCAAAGCTACTTCAAGGAAAATATCGACGATTTCATGCTGTCCGAAACAAAACGCATAACTTACGTACATCTTTCACCTGACGCATTGATCCAAGGCATTGATATACCTGAAGAAGAATTGCAGGCGGAATTTGACGTGCGGATAGATGAATACAACCGTCCAGAACGCCGCTTGGTTGAACGCCTCGTATACCTTGACCAAGAAAGCGCAAACCAAGCTGCCGCAGCACTTGAAGTTGCGGGCACAACATTTGAGGCACTTGTCGAAGAACGCGGCCTTACCCTTGCGGACGTAGATTTGGGCGACATGGACCGTCTTTCACTGGATGGCGCAGGCGAGGCCGTTTTTGCAGCCGATGTTGGCGACGTTGTTGGCCCATTGGCCAGCGATCTAGGCCCTGCCCTGTTCCGTATCAACGCCGTGCTACCTGCTCAGGTCACCACATTCGAAGCAGCGAAACCGGTGCTACAAGAAATCCTTGCCGCTGATCGCGCCCGTCGTTTGGTCAGCACACAGGCCCAAGATTTTGATGATCTATTGGCTGGTGGAGCGACCTTGGAAGAATTGGCCGACGAGACAGACATGGTACTGGGGATCCTTGATTGGTCCGAGGGCAACGGCGAAGGCCTAGGCGCGTATGTTGGTTTTGCGGAAGCCGCCCGTGCCTTGACCTCGGAGGACTTTCCAAAAGTCGAGAACCTTGAAGATGGGGGTGTTTTTGCGATCCGTCTGGAAGAAGAACTGCCCGTACGCCCATCTGAATTTGCCGACGCCCGCGATCAGGTGGTTGCAAGCTGGGAAAACAATCAACTCGAAACCCGTTTGAACGAACAAGCAGAGATCTTAATACCACAGCTACAATCAGGCACCGATTTTGCCGGGTTGGGCATGAACCCAACCGTGGAAGCAGACCAAACACGGACGGGTTTTGTGACAGGCACCCCTCCAAGCTTTATGGAAGGTGTGTTTAAGATGGCGGTAGGCGACGTTACTGTTGTCGACAGCTTTGGCACCGTTTTGGTTGTACGTCTTGATGCAATCAATCCTGCCACTGAAAACGAAAACGCCGCTGCTTTACGCGAACAGTTACAAGCGCAAGTTAGCCAAACTTTGGCCCGTGATCTTTATAACATCTATTCGCGTGATGCGGTCCTGCGTGCTGGTCAAAATATTGACCCACGGTCTTTGGCTGCGGTGCATGTCAACTTTCCTTAAGGTTTAAGCACATGGCCCTAACCCCAGATTTCGACACCTTCGCACGCGCCTACGACGCGGGCGAAAATCAGATCGTTTTTACGCGACTGGCCGCTGACTTGGATACGCCTGTGTCTTTGATGCTGAAGCTGACAGGCGCACAAAAAGACGCGTTTGTTCTGGAATCAGTGACAGGTGGCGAAGTCCGTGGCCGGTATTCGATCATCGGAATGAAGCCCGATTTGGTGTGGCGCTGTCATGGGGATACCTCTGCCATAAACCGCACCGCCCGGTTTGATACTAAGGCATTCGAACCCGTTTCGGGCAATCCTTTGGATGTTTTGCGCGCCCTCATCGGTGAATGCAAAATCGATTTGCCAGATGACATGCCCCAAGCCGCTGCTGGGCTGTTTGGTTATCTAGGGTACGACATGATCCGGCTTGTCGAACACTTGCCTGATGTGAATCCCGACCCCTTGGGCCTGCCTGACGCAATTATGCTGCGCCCTTCTGTCATTGCCGTATTGGACGGTGTCAAAGGCGAAGTGACCGTCGTGTCCCCTGCGTGGGTCAGTGATGGGCAAACCGCGCGTGCTGCCTATGCCCAAGCGGGCGAGCGGGTCATGGACGCCGTGCGCGATCTAGATCGGGCCATGCCATCCGAAACACGCGACCTTGGTGACGCAGACCAAGCACGTGAACCCATCAGTAACTTTACCCGCGAAGGATATAAGTCGGCTGTTGAAAAGGCCAAGGACTACATTCGGGCTGGTGACATCTTCCAAGTCGTTCCATCACAGCGCTGGACCCAGGATTTTGCGCAAAAGCCGTTTTCACTTTATCGTTCTTTGCGCCGCACAAACCCATCGCCATTTATGTTCTATTTTAACTTCGGTGGGTTTCAAGTTGTAGGGGCAAGCCCTGAAATTTTGGTCCGCGTCTTTGGAAACGAAATCACGATCCGCCCGATTGCAGGCACCCGCAAACGGGGCGCTACGCCAGAAGAAGATCGGGCACTTGAGGCCGACCTTTTGGCTGACAAGAAAGAACTTGCCGAACACCTTATGCTTCTAGACCTAGGGCGAAATGATGTTGGGCGCGTGGCCAAGATAGGGACTGTTCGCCCAACCGAGGAATTCTTGGTCGAACGGTATTCGCACGTCATGCACATCGTATCCAACGTGGTTGGAGAGCTCAAAGAAGGCAAAGACGCCATCGATGCATTCTTTGCTGGAATGCCCGCGGGTACGGTTTCAGGTGCGCCTAAAGTACGTGCGATGGAGATTATTGACGAACTGGAGCCAGAAAAACGCGGTGTTTACGGCGGTGGTGTCGGGTATTTTAGTGCGGGCGGTGACATGGACATGTGTATCGCATTGCGTACGGCTGTTGTGCAGGATCAAAAGCTATACATCCAAGCAGGCGGTGGCGTTGTTTATGACAGCGATCCCGAAGCAGAGTTTATGGAAACGGTTCATAAATCGGGTGCGATACGACGGGCTGCCGAAGACGCTGCGCGTTTTGGCGGGAATGGAAACGGCTAACGAATTATCGTTAGTTCTCGTAGGTACGAGGCTCTGCCTCGTGCTCCGGAATATTTAGGGCCAAAAGAAATAGAGACTTAGTCTTATTCTTTTGGCGAAAACGCCCATCTCAACTTTTTAAACACTTAGCAAGCGTCGTAAATGGGTTGTTGATGTCGTCCCCAGCACGCCACTAATTCTTTGATGGGAAAAGCAAAGGGAGCCTTCAAGAAACCAAATAATCCCCTACTGGTTCAAAATAGCAGAGACTGGTGCAAGGCTGACCCGTGAGGCACGATCCTGTAATCCCCATAACAACAACGCCGAAATCGTATCAGACCGCAAACGCCCTAACATGATAACACCACCTTCCTGGCCAGCACGAAACGCGGCTTGATCCAAGAAGCGACGGATCACTGTTGGGGTTTGATCCGCACTGTCGAAATCCCTAAAAACTGTTGCCGTGGGCACGCCTTCACGTTCTGCAAGCTTGGCAACAGTGTTTAGGCCCTTGGATTGCGTCACAAATCCATGTCCCGACGCCAACAAAATCTGCGTAGCTTGATCCGACGCTTCGCGCCCCTCTTGCATACCGTTGCCCACACCTTCGATAACCCCAACAACTTCGGTCATTTGGCTAAGTACAGCATTTAAGCCCACCTCGGCATCGACAGCCGTAGCACCACTTGGCAGATCAACCATGGCCAAAACTTCAAACCCTTCAGCGCGGTATTTTTTCATACGTCCAACCGCATCTGGTAAACTGGCGTCTACTGCAAACGAGACTGGTGCGGGAAAACTGCGCAAAGCTGGCAAACCGACGGCAGCTCCCTCTAAATCAACACCAGAATCGATCAAAATAATCGACATAAGTGGCTTGTCGCCCTGGTCATCAAAGGGCACTGCAAACGCCTCCAAAGGCGAAAGAACAGCAACATCAGTTAAAGGCGCCTCAACATCGTCACTTTGAGGTTCCACATTACGATCAACCAACGATCCAGCGGGTCTGCCAATGCTTGGACGCACATCTTCTTCGTCCGTTTCAGCCAGGTTTGGAAAAGCGCTTTGCTCATGCTCAACAGCAGGTGCTTGCGGTTGCTCGGGCTCAACAATTTGTGCTGTATCTGGTTCAACCGGAGTTTCCTCAGCCGGGCTTGGAACAGGCTCTGGTGCAATATCAACCTCATCCGGCACTTCTGGCACCTCTTCAAACGCAGTTTCTTCTTCAGATACTTGCGGTGCAGGGGGTTGTGCAGGATCTGTGGAAATTGACAGTTCGGCTTCACTTGTCGGGGCCGTTGGCACCACGGCTTGTGGGCTTGGCAAAACCGGGGCTTCGCTATCTACAACAACAGAACCATCCGTTGCCACTACATCAGGGGTTTGCAAACCATCAGCGCTGCCCGTTTCCGGTTGTTGAGACAAATCCGATCCTGCGGCAGTTACTGAATTCACATCATCTGGCGTGGGTTGAGGCACGTTGCTTGCGCCGTCTTGGACAAGGTCCGCATCCCCAGCCCCTGCGTCAACGCCAGTTTGACTTGGGCCAACGTCACCAGAAACACTAAGCGGCGCGGCATCAGAAACGTTCGGTGCCGATGGCCCTTCAAACATGACCGAAGCCACCCCTGCCACGCCGACAGATACAACCGTACCCATCACCGCTCCGCTCAAGAAACCTCGTGCCATCGCGCCTACTCCGCCCTGTGTGATCAAGTTTGATCTTGTCTCATTTGCCCAAACCCTGCCTGCCGCGCCTCTTGACGCTGGCGGCCAAGCCTGAACATGTGTATTTCTATCATACAGTGCCGATGGGGCAACCCGCCAGTGCCGAAAACACGCCATAACACAAAGTTTGTAAGATGCTGCTTCTGATCGACAATTACGATAGTTTTACCTACAATCTGGTCCATTATCTGGGCTCATTGGGCACGGAAATTGAAATCCGGCGCAACGATGCGATAGATGTGCAGGAGGCAATGGCGATGAAGCCTGCCGGAATCTTGCTGTCCCCCGGCCCATGTGATCCAGATCAAGCTGGTATTTGCCTCGCCTTAACCCACGCCGCTGCCGAAACACGGACCCCGCTTTTAGGGGTTTGTTTGGGCCACCAAAGTATTGGCCAAGCTTTCGGCGGAAATGTCGTGCGGTGTCATGAGATCGTGCATGGTAAAATGGGAACGATGCACCACACTGGAAAAGGGCTTTTTGTAGGCCTTCCAACCCCTTATGAGGCGACACGGTATCATTCATTGATCGTTGAACGTGAGACGTTGCCAGATACGCTTGAGATCACGGCAGAGCTGGAAGATGGTACAATCATGGGCCTGCAGCATCGTGACTTGCCAATACACGGGGTTCAATTCCATCCTGAATCGATTAGGTCGGAGCATGGACACGCACTGCTCCAGAATTTTGTAAATGAAATGGCGGTGCCAACATGAGTGACGCGCTTAAACCCCTTATTGATGCGGCGGCAAATGGCCCCCTAACACGCGTCCAAGCGGAAGATGCCTTTGGTATCTTGTTCAACGGTGAAGCCACGCCCAGCCAAATCGGTGGGTTCCTGATGGCGCTGCGCACACGCGGCGAAACTGTGGATGAATATGCCGCCGCCGCCGCCGTTATGCGCGCCAAATGCAACGCCGTTGTCGCCCCCGAGGGTGCGATGGACATCGTTGGCACAGGTGGCGACGGTAAAGGAACGCTGAATATATCGACCGCGACTGCATTTGTTGTGGCAGGTGCGGGCGTGACTGTCGCAAAGCACGGCAACCGGAATTTATCTTCCAAGTCTGGCGCCGCTGATGCCCTAACCCAGATGGGTCTGAACGTGATGGTGGGGCCAAAGGTTGTCGAGAAAGCGCTAAAAGAAGCTGGAATTTGCTTTATGATGGCCCCAATGCACCATCCTGCGATTGCACATGTGATGCCAACGCGGGCCGAGCTTGGCACCCGGACGATCTTTAACATCCTTGGCCCACTGACCAATCCCGCTGGCGTCAAACGCCAACTGACAGGCGCATTTTCCCGTGACCTGATCCGTCCAATGGCCGAAACGCTTCGTCAATTGGGATCTGAAAAGGCGTGGCTCGTGCACGGTTCTGATGGCACGGACGAGCTGACGATTGCTGGTGTCAGTTGGGTTTCTGGCCTTATGGACGGCAAAATCATTGATTTCGAAGTTCATCCCGAAGAGGCTGGTTTGCCGGAACATCCATTCGAGGATATTATTGGTGGCACGCCAGAAGAAAACGCACGCGATTTCAAAGCCTTGTTGGATGGTGCTAAAAACGCATACCGCGATGCAGTATTGTTGAATTCCGCAGCAGCCCTTGTTGTAGCTGATGCGGCAACTGACCTGAAACAAGGCGTGGAAATGGCCCGCACCAGCATCGACAGCGGTGCAGCACGTGACAAGATTACGGCAGTGGCGCGGATCACGCAGGAGGCAGTATGACCGATACTATCCTTGATAAAATCAAAGCCTACAAACTCGAAGAAATTGCGGCAGATAAAATCGCAAAACCATTAGAAACCATTGAAGCCGAAGCCCGCGCCGCTGGCCCTGTGCGCGGTTTTGCTGATGCACTACGCGACAAGGCACGCACTGGTTATGGTTTGATCGCCGAAATAAAAAAGGCCAGCCCTTCCAAGGGATTGATCCGCGCCGACTTTGATCCGGCCGCCCACGCTGCGGCTTATGATGCGGGCGGCGCTGCCTGCCTTTCTGTCTTGACCGACACGCCTAGCTTTCAAGGTTCCAAAGAATTCTTGATCGCAGCCCGCGCCGCGTGTTCCCTGCCCGCCTTGCGCAAAGATTTCATGTACGACACCTATCAAGTCGCCGAAGCCCGCGCACTTGGCGCCGATTGTATCCTTATTATCATGGCCTCTGTTTCTGATGCACAAGCTGCTGAATTAGAAGCCGCCGCCTTTGAATGGGACATGGACGCCCTGATCGAAGTGCACAACGCCGAAGAATTGGATCGCGCTGCGCTTCTCAAAAGCCCCTTGATCGGTATCAACAACCGCAATTTGAACACCTTTGAAACCACGCTCGACACGACCCGTGTCCTTTCCAAACAAGTGCCGGCAGACCGTATGATCATCTGTGAAAGTGGGCTGAACACACCTACGGACTTGTCGGACATGGCTATGTATGGCGCACGCAGTTTTCTGATTGGTGAAAGCCTGATGCGCCAAGACGATGTAGAGGGTGCAACGCGTACATTGTTGGCCAATCCCTACGTCGCCAGTGGTGGTATGTAATGGCCCTTACCCACTTTGACGGCAAGGGTGATGCGCACATGGTTGATGTCTCAGACAAAACCGTGACAGACAGGATTGCGCAGGCCGCCGCATGGATCAAGATGCAACCAGAAACCTTTGATATCATTACACAAGGACGCGCTAAAAAGGGCGATGTTTTAGGCGTCGCACGGCTTGCTGGCATTATGGCGGCGAAACGCACGTCTGACCTAATACCGCTGTGTCATCCACTTCCGATCACTAAGGTTGCAGTGGAATTGGAACCAGATGCGACCCTGCCTGGCATTCGTATTATGGCAACGGTCAAAACCACAGGCCAAACGGGCGTCGAGATGGAGGCGCTTACCGCTGCATCAACCGCAGCCCTAACAGTTTATGATATGTCAAAGGCAGTTGATAAAGGCATGGAAATAGGTGGCTTACACGTTGTGTTGAAAGACGGTGGCAAATCCGGACGTTACGAAGCGCCATGATCTCTGTCTCCCAAGCCCTCGATGCATTGTTTGATCTTGTCGCCCCCCTTGATAACGAATTTGTCCCTTTGCGCGCAGCAAACAACCGGGTCTTAGCCGAAACTCAATTCGCCACCCGTACACAACCGCCATTTGCCGCTTCCTCAATGGATGGGTACGCAGTCAAATCAGCCGAAGTCGAAGACGACACGATGTTCAAAGTCATTGGCGAATCCGCAGCTGGCCATGGATGGGCGGGAACCGTAGGTGCCGGACAGGCCGTGCGTATATTTACCGGTGCCCCTGTCCCTCAAGGTGCTGATTTCGTTGTCATTCAAGAAGATGTCACACGACGCGGCGACCTTATTACGCTGGGCCGTGACATAAGCCCAAAGGACAACATTCGTCCTGCAGGTGTGGATTTCATGCAAGGTGATCCGTTGTCTGCGCCGCGCGTCCTGCAGCCTGCAGACATCGCCCTGCTCGCATCCATGAACATTGCACAGGTTCCAGTCTATCGCCGCCCTAAGGTAGCTTTGATTTCAACTGGCGATGAGTTGGTGATGCCAGGGCAAACGCCAAAGCCGGATCAGATCATCGCATCAAACACCTTTGGTCTTGCTGCGATGTTGGAAAACCTTGGCGCACAGGTCCGTATATTGCCAATCGCGCGCGACAATGAATCCTCATTACGCACCGCATTTGAGCTGGCAAATGGCGCTGATCTGGTGATTACAATCGGTGGTGCGTCCGTGGGCGATCATGATCTGGTCGCACCAGTTGCCGAAAAAATGGGCATGGAGCAGTCGTTTTATAAAGTGGCAATGCGCCCCGGTAAACCACTGATGGCAGGTCGTTTAGGCGATATGGCTATGGTGGGCCTTCCTGGAAATCCTGTGTCAGCGATGGTTTGTGGTACTATATTTATCGCGCCAATGATCCGCGCCATGTTGGGCTTAGGCAGGAACGCCGCACCACAACGCAGTATCGCATTGTCTGCCCCAATCGGCACAAACGGTCCGCGCGAACACTATATGCGCGGGTTTGCAGATGCCTCTGGTGTCCGTTGCGCTGACCAGCAAGATAGCTCCCTACTTAGCGTTCTATCCCAATCGAATGTCCTGATTGCACGCCCCTCAAATGATCCCGCCCGCGACATCGGCGAAATGGTCCAAGTTGTGGACATATAAGGAACAGTTGACACAAAACGGGAACATGAATAGAACAAACGCAAACCAACAGGCCTGAGGATCGAACATGCTAACCAAAAAACAATTGGATTTGCTGTCATTTATTCACAAACGTGTTCAACGCGAGGGTGTCCCACCCAGCTTTGATGAAATGAAGGAAGCGTTAGACTTACGGTCTAAATCTGGCATCCACCGTCTGATCACAGCACTAGAGGAACGCGGGTTTATCCGTCGCCTTGCACACCGCGCCCGTGCCATCGAAATCGTGAAACTGCCTGACAGTTTGGCCGCTAAAACGGGCGGGTTTACACCACGTGTGATTGATGGGGATCGCCCTGATGGTCCACCGCCTGCTGCTGCTTTGCCAATTGAAACTGTCCATGCGATCAATCTGCCTGTTATGGGTAAAATCGCAGCGGGTGTTCCAATTGAAGCCATCAACCAATTGTCCCATTCTGTTGCTGTTCCAGGCCAAATGTTGGCAGGCAACGGCAATCACTACGCGCTTGAAGTCAAAGGTGACTCAATGATCGACGCAGGTATCAATGACGGCGACGTTGTGGTCATCCGCGAAACATCAGTGGCCGACAATGGAGACATCGTCGTGGCCTTGGTCGAAGATCACGAGGCCACGTTGAAACGCTATATGAAACGAGGCAATGCCATCTCACTTGAGGCAGCCAACCCAGCGTACCCGCCGCGTGTTTTCACCGACGATAAAGTAAAGGTTCAGGGTAAATTGGTCGGATTGATCCGCACTTACTGATCCAAACGCTTCAGTTCAAAAAAGGGCGGGTCTGATGATCCGCCTTTTTTGTGCGTTTTTCTTCTGGCCACGCAGACCAAATCCGATCACCGCTGACATCTCTGGCAGAAATGATTTTCGTCTCGCCCTGCACCAAATATAAACCAACAGACCCGTGTGCACGCAACGTTTCTGGATCAAGTATCAAACATGGCCCCAAATCCTGTTCGACCTTAACGCTTGCAACGATGATTTCTCCCGCCTGACAACTGCGCTGAGCTTCCACTGCCTTTTTACCAATCAAGTGCACGAGTTTGTATTTATCAACTTGTGCATGTTTTACTCGTTGTTCGCCTGCCCCCCAAAGTTTTGAAGACCTGATTTGTGTGGATGGGTCACCATCATTCTCTAGCCAATTGCGTGCCACAAATCCGGCCCCTTTTTCCTTGCTAAGCGCGCGACCGTCATCCGTCATCACGCCAATAAGAGCGCCGTTGTCTGCGATGAGAACCCGTGGACGTTCGCCCGTAGCCCAAATGAAAAAGCTAGCGACGATAGGGGCCACACCCAATATCCGCAAACGCCCCTGCCAAATAATCAACCAAAGCCCCCCGATCGCAAGGATTGGCAATACACTTGGCGATGGCCCCATGACATATCCCTGTGCCCCTTCTAATTCCGCAACCCACTGCGAAACCCCCAGTATCCAACGCAAACCGGCCCCCATGACCCACAAACCAACACCCTCAAGCCCAAACAAAGCAAGGACAGCAGCCAAGACTGCGGAGGGAATGATGACAATTCCCATCAACGGCACACTTAATAAATTTGCAATCAATCCATAATGGGCCACGGTATTGAAATGTGCGGCTCCAATTGGGGCCGTTGCCAATCCTGCAATCCCGGAAGAAATCACAAGAACAACAAAAGGTTGTACCCATTTTGGACCCAGTTGGATTTCACTGTCGCGCATCCAACCGAAAACCGCTACCAACGCGGTTGTTGCAGCAAAAGACATCTGGAAACCGGGGCCAAACAAAGCTTCTGGCCGCAAGATTAATACGATGATCGCCGCAATAACGACAGCCCGCAGGCTGATCGCCCGTCGATTTAACATCACCGCAAACAGCGCCACGGCCACCATGATAAAGGCCCGCTCGGTCGCGACATTCCCGCCAGAAAGCGCCAAATAGAAGGCCGAGATGATCAACGCGCCACCCGCGGCCACTTTGCGAACAGGAATGCGTGCACCAACATACGGTATGATTATCAACAAAAGCCGCAAAACAGCGAAGACAAACCCGCTTAACAATCCCATATGTAACCCCGAAATCGCCAACAAATGTGCCGTGTTGCTGGCCCGCAAATACCCCAACCCCTCCTGGCTGATCCCGCTACGATCGCCAGTGGTCACGGCGGCGGCAAAACCGCCAACATCACCTAACAAAATTGTGCGAACACGGGCTGAGATTGCCATGCCGACTTCAAACACCTTCAATCGCCAATCATCCGCAGCGACGGCCAAACCCACCAGAGGCACGCGTGTGTATCCGACCGCACCAAGCTGCCCGAACCACGCATGGCGTTGGAAATCAAATCCACCCGGTTCCACCGGCCCGCTTGGTGGAGAAAGATGGCCTGTTGTCATGACCGTCATTCCAGGCTTGGGAGCTATGCCAAGAACCGCATCCGAATGCAGCGAGATACGCACTTTTTTGGGGGTTCGGTTCAGGCTAATCCGCTCGAGATGCACACGATCAAGCGTCAGACGCACAACATCGGAGGCGCTGCGATCCATCCCCACAATACGACCTTCAATACTCCCGTAATATCGCCATCCTAGCACTGGTGCTTCAAGCTGATGGGTTCGGATCGCTGCGATCGAAAACCCTATGCACACTAGGCAAATCCCAAAAAAGAAGGGGGCCAATGCCTCGTGTATAAAACGCCCGATGAACATACCAATTATGCCTGCGAGCCCAGCACCCAAATATACTGGTGGAATCGGTTCAAAGCGCAGCGAGAAAAAGATGCCAATACCAATGGCCAAACACACAGGAACCCACGCAAACATATGTCCACGTTGCGCAAGCAGGATCATCACCAACCGGTCGATACCGCTCATGCTTGCCCCCGCTTTGCGCACTGGATAGATAGTGGTGAAACACTACATTCCTTGTGGTTACTGAAAGGTAAATTCCCCTATGTCCGCTGATACATCCAAAGCTGTTGTCACCCGTTTTGCCCCCTCCCCAACAGGTTACTTGCACATTGGTGGTGCACGAACAGCTCTGTTCAATTGGCTTTATGCCCGTGGTCGCGGTGGGAAATTTCTATTGCGGATCGAAGACACGGACCGTGCCCGTTCTACAACCGAAGCGACGACCGCAATTCTGCAAGGCATGGCGTGGATGGGCCTTGATCACGACGGCGATGTGATTAGCCAATTTGACGGTGCAGATCGGCACGCAGCGGTGGCACATGAGTTGTTGGCAGCGGGCAAAGCCTACAAATGCTTTTCAACCCAAGATGAAATTCAGGCGTTCCGCGATGCGGCAAAAGCCGAGAGCAAAAGTACATTATTCCACAGCCCATGGCGT
Source organism: Ascidiaceihabitans sp. (assembly GCA_047624005.1). Taxonomy (GTDB): domain Bacteria; phylum Pseudomonadota; class Alphaproteobacteria; order Rhodobacterales; family Rhodobacteraceae; genus Ascidiaceihabitans. The sequence continues at coordinate 15,215 of JBLHPE010000028.1, forward strand.
GACGCCGCTGCGGACACGCACCCTGACGCCCCTTTTGTTGTGCGGATCAAAGCACCAAAAGACGGCAACACGATCATCAAAGATGAAGTGCAAGGCGATGTGACCATTCGCAATGACCAGCTGGATGATATGGTCCTACTGCGGTCAGACGGCACACCCGTCTATATGTTAGCTGTGGTCGTGGACGATCACGACATGGCCGTGACCCACGTAATCCGCGGCGATGATCACCTTAACAATGCCGCGCGCCAAATGATGATTTATAACGCAATGGGATGGGACGTGCCGGTTTGGGCCCATATCCCGCTGATCTTTGGCGCTGATGGTAAAAAACTGTCTAAGCGGCATGGGGCCACGGGTGCCGAAGAATATCAGGTCATGGGCTATCCAGCTGCAGGCATGCGCAATTACTTGACCCGGCTAGGGTGGAGCCACGGTGACGACGAATTCTTTACCGACGCCCAAGCCCGCGAATGGTTTGATCTGAAAGGAATCGGCAAAAGCCCTGCCCGTTTCGACTTTAAAAAGCTGGAAAGCTTGTGTGGACAACACATTGCACAATCAGATGACGCTGCGTTGCAGCAAGAAATTGTCGCCTATTTGGCGGCTTCGGGCAATGCGGCGCTGACGGCATCACAATCTAGTGGGCTGCTCAAAGGTATGTATTGCCTCAAAGAACGGGCCAAAACCTTCCCCGAACTGCTTGAAAAGGCAGTATTTGTACTGTCTGAGCGCCCTATCACACCGGATGAAAAAGCCGCCAAACACCTTGATAGTGTATCCCGTGGTATACTGAAGGAATTGACGCCGCAGTTGCGTAATGTTAGTTGGGACCGAGAGAGCCTTGAGGCTGCCCTAAACAGCTTTTGTGAAGCTAAGGGCACCAAGTTTGGCAAGCTGGCTGGACCTTTAAGGGCGGCGCTTGCAGGACGTGCGGTAACGCCTTCGGTTTTTGATATGTTATTAGTTCTTGGGCAGGAGGAATCCTTGGCCCGTTTGACAGACGCTGCTGCTGAGGCAGGAGTTGCCTGAACAAGGTTAACCGCTTTGTAAGGTGAGTGACGGTAACGATACGCATGAGGGGTCAACGGACCCAAAAACGGGGCCAACAAACTGGCCCAAACTACCGACAGGAGAAGCCTGTCGTAAATATAGATAAGGGGATCACATGGCTGATACGCAAAAATCTGCAACGCTCACGATTGATGGCAAGGAGATTGATCTACCAATTTTCTCACCCACTGCTGGTCCCGATGTTATCGATATCCGCAAACTTTACGCCCAAGCGGGTGTATTTACTTATGATCCAGGTTTTACGTCGACGGCATCATGCGACAGCACGATTACCTTCATTGACGGTGACAAAGGCGAGTTGCTGCACCGTGGCTACCCGATCGATCAACTGGCCGAAAAATCCCATTACCTCGAAGTCTGCTATTTGCTTTTGTACGGTGAGCTGCCGTCACCAAAAGAACTGGAAGACTTTGAATCTCGCGTGACGAACCACACGATGATTCACGAACAGATGATGTATCTGTTCCGAGGCTTCCGTCGTGATGCACACCCAATGGCCATCATGACCGGCGTTGTTGGCGCGATGTCCGCGTTCTATCACGACTCTACCGACATCACGGATCCATGGCAGCGTGAAGTTGCATCGATCCGTATGATCGCGAAGATGCCTACGATTGCAGCCATGGCGTATAAATATACCATCGGTCAGCCGTTTGTGTATCCACGCAATGATTTGGATTACGCGTCAAACTTCTTGCGCATGTGCTTTGCTGTGCCTGCTGAAGAATATGAAGTGAACCCAATCCTTGCACGCGCTATGGACCGTATCTTTACCTTGCACGCAGATCACGAACAAAACGCATCAACGTCAACTGTGCGCTTGGCATCGTCTTCTGGTGCAAATCCGTTTGCCTGTATTGCCGCTGGTATCGCCTGTCTTTGGGGCCCTGCCCACGGTGGTGCAAATCAAGCCTGCCTTGAAATGTTGCAAGAAATTGGCACACCCGACCGCATTCCAGAGTTCATCGCCCGCGCCAAAGATAAGGACGATCCGTTCCGTCTGATGGGCTTTGGCCACCGCGTTTACAAAAACCACGATCCACGTGCGACGGTTATGAAGCAATCTGCAGACGAAGTTCTGGAACTGTTGGGTGTCGACAACAACCCAATCCTACAGGTCGCTAAAGAGCTAGAGAAAGCAGCCCTTGCTGATCCGTATTTCGCTGAGAAGAAATTATTCCCGAATGTGGATTTCTATTCAGGCATCATTCTTGAAGCGATGGGTTTCCCAACGTCGATGTTCACGCCAATCTTTGCGCTGTCGCGTACAGTCGGCTGGATTTCACAGTGGAAAGAAATGATTGCGGATCCACAAAACAAAATCGGCCGTCCACGTCAGCTTTATCTTGGCGATACGGCACGCAATTATGTGGATATCGAGAAGCGTTAACCCTTCTCATCAAACACTAAAATTCAAATGGCCTCATCTTTCGGATGGGGCCATTTTTCAATCAATAACGTTGATAGAACCCGTCTGTTGCGCAAATCGAAACAATCAACACGTTCGCCTTGACCCTGTCCTTTAACTCCCTCAATTAGTTATAAATTAATTAGTCTGGGGAAGAATATGTTTGCAGTTGCTCTATTAGGGTTACTTGGAATTGGCTTTGTTGTTGATCTTATCGGGGGCGATGATGACGATGATCAAGAAACAGCCGGAGTTGAAGACCGTGTCACGATAGAATCCGAATCTGGCACGACAATAGGTACGAATGAAACCGATATCATTGCAGGCGGTGACGGCGAGAATAGGGTTTTTGGTCGTGACGGTAGTGACTTCATCGCAGGTGGTGAAGCTGATGACCAACTTTTCGGTGGTGATGGCAATGACCTCATCTTTGGCGAGGCTGGTGACGACCTTATTCGTGGCGGCGCAGACGATGACTATCTGGTTGCTGGTGAAGGAAACGATACACTTTACGGTGATACCGGCAACGATACTTTGGTGAGCGAAGACACCTTAGACGATGCGGCATTTATCAATTCTGTGCGCACAGGAACGGAACCGGTCTTTAACTACAGCGATGACGAAGTTGCAGAAGCGGATACATTGTTCGGCGGAAGCGGCAATGACGTGTTTTTTGTCGGAGGAGATGATGTCGTAAATACAGGCAGCGGCGATGACATCGTTTCTACCGGGTTTTGGATGGAAGCTGGCGAACAAGCTATTGTCACAGACTTTGTTCAAGGCGAAGACGCGCTTGTCTACAACTACGATCAATCACAGCCAGAACCTATCGTAAGCTTCAGTGAGAACGCAGATAACGATGCACAATTCTTAATCAATGGCGACGTTGTTATGGTTCTTACCAACGTGGACTATACGACTCTGTCAACGTCTGATGTCCGACTATTTGCAATCTAAACCTGTCCTAAATATCATCTGATTTGTTGATATTTAGGACCACCCCTTCCTGTTAGGGCGATAGGTTTGAAAGCAGATTTCTTCAGTAAAATTTGTACCCACGACCTGCCCATTTTTTTAAGTTAAGCAGCCGCCGGACTAAAATACACGTATTTATATTTATATCCCAACTTGGGGTTGAATTTTCAAATAAGCACTTTAGTTAACCGCATTGATTCTGTTCTTTCACCCTAATTGATCTGATAAAACGACTGCTTTTATCATCACATATGACCGCAAATCCGTTGTAATAGCTCAACGGTTTCAGCATTGTCGCTGGGGTTGCCACAATAAAGCCACAATCCTTGACGCGGCATAAACGATGGCCATAACATCTTAACAATTAGTTAATTTTCTTATGAGGTCCGCCATGCTTTTTGCTCTTATCGTCCTACCTACCTTGCTCATTGGTTACGGTATTTTTGAGTTGATTGATGACAACGATGACGATGGCAATGATGACCAAACGATAAACGGTTCAGATGACAGTGACTTCCTCAGTGGGGCCAATGGGAATGACTTGATCAGTGGTGCGGTTGGCAATGACAGCATCGAGGGCGGCTTTGGTGATGACACCCTGGCTGGTGACGAAGGTGATGATTTCATCCAAGGTCAGCGCGGCAGTGATGTTGTTTCGGGGGGGCTTGGCAATGACTTCCTTGAGGGCGGCATTGGCGGCGATACCCTAACCGGAGACGAAGGCAACGACACAGTACTTGGTCAAGAAGGGCGCGATAGTATTTCAGGCGGGGCCGGAGATGACATTGCACTTGGCGGCCAAAGTCAGGACACGATAAACGGCGATGATGGTGACGATGTTATCTTGGGCGAACAAGGTGATGATGATTTGATTGGCGGAAACGGCGATGATCTAGTCCTTGGGGGAGCCGGCTCGGACATCCTAACTGGATCAGGTGGTAAAGACTGGGTTGAGGGCGAAGAAGGCGACGATTCACTCTCTGGTGGCTTTGGTTTTGACACGCTTATTGGCGGCGAAGGCAATGACAACTTGCGCGGTGAGAATGGTGGCGACGTGTTATTCGGTGGAACCGTTGAGGGCACGCCATTGGACACTGCCCAGCTTGTACAATTACGCGATGGTGCATCCTTGGCAGATGTTCTTGGAACAAATGCTACAGCAAACGTGGTCTTATTGGATGATGGGAACGCTGATGATTTGTCCGGCGGCAATAGCGATGACACCTTGTACCTTGGGGCCGGCGATGCGGGCGCAGGTGATGCAGGTGCAGACACATTCGCAATTCTCGCGGACCAGGCTACAAATCAAGCGCAAGACTTCGCCTTGATCAAAGATTACACCAGCACCGAGGATGCCATTGCAGTTGTGGTCCAAGACGGCACAACTCCGGTCATTTCGGTCACTGCTGATGGTAACGATTCAATAATATCTATCGGCGATACTGTGCTTGCCCGTGTGACTGGCGCTGCTTCAACATTGACTGCGGCCAATGTAACGATCATTGCTTCTCCTACTGTCGGTGCGCTTGATCCGAATACCTAAGGAATAGGTAGAGAGCGGCAATAAGAGGGAGAAACCCAAATGCCACTTACGAAAGACACCTCTGAAATTAACCTAATTTCTCAATGGGAAGCCCTTTTGCGTGCGCCGATTACCGGAACCGAATGTGCATTTATTGATGATCCTGAAACTGAAAAAGAACGGATTGTTGTAATCTACAACGCACGCAATGCTCCGCCTGTTGTAACAGTGGATGTGAACATCGACACTTCACTGGTCACGCTGAAAGCGGACGGAACACCTATCGCGGTGATGTCATGCCAGTCAAAGCAGGTGCCTTGTGCCGAAGACGTAATGCTTGTCGCTCGGCACACACCCTACCCTATTTAACGGCCCTCAAAGTCAGCAGTGCGCTTTTCGGCAAAAGCTAAAACACCCTCTTTGAAATCACGGGTCCGACCGCATTTACCTTGCTCTGCGGCTTCCAGTGTCAACTGATCATCAAGGGTGTTGTCCCAGCTTCCACGGATCGCAGTTTTAACGGATGCAAATGCTGCTGTCGGGCCATTGGCCAAATGCGCAGCGCGTTCTTTCCAATGATCAGCGAACTTTGCGTCATCAACCGCTTCCCAAATCATACCCCAGTCGTCCGCCTGACGAGCCGTAATCTTATCCGCAAACAACGCAGCACCCATCGCCTTGGCCATGCCCATCGTGCGTGGCATCGTATAGGTTCCACCTGCATCCGGCATCAGGCCAATACGCGTGAAGGCCTGCATGAAATATGCGCTCTCGGATGCGATCACAACGTCAAATGCCAACGCTAGGTTCGCCCCTGCCCCCGCGGCAGCACCATTCACGGCTGCAATCGTTGGAACAGGGCAGTCAAAGATTGCGCGCAACATCGGCTCGTACTCATCGCGCAAAGTCTGCTCTGGATCTGACCCACCACCAGAACTGTCACCCAAATCTTGGCCTGAACAAAACGCGCGCCCCGCACCCGTCAACACAACACAACGGGCAGTGCGACCGCCCTCTTTCATTGCATGTTGAATTTCGGCTCGCATCTGCGTGGACATCGCATTCATCACATCTGGACGGTCCAGCGTGATAACCGCAATATTGTCGTTCAATTCATACCGTAGCGTTTGATAATCCATAGCAGGTGTCCTTTGGCTAAACTTAGGACATGCATATCAAACCCATCGGGACACAAAAGCGAAACCGCGCGTCATTCCTAGGAATTGCTGTCTAAAATCTCGCGCAGACGGGTTTTTTCGACATCAGTTAAGGCCGCATCGCTCCCCTCAGTGGCAGATGATCGGCCACGTAAGTAGATAAAGCCCATGCCAGCGGCCAACAACAGCATCAGCGGACCAGCAGCCCACAACACCAATGTCGAACCACTCGCACGCGGTTGCAGCAAAACATATTCGCCGTAACGCTCGACAATGAATTCAACCGTTTGATCATTGCTGTCGCCAACCACCAGACGTTCACGCACCAACAGCCGCAAATCGCGGGCCAAAGAGGCGTGGCTTTCATCGATGCTTTCGTTCTGACAAACCAAACAACGCAACCCCTTAGAAATCACACGCGCACGTGCTTCCAAGACAGGATCATCCAAGATTTCGTCAGGCTCTACAGCCCAAAGAGGCGACGCTACGAGCATAAGGATAAAGAAGAGGCGCTTCATTCTGCAGGCACCGCTTGTGCATTGGATTTTCGCGCCCCTGCGGCCACACGGAAACGACGATCAGACAAGCTGAAACATCCCCCCAAAGCCATTAGGAAACACCCAATCCAGATCCAATTGGTCAGCGGCTTGACATAGGTTCGCACGGCCCAACCACCAGCGTCCTGTTCATCGCCAATAACCACATAGACGTCACGGGCTAGATTATAATCGATAGCAGCCTCAGTTGTTGGCATCTGCGCGACTGGATAAATCCGCTTTTCCGGCTTCATCTGTGATAATATCTGTCCGTCCTGCGACAACGTAATATCCGCAATCGTCGCAAGGTAATTTGGACCCTCAAAATCAGAAACCCCGTTCAGCAGGATCGTGTAGGCACCCACGTCATAAGGCTGGCCGATCTGCGCAACCCGAATATCCTCGTATGCCCAGGACGTAATTCCAGCCACACCCAGCATCGTAATGCCAAGGCCAGAATGGGCCAGCATTTTGCCCCAATCAGCACGTGGCAAACGCATCAAACGACCAAACCGATCTTTGCCGCGCCCCGTGCGTGACATCAAATCGATTACAGCACCCATAACGATCCAAGCCGCCAGAAAAACACCCATCGGACCCAGAACGGAACGCCCCGTCTGCATGGCCCATACCAACCCAGCAATCGCCAGCGCCAATGCAAAAGCATAACGCAGGGGGTAAATCGCCTTTTTGATCTGCGCACGTTTCCATGGCAGCATCGCACCTACGGGTAAAACAAGTCCTAAGACCAACATAAACGGCGTGAATGCCATGTTGAAAAACGGCGGGCCAACTGAAAGTTTACGATCAAAAAACATCTCGGCCACCAAGGGCCACATCGTCCCCACAAAAACCACGAAACAACTGACAGCCAATAGGATATTGTTGGTCAGCAACGCACTCTCACGGCTGACAAGTCCAAAGACACCTTTAGCCTCCATCGTGGTTGCGCGGAACGCATACAAAATCAACGCACCCCCCGTGAAGAATCCAAGGATCATCAGGATAAACACGCCGCGTTCAGGATCATTTGCAAAAGCATGAACCGACGTCAGCAGACCAGAGCGCACAATAAACGTGCCAATCAACGAAAAGCCAAAGGCAAGGATAGCCAACAAAATTGTCCACGATTTCAGACTGTCACGTTTTTCGACAACGATCGCGGAGTGGAACAATGCCGCCGACAACAACCACGGCATAAACGACGCGTTCTCAACCGGATCCCAGAACCAAAAACCACCCCAGCCAAGCTCGTAATAGGCCCACCATGATCCCAGCGCGATGCCAATGGTCAGGAATATCCACGCCGCCAACGTCCATGGACGCACCCAACGGCCCCACGCCGCATCAACACGCCCTTCCAACAATGCAGCGACAGCAAAACTGAACGTCATGCTCAGACCCACGTAACCAAGATACAAAAATGGCGGGTGAAACGCCAAACCGGGGTCTTGCAACAGCGGATTCAAGTCCTGCCCATCGAACGGCGGCACAGCCAACCGCGTAAACGGGTTGGAGGTGAACAAAATAAACGCAAAAAACGCGACACCAATCGCGCCCTGAACTGACAGCACACGCGCACGCAAGCTTGGCGGTAAGTTGGTCCCAAACCAAGCAGCCATCGCGCCAAACAAGGACACAATCAGAACCCACAACAACATCGATCCTTCGTGATTGCCCCATGTTCCGCTGATTTTATACAACATTGGCTTGGCCGAATGGCTGTTCTGCACAACCAGCAAAAGGCTGAAATCAGATGAAATAAACGCCCACATTAACGCCCCAAAGGCAAAAGCCGTCAGCATAAATTGGGCCGATGCCGCAGGCTCTGCGACAGCCATCCATGACCGCCATCCTTTTTGGGCACCAACAAGTGGTACGAATGTCTGCACGATGGCAACAAAAAAGGCCAAAATCAGCGCAAAGTGTCCAAGTTCAGTGATCATCTAAGAGGTATCCATACGTGAAACAAGTTACCGTATAGTATATGCCGCTGACTGCACCGCGCCAATGGTATTCGCCCATTTGACAGGTTCACATTGTCGCGGGTTATACGGTGCGGTGACGCCACGCCTCTAACGCTGCATTGGAATCCGGTGCCAACGATGCACTCGCTAGACGCGCATCCGACCCACAATCGGCCACACCTATACTCTGCGCACGCAACGTTCTTAGCGCTTTGATGTTGCTCATAACCTGTGGGACATGGGCCATCGTCCCAACAATTTCACGTTGGAAGTTTTGACTTTTGACCTGATGACGCGCACCAAAATAAAACGAAACAATCACGCCCAATAGCCACCACATAGGTTCAGGTACCAGTGCAATCCCTTGCATACGCTCAGAAAACCAAAGTGGGTCAACCATCGCGGCCACAAACATCCCCAAAGTGCCAAGGGCCAGAGCAGGACGTGGCAACCGGTTCACCCCGTCCATAAAGCGATCAAACCAACCTTGGCGCGGCACCACAAACTCTTCGCCGTATTGGGTCATCGCTTGCATCTGCACTTGTGCCCCACGCTGTGATCCAGCTTCGGCATTCTCACGAAACACCTCGACCGTATCGCGCACCATGTTACTTCCCCCACCAAACATCATTTGAAACATCCGCTCGATCATGCCCATGATGCGACCCTTTTTTGAAATTCAGATTGGTTCATATGATACTTCGGTGCCATGAATTCCTCGGCCCGCCGAATCCATCCACCCTTTTGCCCTGCACGGGTACGGGCATATTTGCGGCTGGCTGGACGACGATCAGCAATGCGCAAATAATAATTGCGTCG
>JBLHPE010000029.1:0-24522 GCA_047624005.1 Ascidiaceihabitans sp.
CCTGCTGAACGCGCACCGTCCCATCCAGAAGGAACAGCATGTTCTCGGGCGAATTTCCAGGGCCAAAGATTGTTGTTCCCTTCGGAAACTCGTGAATAGCGCTTTGAGATATTAAAAGCTGCTTTATTTCCGGTTTGAGGCGCGACAGTCCGGGAAAACGTTCCACCCATTCATGTGCCACAGTCATCGGGTTGCCGTCTCTTTCCGAGGCATTTCTAGCGGCGCAATCCGTTCCATCAGTTGCCCGCGGTTTGCAGAGATATCTGCAATCGTAAGGTCGTCCAATACGGCCATAAAGGCTGCTGTGGCTTCTTTCATCTTTCGAGACAAAATACATATGCCCATTAAGGGACAGGTGTTTTTTTCTGGGTTGAAACACTCAACAACGTCCAAAGGACCCTCACTGATCCGCACAACGTCACCGACGATGATTTCCTCGGGTGGACGGGCAAGACGAAAGCCGCCTCCGCGACCGCGCACGGTCTCTAGATATCCGGCTCTCCCCAGCTCATGCACGATCTTCATGATATGGGGTCGCGATAGGTTGTGAATTTTTGCCACGTCATCCACGCGCACAAGGTCGGGGGATTTAAGCGCTGCCAGCTGCAAAGAGCGCAATGCGTAGTTGGTGTAGTTGGTCAGTTTCATGGTGCATCCTGTTGTCACACCCAAAGATACATTCAAAGTATTGCTTTTGTAAATGGCTTGGCTTAATGGTGCCGTTGGTAAACCACTATTTGAAATATAGAATATATGTGATGAACGCCCTTCTTCAGCTCTTAGTCTGACGTCATTACCTTCAAGCTGTTTGGCATTATCCTCTGTCCCAAAAGGATCAAACTATGAAGAAACTCTTGATCGGTGCTACGATTATCGGCCTTATACCGACCCTATCCTTTGCCGAAGATAAACCGGGTTTTCATTTCATCGAAAGCTGGGATTTAAATGACAACGGCTCTGTTTCTCTGGAAGAGATCACTGAACGTCGAGGCGATGTTTTTTTCATGTTTGACCAAGATGAAAACGGGATTCTGAATGCAGAGGAATATGTGTTGTTCGACGAAACGCGCGCCGCGGATATGGAAAATAACGCGGGCAGCCACGGTAAGCGGGCGGGCCGTATTCAAGAAGGCCTGACGTTGGCGTTCAATGATAGCGATGCGGATGGTGAAGTTTCCAAAGCGGAGTTTTTGGCCAATTCCACTTCATGGGTGACTCAAATTGATCGCGACAGTGATGGAATGATCACTGCTGCTGATTTTGGTCCAAAGCGATAACACACGGAAATCTCAGGTGCCCTTCGGGTATAGGGGCACTTCGAACAATTAAGGGACAACAAGATGTTCGACAGTATGACAGCAGAGACATTGGCCCGGATGCAATTTGCGTTCACAATTTCATTTCACATCATCTTCCCTGCATTTTCCATTGGCTTAGCTAGCTATCTGGCTGTGCTAAACGGTCTTTGGCTGCGTACTAAAGATGAAACCTATCTGACGCTTTTCAATTACTGGAAGAAAATTTTCGCTGTGGCTTTTGGTATGGGCGTCGTGTCCGGTATTGTTATGTCATACCAATTTGGCACCAACTGGTCGGTCTTTTCTGACAAAACAGGACCAGTCTTGGGCCCGCTGATGGCTTACGAAGTTCTATCCGCGTTCTTCTTGGAAGCTGGTTTTTTAGGTATCATGTTGTTTGGTCGGGAACGTGTTGGTGACAAACTGCACATGTTCGCGACAGCGATGGTTGCCTTTGGTACTTTGATGTCCGCCACATGGATTTTGTCCGTTAACTCTTGGATGCAAACACCAGCTGGCTACGGCATCAATGAGCTTGGCCAGTTCGTCCCAGAAGACTGGTGGGCTATCATCTTCAATCCGTCCTTCCCGTACCGCTTGGTCCATATGGTTTTAGCGGCCTATCTAACGACAGCGCTTGTTGTAGGCGGCGTTGGTGGTCTGCATCTGTTGCGTGATCGCGAAGATCTACCCGCGCGACGGATGTTTTCTATGGCTATGTGGATGTTAATCGTTGTTGCACCACTGCAAATTCTTGCGGGTGACTTTCACGGCATCAATACGCTTGAGCATCAACCAGCTAAAGTTATGGCAATGGAGGGGCATTACGACAGCCATCCTCACGGGGCACCACTCATCCTGTTTGGTATTCCAAATCCAGAGCAAAAGAGGATTGATTATGCGATTCAGATACCGAACGTATCAAGCCTTATTCTTAATCATCGATGGGATGCACCGCTAGACGGATTAGACACCATACCTGACGCGGATGAACCGCCAGTTGCGATATTGTTTTGGAGCTTTAGGGTCATGGTTGGCCTTGGCTTTGCGATGCTTGGGCTTGGCGCTTGGAGTCTTTGGCGCCGTATACGGGGGAGGCTTTATGATGACCGTTGGCTGCACCGTGCTGCAATTGTGATGGGACCAATGGGGTTCGTGGCCGTACTTGCCGGCTGGATCACAACCGAAGTTGGTCGCCAGCCCTTTACAGTCTACGGCCTACTAAGAACTTCGGATAGTCTTGCCCCTGTTGCGGCACCCGCTGTCGCTGCATCGCTTATCGCATTTATCGTGGTTTATTTTTTCGTGTTCGGTGCGGGCACGTTCTATCTGCTGCGTATGATGAATAAGGCGGCTGGTACTGCAAGCATAGGGCTTCGTGACGGACCGATCCGCACGGCTGGTATAACGCCAATCATGCAGACCACTCCAGAGGATGCGATGGGCGAAAAGGAAAAAGAAGATGTTTGAACTATCATTTATTTGGGCTGGCATCATTGCGTTTGCGGTCCTGACTTATGTGGTCCTTGATGGGTTTGACCTTGGTGTTGGTATCCTCTTCCCTTTGGCCGATGGCGAACGTGAAAAAGCGACAATGATGAACTCGATCGCTCCAATCTGGGACGGGAACGAAACATGGTTGGTATTGGGAGGAGGGGGCCTGTTCGCAGTTTTCCCGCTAGCCTACGCAGTGATCATGCCTGCATTGTATATGCCGATCATCTTGATGCTTCTTGCCCTGATTTTTCGGGGTGTGGCCTTCGAGTACCGTTGGCGAACACAGCGATGGAAACCCGTATGGGATGTCGCGTTCTTCGGTGGGTCGATTGTTGCTGCCTTCATGCAAGGCATCGCCCTTGGGGCTTTGGTACAGGGCATCGAGTTCGCTGACCGCGCCTATTCTGGTGGCTGGTGGGATTGGCTTAGCGTGTTTTCCCTGCTGACTGGTTTCGCGGTTGTTGTCGGGTATGCCTTGCTTGGGGCCACTTGGATTATCATGAAAACTGAAGGCAGCTTGCAACGGCGAATGCAAAGCCATGCTTGGTTTCTGGCTGTCGGGACGTTGGGTTTCATCGGTATCGTCAGTATCCTGACTCCGTTCCAAGATCCTGAGTATTTCCAACGATGGCTTAATCTACCTGGTAGCATCTTTAGTGTGCTGATGACCGGCGCTTTTCTGGCTGCTGCATGGTTGCTGTTCACGGGCCTGAATGCAGGCAGGGACGCACAACCGTTCTTTGCTGCCCAAATCATCTTTGTGCTGTGTTTCATCGGTATTGGGATCAGCTTTTATCCGAACATCGTTCCACCAAGCCTGACTATTGTTGAGGCGGCGGCTCCAGATGAAAGTTTGCGTTTTACATTGTACGGAACTGCTGTGCTTGTGCCGATGATCCTTGCCTATACGGCCTACACCTATTGGGTGTTTCGCGGAAAGATCAATCCAGAGGAAGGGTATCACTGATGAAGGATGACAACTTACGCCGTATCAGTTGGTTCATCGCCCTTTGGATAGGAAGCGTTGCAGCACTTGGTCTTGTCGCATACGCAATCCGCTTGGTTCTATATGGCTGACACGCGACGATGTCATCAAAGCCACGGGTCAGTGGCCCTTAGTTCATCTGCGCTTTGATAGTTCTCGGTAAAGCGCTTCGCGGGTGACACCTAGGGTTTGTGCCAATATTTGCAACTCGCCTTTAGGGGGCAGACTTTTGTTAGTTTCCAACCAAACATCAAGCTTTTGAGACACTGTGCGCAGGGTCCGTATCTCAGCGTTCATACGGGCCGCTTGCAATTCATGCGCAAGGTTTGCCGTCCAAAGGTGGTGCAGGTCTTTGTCCCGCGCCAAACTTTGTACAAATGTAGCCGTTTGAATTCGCTTCACATGTGAGGGGCCGATTGAAACGCCGTCGCAATGATAAGTTTTTGAATAGGCGGATGCTTCAGCCAGAACCGAACCTTGTGTCATGCGCGAAAGTACGAGGCGGTCACCTGATTGCGTGTGTCGGATCAATTCAACGCCGCCACTCTTGACGAGGAACATAAATTTAACAGGGGCCCTACTGCGAAACAGAACTTCACCCTTTTCAAGATAAGTCGAAACGCCTTCATCAAAAAGTGCTGCAATCGTAGAGTACATGATAGGTATCATATGATTTTTTGGCCAAATGGGAAATACCCGCTTTAGAATTCAACATTGATCGGACTAGAATATGTCATCTCACCTAAAGACACGCGGTAAACGTCGATATCTCATCGGGCTTTTGGTGCTCGCAGTGCTGGCAATTGGCGGCGCGTTCGTTTTCAGAAGTGGTGCCTATTTTCCAATGGCCCACCATATGTTCGGGGGAGGTCAGATGCACGGCGCTTATGGAACTGGGCATGACGAGGTAAATATGCCTGGTTTGCGCGGCAAAAACGCCACGTCAGAGGAAAGCGACGAACTTGCGACCATGTTCCGTAATTTTGAGACGATAACCCGCGAGGTTACCAATCTTTCAAATGGAATTCGTACAGCCACCCGCTCAACGGATGAAGAAGTGATGAACCAATTGGTGAGCCACGTGACAGGTATGATCGCGCGTGTCGAAGAGGGCGACGATCCTCAAATCAGAATTCAAAGTTCGACTTTAGATGTCTTCTTTGTCCGTGGTGATGAAATTGAAACGGACATTGATATGACCGATGAGGGCATCGTTGTGACCCAAACCTCGGATGATCCAGAGCTTGTTGCTGCGTTGCAAAAACATGCGGCTGAGGTTTCCGCGATGGCAGAAAGGGGAATGGAAGCCGTTCACGAAATGATGATGGGTGGCAGCCACTGAGCGGCACGAGGATCATAGTGGACATGTCGCTGCTTGTTTTGAATACCTCTTACGGGCCATTCATGCCTTTCGCGGGCTGTTCTAGCGCTGCCTCCCCGGACAGCAATTCGTCGGTAGCGAAGCATTTGTAGGCTGAATCGTCGGTGAGCTGCCGTTTATTGATGGGGTGCAACTTTCGCAAAGCCGTCAGTTGTATCCTTGATTGACCGAGTGTTTCGATGAGACGGAAGCGGGTAAAAGACGTATAGATATCCCTCACGATCGGCAGGAATGGTTCGTTTGCTTCGTCTTCGTATTGCCAAATAATATCGCTAGGGTGGTTCAATTGACCAATCAAATCGAGGGCGAAAATCCCAAGATTAATTGCCTCAGACCAACCGCTGCACCCGCCATTATGCACAAAAGTGTAATGGGCGCGCTGTAGGCAAGGACCGAAAATGCGGACAGACCTTGTCCAATACTGCAACCAACGGCCACAACTGCGCCGACCCCCATAAGGAATGCTCCAAGCAATTGGCGTCGCAATTCGCGGGGATCATCGCAGGCTTCCCAGCGAAAATGTCCCTTGATCAAACTCCCGAAAAACGCGCCGATCAGAACGCCAACAACGGAGCCTGTGCCGAAACTGATAGTGTTGCCCGAAGACGTCATCACGTATAAAATTGTTTCCCCAATGGGTGCAGAAAATGTGTGGCTTACAACTGGGGTCGCGTCAAAACCATTGACCGATACCCAATGGGTGCCTGCCCAACCGGTTATAATTGCAATCCCTGCAATTGCCCCCCAAAAAACGTGACTGAAAGATGCGCGTAGTTCTTTATTTGCAAGTGTTATGCCTAAGATGGCGAGGCCAATAAGTATGCCTGATATTTCAAGGCTTTGTCCGGTCAGTTGCGATAAGGTGAGCGCGAGTGTCGGTAACGTTTCAACCTCTTCGCTGCCGCGGAACGCCCAGATGCGAAGGGCTGATAGTGGTCCGCCCAAGGTCACGTAGGCAGATACCCCCATCACGATTACGATCAAAAGAGACCTGATGTCGCCCCCGCCCAATCGCGCCAACGCGCCGTATCCGCAATTACCAGCCAAAGCCATTCCGTAGCCAAAAAACAAACCACCAAAGACACTGGCAAGCGGGTTCCACTGACGGGACAGGTACAGCGTTTCGCCAAGATCGACCAAGCCTGCGGCAGATAAACCAAATGTACCGATGACCGAGACACCAATTGCGATGCCCCACATGCGCAAGCGTAGGGTACTCTCGCCATAAAAAAGATCTTCGATCGCGCCAAGTGTGCAGAATCGACCGATACGTGCGGCAAGCCCAAGAAGGATACCGCCAAGCAGGCCGATAAGTGCGACAAGCGTGGGTTCTGAAAAGAAATCTAGCATGGCCGGTTCCTTTTAACTGTCTGCTGTCGTCATCGATGCGCTCGCGTTAGTCCGCGCGGCAGAACAGGTCGTAGACAACTTCCATGATTTGCTTTGGTCGATCATCTGTAAGGCTATAGTAAATCGTTTTGCCGTCACGGCGCGGGGTGACAAGACCTTCAAGGCGCAGGCGGGACAGTTGTTGTGAAACTGCGGCTTGGCGCGCAGACAACAGGTCTTCCAGCTCGGTCACTGATTTCTCACCAGAGGCAAGGTGACACAAGATCATCAAGCGTCCTTCGTGGCTGATGGCTTTCAGAAAGTTAGAAGCACGCATGGCATTGCCCGCCATTTTATCCATGTCTTCTTCACAGATATTCTTGTCGAATACTGGTAGACCCATCTTTGCCTCTTTGTCTGGAAACTTGATCGTATCCAAGAAAATTACATTTGCTTCCATGCTCTATAGCTTAGCCTGCCACTTCAACGCCAGCAGCAGTTAACATTTGCTCTAAAAGACCCCAGAAAAAGTCCTCGCCAGGGTAGCCTTCGATCCGATTTGCTTCATGACCGTCGACCATAAGAACGAATGTTGGGGTAAAATGCAGGGATTTTGCAAAGGTTAGGTCGTCTGGCAATGGGTCATGCAGGTCAATGCGACGCAAAGGTGCGGCTTTGCCTTCATCGGTTTTTGGATAGATGTGGCTGATTTCATCGTTCCAGCGCGCGCACCAAACACAGCCTTTTTCTTCGACCATAATCAGAACCGTATCAGCCAATGCTGAGGCTGAAGTGGATATTGCGATTATACTGGCAAGAACGAGGGTAGGTAGGGACATGTGAATTTGACCTTTGTTAGATAAAATACATAATATGAATATGTGAATAACTCAAGGGATTCGTGATTGAGATGATGGAACTTACGTATGCGGGGGCAGCCTTTGCGGGGCTGCTGTCATTCTTGTCGCCGTGTATCTTACCGATGGTTCCATTCTATCTAAGTTACCTGGCTGGCATTGGAATGAACCAGATCACAGCGGATAAAGCCATCGATCCCCGCGTTCGATTGCGGGCTGTGTTGGCCGCGATATTCTTTGCTGCAGGGGTAATCACGATCTTCATGGGATTAGGTGCAGTTTCAACCGTTTTTGGACAGATGGTGCGCGCCTATTTTGATATCCTACGTTGGCTGGCTGCGCTCATCGTCATCGCGATGGGGCTGCATTTTCTAGGGGTTCTTAAAATTGCCTTTCTATATAGGCAATTGCGTGCGGACGGCGGGAACACGGCCCGATCTGGCCTGCTTGGCGCTTACCTGATTGGGATGGCCTTTGCCTTTGGCTGGACCCCATGTGTTGGGCCTGTATTAGCGACGATATTGTTTATGTCGGCGGGTGCGACCACTGCAGGTAGCGGCGCGGCGCTGTTGTTTTTTTATGGCGTTGGCATGACTGCGCCATTCGTTTTGGCAGCGTTGTTCATTGGCCCTTTCATGCGCTGGATTGCAAAGTTTCGACAGTATTTGGGCGCGGTGGAGAAAGGGATGGGGGTCATGCTGATCTTGTTTGGTATCCTTATCGCGACAAATTCAATGAACGTCATCGCGCAGTGGATGCTGAAAGTCATACCCATTTGGATCACGCTGGTCTGAATGTCTGGGAGGCCGGCACCACAACTTTTGCAATCATATAAATTAATTCATTTAATTGAATTTGTTGTTGCGTCATCACGAAACTGTGCGCTACGATGTATGAAACCGTAGTGTTTGGGAGGACGCATGAGGATTCTAGGAATTGCAGCCGTCGTAACGGGCCTCACAGCCTTTACCGCATATGCTGAAGAAATTGTACCATCAGCCGTTAAGTTCACCGAAGGCGCAGTCGAGCAGTCTTTGACGGGCATGGCGGGCGACCCCGCAATGGGACGTAAGATTGTTGGCAACAAGAAGATGGGCAATTGCATCGCCTGTCACGAAGTAACTGATCTGGCTGACGTGCCGTTCCACGGTGCAATTGGCCCCATGTTAGATGGCGCTGGTGATCGTTGGACCGAAGCCGAATTACGCGGGATTGTCAGTAACGCCAAGATAATGTTCGAGGACAGCTTGATGCCGTCTTTCTACAGAACCGACGGCTTCTTGCGTCCAGGCAACGCCTACACTGGCGAAGCGGCGGACGACACGTTTGGCCCGCTTTTGGACGCACAACAAATCGAAGACGTGGTGGCCTATCTGTCCACCCTCAAAGACTAACATTCCCTTTTAAGGGATAAAATTGGAGGTTCGAAATGGAACTGAAACGACGTAACGCAATACTGATGGGAGCAGGTGCCTTTTTGGTCGCAAACCTTCCGGTGCGCGCATCTGCTTCAGTAGAAGATGTGATCGCTGAATTCACGGGTGGTGCTGAAGTTGGCACAGGTGACATCATTATCACTGCGCCAGAAATCGCGGAAAACGGTAACACAGTGCCAATCGAGGTGTCTTCAGGCACAGCGGTGGAAATTTTGGTTCTCGCGACAGGCAACCCGACGCCGAATGTTGCGACATTCAAGTTCGGTAAGCTTGCTGC
Organism: Ascidiaceihabitans sp.; assembly: GCA_047624005.1. GTDB lineage: Bacteria > Pseudomonadota > Alphaproteobacteria > Rhodobacterales > Rhodobacteraceae > Ascidiaceihabitans. Next base: position 9,061 of record JBLHPE010000029.1, read on the forward strand.
TTCTCGCGCGGCATCCACCCGCATTCGCCTTGCTGGAACGCAAGACGTAGTCGCGATCGCCAAGTTGGATGACGGTTCGTTTGTAAAAGCGTCATCCACGGTCAAAGTCACCATCGGCGGCTGCGGCGGTTAACAGGTTTTAAGGAGATACAATCATGGCATCAGGTGTAAAACCTCGCGTTAAGGTCCCAAAGACGGCGGCCGCTGGCGATACGATCACAATCAAAACGTTGATCAGCCACAAGATGGAATCTGGTCAACGCAAAGACGATGATGGCAACATTATTCCACGTTCGATCATCAACCGCTTTACGTGCGATTTTAACGGCGAAAATGTCGTTGATATTGTTTTGGAAGCTGCGATTTCGACCAATCCGTACCTAGAGTTTGAAGCAATTGTCCCTGAAGCGGGCGAATTCAAATTCACTTGGTATGATGATGATGGCTCGGTCTATGAGACATCCAAAACAATCGCGATTGACTAATTGATAGTCTTGGGAGGGACATTCATGAATAAATTGACTGGAGCCTTGTTGGCGGGTTTGCTGAGCACAACATTTGTGTCTGCCGACCCTGTTGATGATAAGTTGGTCCTGAACGAAGAGACCGCTTTGGTGACACGCACCGTTGCACCTGCACATTTGTCCGGCGTTTTGGACGAGGTGATGTCAGGTTGGCTGTTTCGCGGCAAAGAGACACGTGCCATGCAGACGGATGATTTCGACAATCCGGGTATGATCTTTGTCGATAAGGGCGAAGATTCTTGGAACGCTGCTGAAGGTACCGAAGGCAAATCTTGCTCCAGCTGTCATGGTGCATCCGAGGATATGGCGGGCGTGCGCCCAGTGTATCCAAAGTTCAACGAGACTGCGGGCGAAGTGCGTACACTTGAAATGCAAGTCAACGATTGCCGCGAAAATCAAATGGGTGCCGACAAGTGGAAGTACACTGGCGGTGACATGGCGAATATGACTGCACTTTTGGCGTCAGTTTCACGTGGTATGCCGGTGAACGTGGCCATTGATGGTCCTGTTCAATCAACTTGGGACGAAGGCAAAGAGCTGTATTATGCTCGTACGGGTCAGCTTGAGTTGTCATGCGCCAATTGCCACGAAGAAAACTATGGCAACATGATCCGCGCGGATCACCTTAGCCAAGGTCAGATCAACGGTTTCCCAACTTACCGTTTGAAAAACACCAAGCTAAATTCGGTCCATGCCCGTTTCAAAGGTTGTGTACGTGATACACGGGCTGAAACATATAAACCCGGCAGTTCTGAGTTTGTAGCGCTTGAGTTGTATGTAGCGTCACGTGGCAATGGTCTAAGCGTCGAAGGCCCATCCGTCCGTAACTAAATTTTTGAGGACCCCGTCCATTTTATGGTGCGGGGTTTTCTTTTCTTTGATAAATTCACAAATGCGCATGTGTATGCGTGATACGGAGCATCCGAATGATTTCTCGTCGTGATTTTTTGCAAACCAGTATGGCCGCAGCTGCACTTTATGGTGCTTCGGGTTTTGGGAATTGGGCGCGCGTTGCGGCGCAACAATCGCTGACGCAAGATAAGCTGCTTGAATTTGATACATTCGGCAACGTGTCGCTGATCCACATCACGGACATTCACGCCCAGCTTAAACCAATCTATTTCCGTGAACCTTCAGTCAACATCGGGGTAGGTGGCAACAAGGGCGCTGTGCCACACCTGACAGGTGCGGATTTCCGCAAGCTTTACGGCATCGATGATGGCAGTCCCTCTGCCTATGCGCTTAGTCACACTGATTTCTCGTCCTTGGCACAGGCCTATGGTCGTGTTGGTGGCTTGGATCGCGTTTCAACTGTGATCAACTCAATCCGCGCCGATCGCCCTGATGCCCTGCTGCTTGATGGCGGCGATACATGGCACGGCAGTTACACCTGCTATCAGACTGAAGGGCAGGACATGGTCAACGTTATGAACGCGCTGAAGCCTGATGCGATGACGTTCCACTGGGAATTCACGCTGGGCTCTGAGCGTGTGGCCGAGATTGTCGAGAACCTGCCGTTTGCCGCCCTTGGTCAGAACATATTTGATGCAGAATGGGACGAACCGGCAGAGCTGTTCCCACCTTATAAATTCTTCGAAAGCGGCGGCGTCAAGATTGCCGTCATTGGCCAAGCATTCCCTTATATGCCAATCGCAAATCCGGGTTGGATGTTCCCTGAATATTCGTTCGGTATTCGCGACGAAAACATGCAGCAGATGGTGAATGAGGTGCGCGCAAAAGGCGCCGAATTGGTCGTATGCCTTAGCCACAATGGCTTCGACGTTGATAAGCAGATGGCAGGTAAGGTCACGGGTATCGACGTGATCCTGTCGGGTCACACCCATGATGCGTTGCCTGAACCAGTTGTGGTTGGCGATACGATCATCGTGGCCTCTGGGTCCAACGGCAAATTTGTGTCTCGCGTTGATCTTGATGTGCGCCAGGGTAAAGTTCTTGGCTTCCGTCACAAACTGATCCCAATCTTCTCTGATGTGATTGCGCCAGACGTCGCAGTGACCAAACTGATCGACGCCCAACGTGCACCTTATGCAAGCGCATTGAGTGAAGTCATTGGACGCACGGGTGATGACCAGACGCTATACCGTCGCGGTAATTTCAACGGCACATGGGATGATTTGATCTGTGATGCGCTGATTTCTGAACGTGAGGCAGATATAGCACTATCCCCCGGTGTACGTTGGGGGCCGTCGATCTTGCCGGGCCAAGACATCACCCGTGAAGACATCTGGAATGTCACTTCGATGACCTACGGCGAAGCGTACCGTACTGAAATGACTGGTGAATTCCTTCATGTGGTGCTGGAAGACGTGGCTGACAATCTGTTCAACCCCGATCCGTATTATCAACAGGGTGGTGACATGGTCCGTGTGGGTGGCCTTGGTTACCGCATCGATGTGAGCAAGCCGCAAGGCAGCCGCATAACTGAAATGACACTGCTTAAGACGGGCGAAATGATTGATCCTTCCAAAACCTATCAGGTTGCGGGATGGGCGTCGGTCAATGAAGACACCGAAGGTCCGAAAATCTGGGACGTGGTGGAAAACCATATCGCAAAACAGGGCACAATTTCCCTTGATCCAAACAATAGCGTGAAAGTGGTCGGCGTTTAACGCCGGACTGCGAACTGGAGGCATCTGACATGTCAAAAAATGAAACAGGCAATCCAACGTCCCGTCGCGCGTTTATGCGTGGTGCAGCAGCGGCGGGGGCAGGTGCCCTTTCTGTAGGTGCGGCAAAGGCACAAACGGCTGACCCATTGATTACCCAAATCCAACCATGGGCACAGGAATTGGGCGACGGTGTTGACGCTGTTCGTTATGGCCTGCCCATTGAATACGAAAGTGATGTGGTACGGCGCAACGTGGAATGGCTGACCGCTGATAACATCAGCTCAATCAACTTTACGCCCATTCACGCATTGGACGGCACAATCACGCCACAAGGGTGCGCGTTTGAACGTCATCATTCTGGTGCAATCGACCTTAAGAAGGATGATTATCGTTTGATGATCAATGGCTTGGTGGACACACCTCTTGTGTTTTCTTACGCTGATCTAGAACGCTTTCCACGCGAGAACCACGTTTACTTCTGCGAGTGTGCGGCCAACACTGGTATGGAATGGGCAGGCGCGCAGTTGAACGGCGCACAATTCACTCACGGTATGATCCACAACATGGAATATACGGGTGTGTCCTTGCGCACATTGTTGGAAGAAGCTGGTCTGGATACGGCCGGTGATTTGAAAGACAAATGGGTTTTTGTTGAGGGGGCTGATGCCTCGTCCAATGGCCGTTCGATCCCGATGGAAAAGGCGATGGATGATTGCCTGATCGCGTTCAAAGCCAACGGTGAGGCGCTGCGCAAAGAACACGGCTACCCTGTGCGCCTTGTTGTTCCGGGTTGGGAGGGCAACATGTGGGTCAAATGGATCCGACGTATCGAGGTTATGGATGGTCCGGTCGAGAGCCGCGAAGAAACTAGCAAATACACGGACGTCTTAGAAAACGGCATCGCGCGTAAATGGACATGGGCGATGGATGCAAAATCTGTTGTGACCAGCCCAAGCCCACAGGCCCCAATCAAACATGGCAAAGGGCCATTGGTCATCACTGGTCTTGCATGGACAGGACGCGGTGCAATCACTCGTGTTGATGTGTCCAAAGACGGTGGCAAAACGTGGGAAACTGCGCGTCTGGCCAAGCCGGGTGAAAAGATGGCATTGACACGCTTCTATTTGGATACCGATTGGGACGGATCAGAGATGATGCTGCAATCGCGTGCGATAGACGACACGGGCTATGTCCAACCGACCAAAACGCAATTGCGTGAAGTCCGTGGGTTGAACTCAATATATCACAACAACTGCATCCAAACTTGGCTGGTGCGTTCTAATGGTGAGGCTGAAAATGTCGAAGTTTCTTAAATCAGCAGCAGTGTTTGCTGCTATTTCAACGATTTCTAGTCCTGCTTTGGCGGAGAAATTGGGCTTAGGGCGTACAGCCTTGCCCGCCGAAATCGCGGCATGGGATGGTGATATCCAACCCAATGGCATTGGCCTACCTGTTGGGTCTGGCGATGCCCTGATTGGCGAAGAGATCTTTGCGGATCAATGCGCAGCTTGCCATGGCGACTTCGCCGAAGGTATCGGAAACTGGCCAAAGTTGGCGGGGGGCGCGGACACGCTGGATCGTGATGATCCGCTTAAGACTGTTGGATCTTATTGGCCGCATTTGTCGACCGCATTTGATTATATCAAACGGTCTATGCCCTACGGCAATGCAGGCACGTTAAGTGATGATGAGGTCTATGCCATCGTTGCCTATATCTTATATTCAAATGACCTGATCGAAGATGATTATGTTTTGTCGAACAAGACATTTCTTGATGTCGAATTGCCAAACGCGGGTGGGTTCATTGTCGATGACCGGGCAGAGGCCGAGTATGCAATTTGGTCGGGCGAACCTTGCATGGAAAACTGTAAGGACGATGTGAAAGTCACCATGCGCGCGATGGTTTTGGACGTCACACCAGAAGAAGAAAAGCCTGAAGTGGTTGAGGTCACGGCACCTGTGCAAGAAGCCGCAGCAGAGGTTGTGGAAGACGTTGTCGTGGAAGTAGCCACCTTTGATCCTGCATTGGCTGAGGCTGGCAAGAAAGTCTTTAAGAAATGTAAGTCCTGCCATCAGTTGGGTGACGGTGCCAAAAACCGTTCAGGTCCAATCCTGACAGGTATTGTTGGCAAATCTGCGGGAGTGGTTGATGGATTCAAATATTCAAAACCGATGAGCGCAGCTGGCAAAGATGGACTTGTCTGGACCCAAGCAGAACTCGATGCGTTCCTTAAAAAACCAAGGGCCTACATGAAAGGTACCAAGATGGGTTTTTCGGGGCTTAAGAAAGACACTGATCGCATCGCAATCATCGAATACCTCAAGTCGTTTGGGGAGTAGATTTTGAAGTTCTTTCTTCATACCACCCTTGCCTTTGCTGTGACTTTTGCAGCGGGGGCCGCTTCTTCTAGTGAATTGGGGGACGCGAGCAACGGTAAGAAGGTTTTTAAAAAATGCAGTGCGTGTCATGCCGTTGGCGAAGGGGCCAAAAACAAGGCTGGCGCGCAACTCAACGGTGTTTTTGGACGAATTGCTGGAACTGAGGTTGGTGCCAAATATTCCAAAAGCATGCTTCGCGCGGGTGACGATGGGCTAGTTTGGACGCAAAAAACTTTGAACGCGTTCATTAAAAACCCCAAAGCACTGGTGTCCAAAACCCGCATGAGTTTTCGCGGTATCAAGGACGGTGATGATCGTGCGGACCTGTTGGCGTTTCTGCGCAGCTACTCTGATGATCCATCAAACATACCTGAGGCAGAGCCAACAGCCATTGGCACGGACCATAATTTGGCTCCCTCAATTTTGGCACTTCAAGGTGACCCGGAATACGGCGAATATTTGGCAAGTGAATGCAAGACGTGTCACCAAACAAGTGGCGTAAATGACGGTATCCCCGGTGTCGTTGGTTGGCCGACTGAGGATTTTGTCATCGCCATGCACGCCTATAAACAAAAACTCAGACCACATCCCGTCATGCAAATGATGGCGGGGCGTTTGTCAGACGAAGAGATCGCAGCCTTGGCTGCGTATTTTAAGGACCTCGAATAGGGGCTATTTTTAGGGAGGAATTACACATGAACCTTAACAGACGTATCTTTATGGGAACTGGGGTGGCAGCCGCAGCCACGCTTGCCGCGCCAATGGTGCATGCTGATGGACACGGAAAACCACGGGTTGTGGTTGTTGGCGGTGGGGCAGGTGGTGCCACGGCTGCACGTTATATCGCGAAAGATAGCAAAGGCGCAATCGACGTTATACTGATCGAACCATCGCGCATGTATTACACTTGCTTCTTTTCTAACCTCTACTTGGGTGGCATCAAAACTATCGACGACCTTGGCCATTCCTACGGCACCATCGCTGCTGAGGGCGTGAATGTTGTCCACGATTGGGCTGTTGGCGTTGATCGCGATGCAAAAACTGTGGCCCTCGCGGGTGGTGGTTCTGTGCCATATGACAAGCTGATCTTGTCGCCGGGTATCGACTTTGTTGAAGGCGCTGTTACTGGCTGGGACTTGACCTCGCAAAACGCAATGCCACACGCCTATAAAGGTGGTTCACAAACCGAATTGCTCAAGGCACAATTGGCTGCAATGCCCCAAGGTGGCACATTCGCAATGGTCGCCCCGCCGAACCCATATCGCTGCCCTCCTGGCCCCTACGAGCGGGTATCGATGGTTGCGCACTTTCTTAAAGCGAACAACCCAACAGCAAAAATCATCGTGGCCGATCCAAAGCCTAAGTTCTCTAAGATGGCGTTGTTCCAAGAAGGTTGGGCTGACCATTACGAGGGTATGATCGACTGGATTGGCGAAGACTTTGGCGGCGACGACGTTGTTGTCGATCCGAACGCGATGACGCTTTCAATTGACGGTGAAGTCACCAAGGTTGATGTTTGTAACGTCATCCCAGCGATGAAGGCGGGCCGCATTGCAGAGCTTGCTGGCGTCACTGATGGCAACTGGGCACCTGTGAATGCAGCGGATATGTCGTCTAAAGCGGACGCAGACATCTATGTCTTGGGCGATTCATCGCAACAAGGTGATATGCCGAAATCTGGTTATTCTGCGAACTCGCAAGCCAAGGTTTGTGCCAATGCAGTGCGCGGTGCTTTGACAGGGTCCAAAGTGTTCCCAGCCAAGTTCTCCAACACATGCTGGTCGCTGATTGACACTGACAACGGTGTTAAGGTTGGCGCAACCTATGAGGCCACGGACGAGAAGATTTCCAAAGTGGATGGATTTATCTCGGCCACTGGCGAAAGCGCTGCGCTGCGCAAAGCCACCTATGAAGAGTCTGAGGGCTGGTACGCAGGTATCACCGCGGACATGTTTGGCTAAATAAAATAGCGGGGCTTTGATGTGGATCATGGCCCCGTTTTTCTAAACACGGCAGGTTTGTGCAAAGGAGAACAATATTATGAAATCATTATTTATAAGTGCAGTTTTCGGAGCCGTTTGTGCGTCTATGGCAGTGGCTGACGAAACGTCGACGGTCTACAAGTTCGACGGCAGTTTTGATGACGCAACTTTTAGTGTTGAAAGCGCGATTATCGATAAAGGTTTGGTGATCGATTACGTCAGCCATACCGGCGAAATGTTGAACCGAACAGGCGCGGACGTTGGCAGTGCCAAAAAGCTGTTTGAAGCCGCTGATATCTTTATATTCTGTTCTGCGGTGTTGTCGCGCAAGGTTATGGAAATTGACCCGATGAATATAGCCCACTGTCCTTACGGCATCTTTGTCGCGGACCGCGAAGGGCAAGTTATGATCGGGTATCGGAATTATCCAAGCGGACCAATGCAAGAAGTTCAGGCGTTGCTAGATGAAATTGTTCAGGACGCTTTGGGGGAATAATGAATTACAACGGGTTTTTCAAATTAGCGCTGGATGACCTGCGCGATCAAGGTAACTACCGTACATTTGCGGAATTAGAACGACACCGCGGCGCGTTCCCACGCGCAACGTCACATGGTGACACCAAATCGGATGTCACCATTTGGTGTTCGAATGACTATTTGGGCATGGGCCAACATCCTAAAGTTTTGGATGCCATGCACGGCGCTTTGGATCGCTGCGGCGCCGGCGCTGGTGGCACCCGTAATATTTCTGGCACAACCCATGACCATGTTTTGCTTGAGGCCGAATTGGCGGATCTGCATGGCAAAGAGGCCGCACTTTTGTTCACCTCTGGATATGTGTCGAATTTGGCAGCACTTGGCACATTGGCCAGCCGTATCCCTGATTGTGTGGTTCTGTCGGACGCTTTGAACCATTCGTCAATGATCGAAGGCATTCGCCATTCCAAAGCGGAGCGGCTGATTTGGAAACATAACGATCTGGTTGATCTTGAGGCGATGTTGGCAGCACTTCCATTAGACCGCCCAAAGTTGATAGCCTTTGAAAGCGTCTATTCGATGGATGGGGATATCGCCCCGATTGCGCAAATTTGTGATCTGGCAGAAAAATATAATGCGATGACTTACCTGGATGAAGTTCACGCCGTCGGCCTTTATGGCCCGCGTGGCGGTGGAATTGCGGAACGCGAAGGATTGATGGATCGCCTGACTGTTATCGAAGGCACATTAGGCAAAGCATTTGGGGTTGTAGGGGGATACATCGCAGCCTCGGCTGAATTGTGTGATTTTGTACGCAGTTTTGCCAGTGGATTTATCTTTACCACGGCTTTGCCTCCAGCTGTTGCCGCGGGTGCTGCTGCGTCGATTAAACATCTTAAAAGCAGCAGCTTAGAACGTGACCTGCATCAAGAAAAAGTTGCACAGGTACGTGCCCGATTAGATCATCTTGGTATCCCGCATGAACCCAACCCTAGCCATATTATCCCCGTAATGGTTGGCGATCCGGTAAAGTGTAAATACATTTCAGATATCTTGCTGAAAGAGCACGGCATCTACATTCAGCCGATCAATTATCCGACCGTCCCCAAAGGGACCGAACGATTGCGAATAACACCATCGCCCGTTCACTCCGATGTGGATATCGAACATTTGGTAAGTGCTTTGGGTGAATTGTGGACACAGTGTGAGTTGGCGCGAATTCCTATGGCTGCGCAGTAGGACGCTGTGGGTATTTTTGTTCTAAGACGGCTTTTCTGATGAAAGGAACATCACGCGTTGGAAGCCCTTTTAGATAGATTTGGCGATCCAGCCGTATTGATGATGGCGGGTGCATGTGTCGGCATCATATTTGGGATGGCTGCGCAGCACTCACAGTTTTGTCTTCGTGGGGCAACAGTTGAATTGGCGCAAATGCAATTCGGTCCGCGGATGGTAACCTGGTTGATTGCCTTTGGGGCTGCTGTCATCGGCGTACAGACAGCCATTGTACTGGGTTTTCTGGACGTTGCCCAAGCACGGCAGTTGTCAGGCATAGGCAGCTTGTCAGGCGCCATAATGGGTGGGCTGATGTTTGGAGTAGGCATGATCCTTGCACGGGGATGTGCCAGCCGTTTGTTAATCTTATCTGCGACAGGAAATCTACGGGCGCTTGTCACGGGGTTGGTTTTGACCCTTGTGGCACAGGCGTCTTTGCGCGGAGTCTTTGCCCCAACGCGTGAATACCTTTCCCAGCTTTGGATGGTTGATGGCGGTGCGTCGCGCAGTCTTCTAAGTCAATTCGGCTTGTCCTCAACCATTGTGGCCGTGATTGCGGGTTTTGCTTTGCTTGCGGCAATTATAATGGGCGTTCGTTTGGAGGTCTCAAAAAGCCGTATCGCTGCCTCTGGCTTTGTTGGTCTGGCAGTCGGATTGGGTTGGGTTTTGACATACGCAATCTCGCAGGCCTCATTTGAGGTTGTCGCGATATCGTCCGTGACGTTTACAGGCCCATCCGCAGACACGCTGATGGGGTTGGTAAATTCAACGACCATCCCAATGGGGTTCGGGGTTGGCCTTGTTCCGGGTGTTTTTGTTGGGGCAGGGGCGATGGCGATGGCCACCAAAGAAGCGCGGATTGAACGGTTTGGCCCCGACACACCTATGGAGCGGTATTTGACCGGGGCCGCCCTTATGGGATTTGGCAGCATGTTGGCTGGTGGCTGTGCGGTCGGGGCGGGTATGTCCGGTGGGGCTATCTTTTCCTTAACTGCATGGCTGGCATTGTTTTGTATGTGGTTCGCGGCGATGCTGACGCACCGCTTCGCCTAGGGCCACGTATCGAATAAGGCCAGGTATCTGACTTTATTCAAACTCCATTTGTTCATAGACACGCCCAGCATTTCTGGTCGCCAATTCTTCAAACGTATCTAAATGTGCGTAAGGGGATTGGTCTACATAATAGGCTTCGGCCAAGTCGCCACCTGCATCCAGATGGGCACCGACTTTTTCGCGCAAGTAAATTAAATAGTCGCGGGTGTAGCGGCGCACCTGATCCATGTTGGTCGGATGCCCGTGACCCGGAATTACGTAGGTTGCGTTTAGCGCTTCAAATTCTGTGTCCCATGTTTCGATCCAATCAGCCGTAATAGTGTGATCAAAGATAGGCAGCATCCGCTCGTGAAACGCCATGTCGCCTGCAATGACCAAGGAGTGTTGCGGCAACCAAACGACAATATCACCGGGACTGTGGGCGTGACCAAGATAGCGGGCTTCGATTTGCATACCGCCCATTTCGACGATGTAAGCATCATCAAATACTTCGGTTGGTAGGGCTACACGTGTGTCATCAGCGCGTTCTTTTATGCGGGCTTGGGCGGCGCGCAATGATCTGCTGCCAGTTTCTGCAAATGTGGCAGCGGCATCCGTGTGGGCAACAATTTTCACACCTTGATCGGCCCAATAGGAATTGCCCAGCATTGCGTGCCCTTGACCGTTTTCATTAAGAACCAATTTGACGGGCTGGTCCGTGATGATTTTAATTTCGTCGTGCAGGGCTTTGGCCAACAAGTATGATCCACCCCCATTTATCACCACAACACCGTCGCCGGTTATGATAAAGCTAAGGTTGTTGTTGTGGCCTGCATTTTCATATGTGGACGGGGCGGTCGCGCCAATTGCTGAAAACACATTTGGAATAAACTCGACCGGTTTTGAATATAGCACCGAAGTTGGATACTGGTCAGCAATGTCTTCGCTTGCCAAAAGTGGTGAGGTGGCGAGGGAGAATGCAATTGTAAGATATTTCATTATTTGTCCTCTGGGATGAACACGTATCCATCTTGCGATTTTTCAACATAGCCGACACCGTTGCCAGCCAAATGGAAACCGATAATTCGCATCTTTTCGTGAGACAGTTGATCCATCAATGCCAATCGCGTACTGGCTGCGGCGTCCGCGTCTTGATCTGATCCGGAATTCCACTGGGGCTTGGCAAACGCGACGTGGTGGTTTCCGATGCAATCCCCAAGGATCATGACGGATTGAGAGCCGTCACGCACCTCGATTGCCATGTGACCTGGTGTGTGACCAAACGTGGCCCGCGCTGCGACACCGGGCATTATCTCTTGGCCATCCTCAAAGAAGGTAATGTTGTCTTCAATCAACTTAAGCCTACGACGCGCACCAACGGCGAAAGAGACGCGGGCATCGCCAATTTCATCAACGGTATTGGGGTTCATCCAATAATCCCATTCCGATTTCCCGATCATATAGTTGGCTTGTTCAAACAATGGATCATCAAAATCATCAAGCAATCCCCAAAGGTGGTCGGGATGGGCATGAGTGAAAACAACATCGGTGACGTCTTCTGGTGCCACATTTAGGGCTGTAAGAGAGTCTAGTAGAATGCCAGAATTGGGTGCGAAATCTGGACCAGAGCCAACGTCAAACAGGATCGTTCTGTCGCCACGGCGCATCAAGGTTACGTTGCAGGGTGGGGTAAGCACCTCGGAAGACAGGTTATAGCGATCAAGAATTGGGGCAAGTTCATCTTTTGGCATGGTTTCAAAAATGAAACTGCCGGGCAGGGTAAGTGAGCCGTCGCTTACGACATCAAGCTGGACATTGCCCAAATCCAATTGGGCATGTCCTGTCGTTGGTAGTAATCCAAACGTTGAACTTGCAGCCAAAGAGGCACCGCTTGCCAGAATTTCACGTCTCGTTAACATTATCATGCCCTCCAATAAATTCTATTATTGGAATATGAATGATTGTGTTGTAAAGATCAAGAAATTATGAGGATCTGGGAAGGCTAGGGAAGAAGAATTGACAGTTTTGTGAAGTATTCGAACGCGTATTTCTATTGCTTGCAAAGCTATTGTTCGTCACATCTGACTTATGGAATTTGTATTATCTTACCTTGCAGGATTGCTGACACTGATTAACCCATGTGTTCTACCTGTCTTGCCGATTGTCTTGGTCAGCGCATTAAACGCTGATCGCTATGGTCCATTGGCATTGGCCGCAGGGATGAGCCTGTCCTTTGTCGCGTTTGGGGTTCTCATCACTGCGTTTGGATCGTCGATCGGCTTGACCCAAGATCGCTTTGCACAGTTTGGCGCGGTTCTAATGATTGTATTTGGGATCATCTTGATTGTCCCAATGTTTGCCCGTCGTTTCGAGATGGCTACGGCTGGCATTGCAGCAGGGGCCGATACACAAATTGGCCAAATGGATTCATCTGGGAACAAAGGCCAGTTTATGGGTGGTCTGTTGCTTGGGGCGGTTTGGTCGCCTTGCATTGGCCCAACCTTAGGCGGTGCAATCGCGCTGGCCTCTCAGGGTGAAAACCTAGGGTACGCTACGTTGATCATGGTGTTCTTCGCACTTGGGGTATCCACTTTGATCCTTGGTCTTGGTTTTGGCGCACGCGAGGCAATCCGCACACGGGCCCAAGCTCTGCGCGGCCTTGCAGAACGGTCAAAACCTATTTTGGGTGTCACCTTCATCGCGGTTGGTCTGATGCTCTATTTCAAACTTAATCACTACATCGAAGCATGGGCGCTTTCGGTCATGCCAATCTGGCTTCAGGATCTATCCGTAGCCCTTTGATAACTGGAGAAACTTAATGAAAAGACGTCTATTTCTTGCGACTGTAGCAGCGGCAACAGTTGCTCCAATTGTAGCGATGGCTTCTGACTACGTGACCTATACTGATGGGATTATTGAAAAAGCACTGGCTGAAGGCAAAACCGTTTTTGTTGACTACTCAGCATCATGGTGCAGTACCTGCCATCGCCAAGAACGTGTGATCAATGCACTGCGTGCGCAAGATCCCGCATATGACGCCGCGATGACATTTGTTAAGGTTGATTGGGATGACTACGGTGATCACGAAGTTGCAGTGTTCCGCAATGTCCCACGTCGTTCGACGTTGATTGTATTGCGCGGAGATGCTGAACTTGGTCGTGTTGTGGCCGGTACCTCGCAGGCCCAAATCAAAGAACTAATGGACACAGGTTTGTAACTGTTGGGGTCGATCTAAATCAACGACATGCCCGACAAAGCGCTTCCCGTTTCTTAGATGCAATTGCTCTTTCCCAACGTAGTTGGTTCAATTAGGAATTAATGATTATCAGTTTGAATGGCTGCTAAGGAATAATCAAACGTGAGTTTTCTGTGTGAAGATTTGGCTTTTTGCGGCCGTAAATTAAGAGATAAAGCGTCGCCAGTTGCACACTAACTCAAAATAAAGGCCATAGGTGAACGGATCCAATACGGTGTTGGTCGAAAGGTCTGGGCGCAAGCTGCGCTTGACACCAGACCTGAGAAAGGGGGAGGCGCAGCGTCCAACTTCACCGGCAAGGCATAACAATCGCTCCTTGGACGTGGGTTATGTCTAGTGGGCTATTCCATAGGGATCCTCGAAATAAATAAGGAAACCTAAAGAAGTTGGAAAGTCTATTTTGCACTTCCACGAAGTTGACCGATTAGGTGCAGAAAGCGACCTAGCTGAGACCAAAATCAGGGTACTAAGTCGCAATTTCCTCTGGTTGAGGGCACCTTAAATACGTATCAAAGATCGATCTCAAAACAGGCACGTACAATCCGTACAGCCAATATTAGAAGCGCCAAAAAGCTACTTACTGATCCATTTTCGTGTAATCGTCGAAGCCTTCGATTTTCCCGCCAATTGTCGTACAATTCCCAGCGGCACGTACAATCGGATCATCCCACATTACATTCCAAAATACGGTGATCGCGCTTTCATCCGTAATGCCAGGAAACACTGACACTGCTGCATTGGGTAGGTCCTTAAAGTCGGGAACCTGAAACCACACATAGTCGTGGCAGGCTTTAAGCGCATTCACGGTCTCACGATCAAATGATTGTGCTGCCAACGGGAATGTTAAAAATGCAGACAGCATTAACGCAGTTGAGCCAAATAGCTTCATCTTATTTTCCTTTGTTTTAGTCGAATGTTCTGTACTAGAGCCGAGTTTGTGAAATGCCCTCTTATGATGAAGTATCGTGATCAGAACCGTCAAATGGCTGTGCAGGGCCGTAATCCTTTTCAGTGTATTCTATGTTTGCAATCTCAATATCGCTATCCGCACAAAATTTGCGTCATCAAGAAATCAATAAGTCTTAGAACAATGGAGTTATAAGTTTCAGAAAACAATTAGAAAGCCTGATCTGGCCTAATAGATATCATTTTTTGCGCCGTTTTACCGAGGTTATGCATCCCGCATGTCGGGGATGACGTGCAGGCACATCAGTTGCGAGTGCATCTACATTGCCAAGGTGACGTAAAGCCCCGTTGCTACGCGCCCGTCCGGTTGACCCCACCTTTCGTCGACCGTGACCGCTTGTCACGCAGGTCCATGTGCCTTGCCCAGCCCGGTCCGCAAACTTGGGAAGTGCGTGAGCGGGCTGGCGACCAGTCAAATTGGTCACATGCGATACTCCCTGCGGAGGAGATACATGCGTAACGCTATGTGTGACTGTTGGTTCACCCTTGGTCGTTACAACCGTCCCACCAGTTGTCGTCTTGGTTGGCCTAACCGTTGGTCTTGGAATAAGTGTTGGAACCTGTTGCGGCGTTTGATCGGGTACGGCGATTGGTGTCGCAAAAGGCGTTGGAACCTGTTGCGGCGTTTGACCGGGTACGGCGATTGGTGTCTCGAAAGGCGTTGGAACCTGTCGCGGCGTTTGACCGGGTACGGCGATTGGTGTCGCGAAAGGCGTTGGAACCTGTTGGGGCGTTTGATCGGGTACGGCGATCGGTGTCGCGAAAGGCGTTGGAACCTGTTGGGGCGTTTGATCGGGTACGGCGATTGGTGTCGCAAAAGGCGTTGGAACCTGTTGCGGCGTTTGACCGGGTACGGCGATTGGTGTCGCGAAAGGCGTTGGAACCTGTCGCTGCGTTTGACCGGGTACGGCGATCGGTGTCGCGAAAGGCGTTGGAACCTG
>JBLHPE010000030.1:0-23482 GCA_047624005.1 Ascidiaceihabitans sp.
CGCGGCTTTGACTACCTCGCCAAAGTCATCACTGGCGTCACATTTAAAGACGGAATTGAAGTCACCAACCAAGACCAGATCGCCGCGTGACCCAAAATCCTCAAACACCAGATTTGACAATAACTCACGTTCAGCAAATGGCCCGTGCACTTGAGATAGGAAAATACGACGCGCGCCGGGTTATGTTTGTTGGGTTCAGCGATGGTGACGGTCCTGCGGGAGCAAATCGTGACATCGCGTTGCGACGTGCAGATGCTGTGCGCCGTGCTGTCAGCAAAGCGGCTGAGACAGCGAACTTGGATAGGGTCCAGTTGGATGTTGACGCCTTTGGGGAGGCTTTGCCAATGGCTTGCGACGATAGCGAGTGGGGTCGCCAAGCAAATCGCCGCGTCGAGGTCTGGGTGCGCTAGATTATCCCCTCAGAGCGAAAGCTCAGTTCGCGTGATTTCCCGATTATAAGATGGTCATGCAAGGTTAGGCTAAGAGCGTCACAGGCAAGTTGAATTTGTTGGGTCATCGTAATGTCGGATTGGGACGGCGTTGGATCACCTGACGGGTGATTGTGAACCAATATGATCGCACTGGCGTTGAGTTCCAGCGCTCTCTTGGCGACCTCGCGCGGATAGACTGGGACGTGGTCAACGGTCCCTTTGGCTTGCTCCTCATCCGCGATCAATACATTTTTACGATCTAAGAATAGAACTCTAAATTGCTCTGTCTCATTGTGGGACATTGCTGTGTGGCAGTAATCAAGAAGCGCCTGCCATGATGACAAAACATGACGATTCATGATTTTTGATCGTGCCAATCGATTTGCCGCCGCCTCGATTATTTTCAATTCTAAGGCTGCGGCTTTGGTCATTCCGGGAAAATGTAAAAGTCGCTCTATGGGCGCGGTAACTACGCGGTTGAAGTCGCCAAATGCTTGCAACAACTCCTTCCCCAAAAGCTTTAAATCCTGCCGGGGTAAAGCGCGAAACAGGATCAATTCCAAAACTTCGTGATCAGATAATACAGCAGGCCCGCCTTCGGAAAACCGATCGCGCAGAGCTTTTCGTTCATGCGCGATAAGAACAGCGGGACGGCTGCAGGGCCAATCAATTGGCGTTGCTTCATCCAGATTAAAGAGGTTGCTGGATTCCGCGAATGAGATGTGCGAGTCGTTCATGTCCTAAAGTTCGCAAAACGTGATTACCGGATGGTTAACAGATCACGGAAACTTTGGTTTTTGGCGGTAAGGCGGGATTAAACCCGCCTTACACTTAACCTTTCATCGAATCCCAGAAGCTTTTCACTGAAGAAAAGAAGCTGCTGCTTTCCGGATTGTTTTCTGAAGACAGTTCGTCGAATTCCTTTAGAATTTCTTTTTGACGAGTAGTTAGATTAACCGGTGTTTCCACTGCCAATTCGATAAACATATCGCCTGCGCCGCCACCACGAAGTGCAGGCATACCTTTGCTGCGCAGACGCATTTGGCGACCAGATTGGCTGCCTGCAGGAATCTGTACGCGGCCACGGCCACCATCGATGGTGGGAACTTCGATGCTGCCGCCTAATGCTGCAGTGCTCATTGAAACAGGAACACGGCAGAACAGACTTAGGCCGTCACGTTCAAACAGCTTGTGATCTGAAACTTCGATAAAGATGTACAAATCACCTGCTGGACCACCGCGCATACCCGCCTCGCCCTCGCCAGAAAGGCGAATGCGTGTTCCAGTTTCAACACCGGCTGGGATGTTTACAGACAGGGCACGGTCTTTTTCGACACGGCCAGCACCTGAACAAGATTTGCAGGGGTTGTTGATGATTTGGCCCAAGCCGGAACATGTTGGGCAGGTCCGTTCAACCGTAAAGAAGCCTTGTTGCGCGCGCACTTTACCCATGCCGGAACATGTCGGGCAGGTTGATGGTTCAGCACCACCTTCAGCACCTGTGCCTTCGCATCCATCGCACGATACCGCGGTAGGTACGTTGATGGTTTTTTGCATGCCGCTAAACGCATCTTCAAGGGAGATACGCAGGTTGTAGCGCAAATCGGAACCACGTGCAGCACGGCGTCCGCCGCCGCCACGCTGGCCGCCTGCAAAGTTACCAAACAAGTCGTCGAACACGTCGGAGAATGCGCTGCCAAAGTCGCCTTGGCCGCCACCGCCGCCTTGACGTCCGCCGCCCATTCCTCCTTCAAAAGCAGCATGGCCATAGCGGTCATATGCGGCTTTCTTGTCGCCGTCTTTTAAGACTTCGTAAGCTTCATTGGCTTCTTTGAATTGGTCTTCAGCTTTTGGGTTGTCAGCATTGTGGTCGGGATGCAGTTCACGGGCTTTCTTGCGATAGCCTTTTTTTATCTCGTCCGCAGATGAGCCTTTGGCGATACCAAGGACATCATAAAAATCACGTTTTGCCATAGATCAGGGTCCCCTTTGGAACATCAAAGGCCGGTCCATAAATAGGACCGGCCCTTTCGTTGTTCGCAATGGCGCTTATTTGCGCTTATCGTCGTCCAGATCTTCGAATTCGGCGTCGAGGATGTCGTCATCCATGCCTTCATCTGCGCCCGTTGGCTCGGACATGCCTTCGCCTTCGTCAGCGGCAGCTTTATAGATAGCTTCGCCCAGTTTCATGGCCGCTTCGGTCACGTTCTGGATGCCAGATTTGATCTTGTCAGCGTTGTCCGCTTCCAATTCGTCATTTAGCGCAGCAATAGCCAACTCAATCGCTTCGACAGTTGTTGGATCGACCTTGTCTTTGTGCTCTTCGATCGCCCGCTCAGTTGAGTGGATCAGGCTTTCTGCTTGGTTGCGGGCTTCGATCAACTCTTTCCGCTCTTTATCGGATTCAGCGTTGTCAGCAGCGTCTTGTACCATCTGCTCGATATCCGAATCTGACAAACCACCAGAGGCTTGGATCGTGATCTGCTGCTCTTTGCCAGTGCCTTTGTCTTTTGCGCCAACTGATACGATGCCGTTGGCATCGATATCAAATGTCACTTCGATTTGTGGCAATCCGCGCGGCGCTGGTGGGATGCTTTCAAGATTGAAGGCACCCAAGATTTTGTTGTCAGTAGCCATCTCACGTTCGCCTTGGAAGCAGCGGATAGTCACAGCATTTTGGTTGTCTTCAGCAGTCGAGAAGATTTGCGATTTCTTTGTTGGGATCGTTGTGTTGCGGTCGATCAAACGTGTGAACACGCCGCCCAAAGTTTCGATGCCCAAAGACAGTGGTGTCACGTCCAAAAGAACAACGTCTTTTACGTCGCCTTGCAAAACGCCAGCCTGAATGGCCGCGCCCATTGCAACAACTTCATCAGGATTAACGCCTTTATGTGGCTCTTTACCGAAGAATTTTGTTACTTCTTCGATCACGCGCGGCATACGGGTCATACCACCAACCAACACGACTTCGTCGATGTCGGATGCTGAGATGCCAGCGTCTTTCAACGCAGCGGCACATGGCTTCATGGATGCTTTGATTAGATCGCCAACAAGGCTTTCCAATTTCGCACGTGTCAGTTTCATAACCATGTGCAACGGCTGACCGGTTGCGCCCATCGAGATGAAGGGTTGGTTGATTTCTGTTTGAGTGGCCGAAGACAATTCGATTTTGGCTTTTTCAGCAGCTTCTTTTAGACGCTGTAGGGCCATTTTGTCTTGAGTCAGATCAACGGAGTGCTCTTTCTTGAATTGGTCAGCAAGATAGTTGACGATGCGCATGTCAAAGTCTTCGCCGCCCAAGAAGGTGTCGCCGTTTGTGGATTTTACTTCGAACAGACCATCGTCGATTTCAAGGATGGTTACGTCGAATGTACCGCCACCAAGGTCATAGACCGCGATGGTTTGTGTTTCTTTTTTGTCCAGACCGTAAGCCAAGGCCGCAGCTGTTGGCTCGTTGATGATCCGCAACACTTCAAGACCAGCGATTTTACCCGCGTCTTTTGTGGCTTGGCGCTGTGCGTCGTTGAAATACGCAGGGACAGTAATAACCGCTTGGGTTACTTCTTCGCCCAAATACGATTCAGCTGTCTCTTTCATCTTACCCAAAATGAAGGCAGAGATTTGGGAAGGAGAGTACTTTTCGCCCTTGGCTTCGATCCATGCGTCGCCGTTGCCGCCATCAATGACATTGAACGGCAGGTTCTTTTTGTCTTTGGCAAGATGTGCGTCGTCATTGCGACGGCCGATCAAGCGCTTCACACCAAAGATGGTGTTTTCTGGGTTTGTCACCGCTTGGCGTTTTGCAGGTTGGCCCACAAGGCGTTCGTTGTCAGTGAAAGCTACGATAGACGGCGTTGTGCGCGCACCTTCAGCGTTTTCGATAACGCGAGGCTGGCTGCCATCCATAATAGCAATACAAGAGTTAGTCGTTCCGAGGTCGATACCAATAACTTTGGCCATATTTTCAATCCCTTTTCATAGATTAAGGCGATGTGGCGAAGTCTTGGCCCGTTATGGCACCAAAACCCCGATGATGATGTCACGCAAAGCATCTCGCTTAGCGCGGTTCGGTGAGTATATAAGGAGCGTAAATGCCCCCTGCAAGCGGTGGGGGCGAGGTATTTGCGTGAATCTTTGTCTATTGAGGTGCATATGTCGGTTCTAAAGCTACGTGGGCTCGAGATTCATAAAGGAATGTTGAACTCTGCCGCTCAAATAACGTTGTTAGACGTTGTAAGAGAAATTGCAAAAGCAGCTCCAGTTTTTTCGCCAATGACGCCGTATGGCAGACCGATGACAGTAAAGATGACCTCTGCTGGTACATATGGATGGTATTCGGACGACAAAGGGTTTGGGTATCGTAAGACACACCCAAAAAAAACGGCATGGCCCGCAATTCCATCTGAGATTTTGGATATTTGGGATCAGGTATCGGGTGCTTCGCGACCGCCAGAATGTTGTTTGGTCAATTTTTATGGGCAAGACGCCCGAATGGGGATGCACCAAGACAACGACGAGGCGAACTTTGATTACCCCGTTGTATCCATATCATTGGGTGACGAAGGGCTGTTGCGGGTTGGCGGTACGACACGCGGGGGCAAGACTGACTCGGTCTGGCTGCAATCAGGAGACGTTGTTGTAATGGGCGGCGCCGCTCGGTTGGCATATCACGGTGTTGATCGCATTCGTTTTGGGTCCTCGACGTTGTTGCCGAAGTTTGGGCGAATTAATCTTACATTGAGGGTTGTTGATTGATGATTACTTTTTGAGGGAACAGCATCCGGAATACTGCGTCCAGCTACCCGCTTCCTCGATAAGCAATTCGGCTGACAAGCCAAACAAGCGATCCGACATTCCATCAGAACATTCTTTTGCACTTAACGTTGCGATCAATTGGCCTGTGGTGCCTTGAGCGACGGTCGCAAAGCGGTCGGTTCTATTGGTCGAGTTCGTTTTCGCCACCACTTGGTAGCTTTGGGCTGTTTCACCAGCAAGGTCAAAGGAAGCAACAGTGCCAAAGTCCGTGGTCCAAAAAGGTTCCGTTCCGAAGCATTGTGATTTCGGATCAGAGATAACCGTTTTGGTTAGATGTCGCATCGCAGTCCATCCAGTGCCTTCTGCCACATTAAGCAATCCCCATTTCCCATCAGCAGTTGTTTTGATGATTTCGATGCCACTTGCGGTGTGCCTTAACGCGGCAATGACGGGTGATGAAGTGGACGGCCCTTCGCGCACATTTAGAAGGTCGTCTGCGGCAACGCCTATGACAGAATGTAGCGCTGGATAGTCAAATGCGTTTGCTAGGCCGGCCCAAACAAAAAAAATGGAGCAAGTAAAAAAACGTCTCATCGACGGGCCTCCCAACTGGCTGAAGCGTGGCGGCGGGTATAAAATTCGCCCATCAACCCCAGCATTAACATCACCAAAGCAACGTAGATTGGATATTCCCAGTTGCTGTAACGTGGAACGTAATTGATGAAGGCAAAGCCTCGTGCCTGGTCAATTAAGTGGAACAACGGGTTCCAATCAAACATCGCCAGCATAAAGCTTGGAAGGCTGTTGGCGACAAACATCTTGCCTGACGCGATCATATTGGCACGCATGTAAAGGGTGGTGGCAACCTGAACGACTGTTGGAAACCATGGCTTGATCGCCAGCAGAATAATTCCCAATGCGACACCACCGAACCACGCGATAATCAACATATTAAATGCACCAATGGGGTCATCAATATCCAGTGGTGTGACGCCGACGTGATATCCAAATAGAATCATAAAAAGGGACAGCAATTGGATATACAAAGCTCCAAATGCAGCAGCGCAAATCGATATGATTGTGTTCATTGGGGCGTGCTGCATCATCGGGTTTGCTGGTCCCTCTGAGCCTACGACAGCTTGTAGGGTTTTGGTGTGGGTCATGAAAAGAAAAATGCCGGACATGATGTAGATTAAAAAATCACCTCGGATAGCGGCACCGCGCAATCCCAAGATCGAAAACATCGCATAAAACACGCCGACAAAGATCACAACTTGCAGCATGTTCACACCCAAGGCGATAAATGCGTTGCTGTGCTTTTTACGGACACTTCGCACGGTCGAGTGATAAATAATGTCTGCCATCGACAGAGCGACTGATAGTCCGCCCCTCGGTTTGCGTGTTGATTGGAGCTGGATCATTTTAAGGTGCCTCAAGACAGTGCTAAAATTGCACGGAATTCTTGCTGTTCCGTTATCTGCGCAGCATAAGAGACATAATAAGGTATTTCAACAAAATGCCACTGACCTATGCGTGAGCAGGAGAATGCGTGTGAACTATGACGATTTAATTCCAGTTATCCGTAAGTTGGCCCTAGAGGCTGGCGACAAAATTATGGAAATCTACGAGGCTGATGACTTTGAAGTAAAATTGAAGTCAGACGAAAGCCCGGTGACTGCTGCGGACGAGGCTGCGGATGCGATTATCTCGGCTGGCTTACGTGCGGCGTTTCCTGACATGATGTTGGTGACCGAAGAACAATCAGACACGCATACGGTTAAGGGCGATACCTTTTTGATCGTTGATCCGCTGGATGGCACGAAAGAGTTTATCCACCGACGTGGTGATTTCACGGTCAACATCGCACTGGTTGAAAACGGCAAACCTACACGCGGTGTGGTTTATGCACCAGCCAAAGATCGCATGTTTTTCACTTTGGCTGATGGTCAGACGGTTGAGGAAACTGGTGATCTAGATAAAGATTTAATGGGTAAAGTGACGCTGATATCAGTGTCTAAAGCTGACAATTCTGCCCTTATGGTTGTCGCCTCCATGTCGCACCGTGATCAGGCGACGGACGACTACATCAAAAAATACGCTGTCAAAGATATGAAAAGTGCGGGGTCTTCTCTTAAGTTCTGCCTGATCGCTACGGGCGAAGCGGATGTTTACCCACGTCTTGGTCGTACGATGGAATGGGACACGGCAGCTGGTCACGCGGTCTTACTGGGCGCGGGGGGTGATGTGGTTCGCTTTGATGACCAAACGCCGCTTAAATATGGCAAGGAAGATTTTGCGAACCCGTTCTTTATCGCCTACGCGCCTTCCGTTGAATTGAAGCCTGCATAATGTCAGTTCTTATCGTCATACCTGCGCGATACGCGTCGACGCGTTATCCCGCAAAACCATTGGCAATGCTCAAAGGTGCATCGGGCCAATCTCGATCCCTGATTGAACGATCATGGTTGGCGGCATGTGAGGTTGGTGGAGTCGACCGTGTTGTTGTTGCGACGGATGACATCCGGATCAAAGACGCGGCCGAAGCATTTGGCGCTGAAGTGGTTATGACTCCAGAATCATGCGCCAATGGAACAGAACGATGTGCCGCTGCGCACACCGCGCTGGGCGGGGGTTACGAGATTGTAGTGAACCTGCAAGGTGACGCGCCGCTGACCCCACATTGGTTTGTCGAGGACTTGATCGCTGATTTGCGGGTTGATCCAGATGCCGAGATAGCAACACCTGTCTTGCGCTGCGACGGTGCAACATTGAACAGCTTTTTGTTAGACCGCAAAGCCGACCGGGTTGGGGGAACAACTTCTGTTTTTGATACAAATAAACGAGCGATGTATTTCTCGAAAGAGGTGGTGCCGTTTACATCTGAGACATACGCAGATGATGAAGAAACACCTGTGTTCCACCATGTTGGCGTTTATGCCTATCGTCCAGCAGCTTTGGCAGAATACCCGTCTTGGCCCGTAGGACCGCTTGAACAACTTGAAGGGTTAGAACAGCTTCGGTTTATGGAAAATGGGCGCGCTGTTCGATGCACAGAAGTACAAGCTAAAGGGCGTCAGTTTTGGGAGCTAAACAACCCCGAAGACGTGCCGCGGATCGAGGCAATGATGGCCGACATGGGACTGGACTAATGTCAATTCCGGTCAGTGTTGTGCCAGTCAGCGTTGTTGTTGTCAGCCGCGACCGACCGGATGCACTGTATCGCTGCGTTTTGGGCTTGTCGCAGGTTCAGTATGATCCGTTTGAAATTGTCGTTGTTGCGGATGCCAATGGGCTTGCCGCTCTTGGTCGCTTTGATGGGCAAGTCAAAACAGTTCTGTTTGAAGAGGCGAACATCTCAGCAGCCCGTAATCTTGGCGTGTCCCACGCCGCAGGTGATGTGGTGGCGTTTATTGACGACGATGCTGTGCCAGAACCAACGTGGCTTTCCTATTTAATTGCACCGTTTGGAGGGGAAGACGTTGCAGCGGTTGGTGGCTTTGTCATTGGACGCAATGGGATCAGTTTTCAGTGGAAGGCGCGAATCTTGGATAGTAACGGCGCTACCACGAACATCGTTGTTGATGAGGTGGAGCCCACAGTCTTGAGGTTGCCAGCAGGCCAGGCGGTCAAAACAGAAGGCACCAATATGGCGATCCGGCGTGATGTTTTGGTGGCGGTAGGGGGGTTTGATCCAGCGTATCATTTCTACCTTGATGAGACAGATCTGAACATGCGGTTGGCACAGGCGGGGTACCTCACCGCGATCGCACCGCTGGCACAAGTGCATCATGGCTTTGCGGCGAGCACTAGGCGACGAGAGGATCGAGTGCCAAGTGACCTGTTTGATATCGGTGCAAGCTGGGCTGTCTTCCAAAGAAAATTCATCCCCAATAAAATGCACGGGGAGCATTGGAGGGAGGTAGTTAAGACGGAGCATAAGCGTCTAATTGGCTATATGGTTTCTGGTGGATTAGAGCCTCGGGCAGTACGACGACTGACAAAGCGCTTGTGTGAAGGTTATGAAGTTGGACAATCGCGGCAAGCATCAAAAGCCCAGATTGGAGACAAGACAAAGCTGCAATTCCTGCAATTCGCTTCGATTACACGAAATAGTGTTTTGAAAGCGGTACGATCCATACATGCCGCAGCCGTCCGGGAGAATGTTTGCAAGCAAGTCGAGCAAAACCAAATCGTGACACTTTTGATCTTGTCGCCAACGGCACTTTTTCATCGGGTGCAATATCATATGGATGGTTATTGGGAACAATCAGGGGGGCTTTTTGGCAAATCACTCAGGGATCAGAAGTTGTTCCGTCTTTGGTCGCGTAAGCGGCGAGTCGCCTTTGAGGCCGAACGTATCAAGGCGATCCGGTGATGACGATATAGGTGATTGAATTGAAATTGTTTTGGCTGTTCAAAATCGGCCTGTAATCTTGCAATTTTGTTCATATTGTCTATCAGATGAGTCTACAAAATAAAAAAGCTCGAATGAGTTTAGTGAAGATGAGGACCAGGTATGCGTAAAAAGGTAACAAAGGCGATTTTTCCAGTTGCGGGATTGGGAACACGATTTTTGCCAGCAACGAAATCTGTTCCTAAAGAAATTATGACCTTGGTAGATCGCCCATTGATTCAATACGCAATCGATGAGGCGCGCGAGGCTGGAATTAAAGAATTCATCTTTGTGACGTCTCGAGGTAAAGGTGCCTTGGAAGACTACTTTGATCACGCACCTTTTCTAGAACAAGAGCTGCGTAAGAAAAATAAAACTGATCTGTTAGAAACACTAAAAACCACGAACATGGACAGTGGTGCGATTGCATATATCCGTCAGCACCGTGCATTGGGTCTTGGACATGCAGTTTGGTGTGCCCGTCGTTTGATCGCCAATGAGCCTTTTGCCGTTATTTTGCCGGACGATGTGATTGCGGGCGAGGTTCCTTGCCTGAAACAGATGGTTGAAGCGTATGCGGAAACGGGCGGCAATATGGTCGCGGCGATGGAGGTTTCTCCAGAACAAACGTCCTCTTATGGTGTTTTGGATGTCAAAGAAGATATGGGCAAGATGGTTAGCGTCAAAGGTATGGTTGAAAAGCCACCTATGGGCGAAGCACCTTCAAATTTGGCCGTGATTGGCCGCTATATTTTATCACCTAACGTCTTGGGGAATTTAAATCGCCTCAAGTCTGGAACGGGCGGCGAAATACAATTAACGGATGCTATCGCTGACGAGATTGAGCAAGAGAACCCTGTCTATGGGTTCCGTTTCAAGGGTGAACGTTTTGATTGTGGGTCAAAATCTGGCTTCTTGCGCGCGACCGTGGCTTTCGCATTGGCGCGACCAGATTTGCGTGATGACTTGGCTGCATATTTGAATGAAATCCACCATTCGGAAAAAGCGGCACAATAAAAATGAGTAAACATGTGTTGGTTACAGGTGGTGCAGGCTACATCGGCTCACATGCTTGTAAGGCGCTAAAGTCTGCCGGCTTTGTTCCTGTCACGTTTGATAACTTGATTACAGGCTGGAAAGACGCGGTTAAATTTGGCCCATTTGAACAGGGCGACCTGTTGGATCGTGCGCGTTTAGATGAAGTATTTGCCCAATACGCTCCTGTTGCTGTGATGCATTTTGCGGCGTTGTCCCAAGTCGGTGAAAGCATGGCGGAGCCAGGGAAGTACTGGCGGAACAATGTCGGTGGATCATTGAACCTGATAGAGGCAGCGACTGCTGCAGACTGTAAAAACTTTGTTTTTTCAAGTACCTGCGCTACGTACGGTGATCAAGATAACGTTGTCTTGGATGAAGATAGTGCGCAATTCCCAATCAATTCCTATGGTGCGTCTAAGCGTGCTATCGAAGATATTTTGCGCGACTTTGAAGCGGCCTACGGTCTGCGACATGTGATTTTTCGCTATTTTAATGTTGCTGGTGCCGACCCGGAAGGCGAGGTGGGGGAATTCCACCAACCAGAGACCCATTTGATACCGCTTATGTTAGATGCGATTGATGGAAAACGTGGTGGGTTGACCATTTTTGGTACCGATTACGATACGCCAGATGGGACCTGTATACGTGATTATGTTCATGTTAGTGACCTTGTTGATGCGCATGTCTTGGGGCTGAGATGGTTGCAAGATGACAAAGGCAGCCGCGTTTTCAACCTTGGAACAGGTACGGGTTTTTCTGTGCGCGAGGTGATTGATCACTCACGAAGCGTAACGAACCGCGAAGTCCCATTTTCCGAAGGCGCGCGCCGGGCTGGGGACTGCACAAAGCTTGTTTCGGGCTCGTCACGTGCGGTTGCTGAGTTATGCTGGAATCCCGCCCGCTCGAACCTTGAGGCTATGATCTCAGATGCATGGAGATGGCACCAAACTGGCCAATATTCAGAATAATCCGCAACCAGCCCGTTTGTTGGACATCACGCGCCTAATCCGTCGCGCTGGGCGTATTTTGACAGGTGTTGATCGCGTCGAAATGGCGTACTTAAATGGATTCCTTTCGCAACCTGAACCTGTCTTTGGATTGGTGCGCACATCGTTTGGATATGTCTTGTTGGACCAAGCAGGTATGGTCCAAGTCAAACGCCAATTGTGTGGCGAAGAGAGCTTTGGAAAGCCAGATATCTTATCGCGCTTGCCGCGTGGGCTGACCATAACCCAGCGCCAGGCTCTGGCATCGGTGCGAAAGCTATCCATTGGTCGTGCGACACCGTGGAAGTTGACTAAGCTTTTAGCGGGTCATTTGCCGCAAAAGATCTCGTATGTGAATGTGGGTCATAGCAATCTGACAGAACGTGTTTTTCGAGGGTTGAAGACAGCTTTAGACGCGCAAATTTCGGTCATGATACATGATATGATCCCGCTTGATTTCCCAGAGTTTCAGCGTCCTGGAACGGTTGAAATTTTTCGTGAAAAGCTTCGCAGGGTCCAAATATACGCCGACTTGGTGATCTATAACTCTGCGGATACACTGCGTCGCTCCGAAGTTTACTTTACGCAATGGGGCGATCCCCCAAAGAATGTTGTTTCCCATTTAGGAACAGAAAAACCTGTCCCCGATCCGAATTTTACCCTGCCAAACCGGCCTTATTTCGTGACTGTCAGTACAATTGAGCCACGCAAAAACCATACCTTGCTGTTGGATATTTGGGAAAATCTTGGCCCAGATGCGCCCGAATTACATATTTGTGGGGGGCGTGGATGGAACAACAAGGAGGTGTTTGATCGTCTTGATTCGCTCCCATTGAGTTCTCAGGTTTTTGAAAGAAACGAATTAAATGATTCGTCATTGGCTGCGCTTGTTCAAGGATCGCAAGGATTGCTGTTTCCCTCCCACGCTGAGGGCTTCGGGCTACCCCTAGTTGAGGCCGCCGCATTGGGAGTGCCGATTTTGTGCAACGATCTGGAAGTATTAAGAGAAACGCTTGGTGATATTCCCGTTTACGCTAAGGTTTCTGATAGCTATCTGTGGGACAAGGTAGTGAAGGAGTTGGCATTGACTGACCCTAAGACGCGCAAACAGGGGTCGTACACCCCGACAAGTTGGACCGATCATTTCAAGATTGTGTTAAGTTTGGTCTGATAGCGTATCTAAGGGCCGGGTAAGTCCGACAGATTAAGGGGTAATTTTTTGGGTGCTTGGCAGTCATATCGACTGAGGCTTCAACGCAAGAGATGGCGTTTTCGTGCGTTTCGTAAACGCCGTGAGCTGTCTCGTGTTGCCAATCGTACTGATAAAATTCGTGAAGACGATATTTTGATGTTCTGCACCCTGCGGAATGAAAAAGTTCGCCTGCCATATTTCCTGAATTACTACCGCGAGATGGGTGTGAACCATTTCCTATTTGTGGACAACGACAGCACAGATGGATCGCTGGACTACTTGGCAGAACAGTCTGATGTTTCTGTTTGGCATACCCGCGCGAGTTATAAGCGATCCCGTTTTGGGGTGGATTGGCTGAACTGGCTGCAGTTGAAATATGCACATGGGCATTGGGCGCTGGTGCTCGATCCCGACGAATTCTTGGTCTACCCATTCTGCGATACGCGGCCCTTGCGGGCGCTGACGGACTGGTTGGATGCTTCAAGCATTAAGTCTTTCAGTGCGATGCTTTTGGATATGTACCCTAAGGGTCGGTTGGATGAAAACCCCTACCAATCGGGCCAAAACCCCCTTGAAATCGCCAATTGGTTCGATAGTGGAAATTACACCATGTCGCGCAATAAGCGGTTCGGTAATTTGTGGATTCAAGGTGGACCACGTGCGCGGATGTTCTTTGGTGACAAGCCAGAAAAAGCGCCGGCTTTGAATAAGATTCCACTGGTTAAGTGGGACCGACGGTACACTTACGTCAGTTCGACCCACATGCTGCTGCCCCGTGGCCTTAACCAAGTTTACGATGAATGGGGTGGTGAAAAAGCCAGTGGCGTTTTGCTGCATACCAAATTTTTGGACACGTTCACGGCGAAGGCAGCTGAAGAACTTAGCCGTGGGCAGCATTATGCGGCTTCGGTTGAATATAAAGCCTACGCCGAAAGCATGAAGGACGATCCAGAGCTTTGGTGTAAGTGGTCCGAGAAATACATCAATTGGCGGCAACTTGAGATTCTAGGTTTGATGTCCAAGGGCAACTGGGCATGAGCGTTGGGATTGTCATGCTGGTGCACACTGCCTTGGATCGCGCCGAACAGGCGGCGCGCCATTGGGCAGCAGGTGGTTGTCCGGTTGTGATCCACGTCGACAAGATAGTTGAGCGTAAAACTTATAACGATTTTGTTGCCGCTTTGGCTGATGTCCCGAATGTTGAATTCTCTGTGCGGCATCGCTGCGAGTGGGGAACTTGGGGCATTGTCGCGGCATCCCAAGCCGGGTCAGAACAGATGTTGGCGAACTATTCATTTGTACGCCATGTCTATCTGGCATCAGGGTCATGCCTACCCCTGCGACCAGTTGAGGAATTGATTGAATACCTCCAAGAACGCCCGCGTACCGACTTTATCGAAAGTGCGACAACGGCAGATGTGCCTTGGACGGTTGGCGGTTTGGATCACGAACGATTTGTCCTGCGGTTCCCGTTTTCTTGGAAAAAGAGCCGTTTCTTTTTTGACAAGTATGTACAGCTACAAAGGGCATTTCGTTATAAGCGACGTATTCCGAATGGGTTGGTACCTCATATGGGCAGCCAGTGGTGGTGTTTGACGCGGCAAACCCTGTCGGCCATTTTGCAAGACCCTGATCGCGACGATTATGACCGTTATTTCAAACAAGTTTGGATTCCTGACGAGAGTTATTTCCAGACTCTGGCCCGCCAGTATTCAACAAATATTGAAAGCCGCTCACTGACGTTGAGCAAATTTGATTTCCAAGGCAAGCCGCATATCTTTTATGATGATCACTTGCAGCTTTTACGTAGGTCTGATTGTTTTGTAGCCCGCAAAATCTGGCCACATGCGACCCGCCTTTATGACGCGTTCTTGACTGACGTAGCTGGTGCAATGAAACGGACAGAGCCGAATCCCGGCAAGATTGACCGTATTTTTGCCAAAGCGGTGGAACGCCGTACCCGCGGCCGTTCGGGCCTTTACATGCAAAGCCGTTTTCCAAACGAAGATTGGGAAAACGGTGTAACTGCTGCACCTTATTCTGTATTCCATGGCTTTTCGGAGCTTTTTGACAATTTTGAGCCGTGGCTTTCCAAGGCGACGGGCGCCCGCGTGCATGGGCATCTTTTTGCACCAGACCGCGTGCATTACGCGGCCGGTCATCAAACAATTCACGGTGCGTTAAGTGACAGTGCGGAGGCGCGCGACTACAATGCAGGGGCATTCTTGACCAATCTGATTTGGAATACGCGCGGTGAACGCCAATGTTTCCAATTTGGCCCCGGTGACAATCAGAAGATTAATTGGCGAATATCTAAGGACCACAATGCGCAGATATCTGTCATCAGTGGTGCGTGGGCTGTCCCGTTGTTCAAATCCAATATGAACTTTTTGGATATTCGAAAAGAAGCCGCCGCGTTACAAAAAATCGAAAATGATCACCTTAAAATCCTAAGATCTCCGTTTTCAAAAGCGCGGGTGCGTATTTGGAGCATGGCCGAATTTATTGAAGCACCGATGGAACCGCTGCAAGGTATCCTGGACGAGATTGGACCAACACAAGTCCATCGCTTGTCAGAGGTGCCAAAAATGGTAGACCTCAATGGGTTTGGTCAGTTTTTACAGAACCTCAAAAACCAAGGTATGCACCCGCATTGGATGGGTGACTTTCCAGTTGATAGAGGCGGCGACGCCCCAAATGCGCCACCGCGCAAACCCTATTTGGTGCAATGAACTATGGCGAATTTTGACTATTTTATCGTCTTTGCAGAAATGCGGACTGGGTCTAATTTCCTTGAGACGAATTTGAATGCGATCCAGGGCATTAATTGTCACGGGGAAGCATTCAACCCACATTTTTTAGGCTACCCAAAAACGACAGAAATATTGGGCGTTTCGCAAGAGACCCGCGATGCAGATCCCCAAGCCCTTCTGCGCCAGATCAAACACCAGGCCTCTGGGATTAATGGCTTTCGATATTTTCATGATCATGATCCACGCATTTTGGAGCAATGTTTGGCAGATCCAAAATGCGCCAAGATTATTCTGACCCGAAATCCCTTAGACAGTTATGTGTCTTGGAAAATTGCCCAAGAAACTGGCCAATGGAAATTGACCGATTCCAAATCGCGTAAGGATGGTAAGGCAACCTTTGTTGAAGATGAATTCACTGCGCATTTAGAGGCATTGCAAGCGTTCCAAGTGTCGCTGCTGACTGATTTGCAAACTGCGGGCCAGACCGCGTTCTATATTTCATACGAAGACCTTCAGAGCGTTGAGGTTATGAACGGGATTGCACGTTACTTGGGTGTTGCGGGCGAACTGGACGGTTTGGATAAGAGCCTGAAAAAGCAGAATCCAAGCTCAACGTCAGAAAAAGTTAATAACTTCGATCAGATGCAGGTTGCTCTGTCAGGGCTAGATCGCTTCAACCTTAATCGAACGCCAAATTTCGAACCTAGACGTGGCCCGAGCATTCCAACATATGTTGCCGCCTCTCATTCAGGGATTATGTACCTGCCTTTGCGGGGTGGACCAGAGAGCCAAATTTTGGATTGGCTGGCACGGGTAGATGGGGCTAAACGATCCGAGCTATTAAGGAAATTCTCCCAGAAAGATCTACGACAGTGGAAACGAAAGCACATAGGTCACCGTAGCTTCACTGTTTTACGCCACCCTGTCGCACGGGCGCATCATGCATTTTGCCATCATATCCTTAACACTGGTCAGGGTGGTTATGCGGGATTGCGTCAAACATTACGACGTCGTTACTCTATGCCAATCCCGGAAATGATGCCCGATGCCGCATATGATCGCGCGGCCCACCGCGCTGCTTTTTTGGCGTTTCTGGTATTCCTTAAAGGGAACTTGTCTGGACAAACGGCAATTCGCATTGATGCGACGTGGTGCACACAGGCACAATCGCTTGAAGGATTTGGGGAATTTGCCTTGCCTGATCGCGTGATCCGCGAAGATGACCTTGCAACAGAACTGCCGCAAATGCTTGCCCAGATTGGATATGAAAATCCAGTCGAGCTAGGCCCAACTGATCCTGATGAACCATTTGCATTGGTTGATATTTACGATGAAGAAATTGAAAAAGCGGCCCATAATGCTTACCAACGTGACTATATGATGTTTGGTTTTGATAGCTGGCGTTGATAAGCGGCGCCATAGATCAAAGCTGAAGTGTTTTAGGCAGCTTGGCTGGTTTGAGTTTCGGCTAGGATTGCATAAATTTTGGTTGGATCAGGGTTAGCCCGCAATTTTGCACAAATAGAAGCGTCCCGCAGGGTACGAGACACCAAAGCCAAAGCTTTAAGGTGTTCCACCCCAGCATTTTCAGGTGCAAACAATCCAAATGCGATGTCGACGGGTTGGCGATCGACTGCACCAAAATCTATGGGCCGATCCAGCAATACAAATGCACCGACCACATGATCTAAGCCAGCTACACGGGCATGTGGCAGGGCTACGCCGTGACCTACGCCTGTAGGTCCCAGCGCCTCGCGTGCAAGTAGGGACTCGACAACATCACCGGTTTCCAGGCCATAAGCTACGCTCGCCAGTTCGCTGATATCATGCAGCAACCGTTTCTTGCTGGAGGCGGTAGTCAATACTTTGACAGCCTCCAGCTTTAGAAGTTTCGCAAAATCCATTCTGCTCGCACTTATATAGTGGCGTGTTACCCGCCGATTAAAGTTTAAGGGTCGATCCAGCCGATGTTGCCATCATCCCGACGGTACACCACGTTAACCCCGTCTTTGCCTTCGTTACGGAACACCAAGACCGGGGCACCCGCTAATTCCATTTGCATAACAGCCTCACCAACCGAGAGTGATGGAATCTTCGCTTCCATTTCGGCCACGATTATCGGCTGCAACGTTTCCGGTTCTGCGTTTTCAGAACCAGAATCCTCAGATGCGAGGATATATGAGGAACCGCCGAAAAGTTCAACCGGTTCCCGACGGTCTTTGTGGTGATCTTTCAGTCGCCGTTTGTAGCGCCTAAGCTGTTTTTCCAGTTTGGCACAGGAGGCATCGAAGGCGGCATAAATCTCAGTTGCTTTGGCTTTTGCAGTAGCGGTTAAACCAGTCGATAGATGTACCGTTGCCTCACAGGCGTATTCATGTGCTGACTTCGAAAACACGATCAATGCGTCGGTCGGTCGTTCCGCGTATTTTTGGACGACTTCATCCATTTCAGTTTTCACATGCGTTTGCAGTGATGTGCCAATGTCGATTTGTTTGCCGCTGATTTGATACCGCATTCTGTCTCCTTCAGATGGACGAAACGATCAATATATCACGGACCCCAAAGTGGGATGGATAATAGGATCAGTTTCTCGGAAATGACATGAGCGTCGTTCGAAGACACTTCGACCCAGAAAGCTGGGCCTGTAGTCGATTAGGTCGTATCAACGTTCTTGCCATGACTTCATTGAGCCCGAAATTGGGTCTGTCTGTCAATGAAAAGTGGTCAAAAAAATAATGAAACTTCCGTCAGATTTTACTTGATGTCTTAAGAGATGCGAAAGTTCTCGCCCAAATAGACACGGCGCACATTTTCGTTTTCCACAACATCATTTGGAGTGCCTGACATCAGAACTTTGCCGTTGTGAAGGATATAGGCGCGATCAACAATTTCTAATGTTTCCCGAACGTTATGGTCAGTAATCAACACGCCGATTCCGCGCTTCTTAAGGTCCGAAACAAGGTTGCGAATGTCGCCTACAGAAATGGGATCAACACCAGCAAAAGGCTCGTCGAGCAATAAATATTTTGGATCAGCGGCTAAACATCGCGCAATTTCGACGCGCCGTCGCTCACCACCAGAAAGGGCCAATGCGGGCGCGCGGCGTAGATGCTCAATCGAAAATTCACCAAGTAATTCTTCGAGTCGTTCGCGCCGTTCTTTTCGACTAGAGATCGTAATATCTAGAATTGCACTGATATTGTCTTGAACGCTGAGCCCGCGAAAAATACTCATTTCTTGCGGCAAGTAACCAATACCCAGTTGTGCGCGACGATACATTGGAAGGGTTGTGACATCATGACCATCAACCACAACTTTGCCGCCTTCAGGTGTGACCAGTCCGGCAACGGAGTAGAACGTTGTTGTTTTGCCTGACCCGTTCGGACCTAACAGCGCAACAACTTCGCCACGATTAAGATGCATAGAGAAATCGCGGATCACTACTTTTTTGCGATAGGATTTGCGCAGGTTTTCGATATACAAACCTGTATGATTTTCAGCTAATTTTAAATCAGGTTTGGTCATTAGTTGCCGCCGGTTTGTAGGATTGTTTTAACCCGTCCAGACATGCGCGCCGTACCATCTTTCAAATTAACCGTCATCTTTTGTGCTGTTAACGCACTTGGGCCTTGGGTTAGCAAAACATTGCCAGTCATCACGATGGTGCCCGAATCAATATCATAATCAGCGCGTTCGGCTTCGGCAGCGTCCGCGCCGGACACAAGCGTTACGCTGCCAGTTGCTGTCAAACTGGCGATACCTTCGACAGTTGCACGGTAAACAACTTCGACCTTTTGTGCTGACAATCGCAACGCACCCTGACCAATCAGTACATTCCCGTCAAAAATGGCTTTTCCAGTTGCTTGATCTACAGCCAGATTGTCAGCCGTCACTTCAACTGGTGCGGTTGTGTCCTGCCGAATAGTCCCAAAAGCGACGTTGGTTCCCTGTGCAAAAACAGGTGCACTGCCAAGCAGCGTTATACAAATTATTAGAGGGCGTAATATAGTCACAGCAATTTTTCTCATTTGGTTTGAGGGTCGTATATCAGCTTAACTCCATTTGTGAAAAGCAATTGGGCAGTTTCGGCGTTTTCTGGTGTTCCAATTTTCATGGAACCCGCGGTCAATGCGCCCAAAGGCCCTTCAGCCACTACTTT
The DNA here is from genome assembly GCA_047624005.1 of Ascidiaceihabitans sp. GTDB lineage: Bacteria > Pseudomonadota > Alphaproteobacteria > Rhodobacterales > Rhodobacteraceae > Ascidiaceihabitans. Next base: position 19,708 of record JBLHPE010000030.1, read on the forward strand.
TTCGGGAGATTCGAGATGCAAAGAGGACATAGTTGATATCAACCTGTCTGAATTTATTTTGTATCCTGAAGACGTGGTGATCAGCACATTGCCAGATAAAACAGAAGTGTCACCAACTAAATCGACAGATCCGGTGTCAGCGAAAAAAACGATACGTGCGCCCGACGCTAGATCAATTTGTGCTGACAAGTCTTGGGCGATGGTCGCACCATTGTTTTGCCCAGTGCCCATTTTCCCTGCTGAGAACGATATTTGATCACCTCGTGCAGTGGAACCGGAAAAGAACGGCCCAGTGATTTGTTGATCGCGCAATCGGGCTTGGATCTCTGCATCGGCAAATGGGATAGATGCCATTGGATCTACGTTGCGAGACAAAAGAAACAGGGTGGATAGCAAGGCAAGTGCCATTAAGGGCAATAGCACTTTAAGCCATGCAATCATGCGGGAATAGCGATCCATTTTTTATTCCTACATTAGAATGGCAGGCCCACAGCCGAAAAGCGGTGAGTGCGTAAGGTTCATGAGTGCGCAAAAATATCAGTTTCGGGCCAGCCCATCAGATCAAGATTCGCGCGCATAGGCAGGAAATCGAAACAGGCTTGGGCCATTTCCATCCTGTCTTCACGGATCAGACGTTTGTTCAAAGCTTCGCGTAAGCGATGTAGGTATAAAACGTCCGATGCTGCGTATTCCAATTGCGCATTGCTGAGTGTTGGCGCACCCCAATCGCTGGATTGATGCTGTTTTGAGATGTCGACACTCAACAGCTCGTGCAGCAAGTTCTTCAAGCCGTGTCGATCTGTGTAGGTGCGGATCAGACGACTTGCGATCTTGGTGCAATAGACAGGGGCAGTGACCGCACCGAACGCGTTTTGCATTGCAGCGATATCAAAACGTCCAAAGTGAAATAATTTTAGGACATCTGGATTTTCCAAGATTGCGCAAAGGTTAGGCGCTTCAGTCTGTCCCTTTTTGATCTGTACGATGTGGGAATGACTATCGCCACCAGACAACTGCACGACGCAAAGACGATCACGGTGGGGATGTAGACCCATAGTTTCGCAATCAATGGCGACTTCGGGTCCAAGGTCCAGCCCATCAGGCAGGTCGGAGATATGAAGATGATTTGTCATGACACCGCTATAGCGCGGCTTTTGGTGCGGGAAAAGCGTGGCTTTTAGTCTAGCAATATTTGGGCCAAGTTTGGTTTGGGCAATTTGATCAATAAATCGCTGACCAATACGCGGCATTCATGGCCGCGCCAGCTTTCTGAATATAGATCGCGGGGTAGGTCTGGATGTTTCAAAACCAGCCTGCGCCAGCTGTGTACGATCAAACATCTCAAGACAGCAGTGTCGCGTGACGTCAAAGAACTTGCGCCTGCCAAAGCCTGTCTTATGCCTAACAATGCTTGATGCAGAGCTGCATAATCTTGCAGCAAATCCTTTGGCTCAAACTGCGCTGCCAACCACGGCGGAACGGTATCTGGTCTCAAGACAATCGCATCTTGTGGCGCTTTAGTACTGCCTGCGCCTAAAAATACACGAGGCAAAAGCGGGGCAAACCCCAAACGTTCCATTGATGTGCGGTTCCGTGCCGCTGCAGATTCCAAGATCACCAATTGCCAATTTTCTGGCGATTGCTTGGGAAGGTTGTAAATGCGTGGGCTGGCCGCCGCGCTTTCACGACGCCCCCGTGCAGTCAAACTGTGCTGGCTTGTACGCCCCCGCTTTGTTGATACGATCCATTCGTCATTGCGCAAGCGGTGCAGTGCGACCCGTGTCGCCTCTGGCTTGATTCCGATATCAGCCATTAAAACTGATAACACAGGTCCATCAATCACGTCGCCCTCGTTTTGGGCAAGGTCACCAAAAACAGTCACTAATAAGGACCATACGCGCTGGCTTCCCAACGCGGTCAAAGCGCTTGCGGCGTCTGATATCGGCTTACTAAGCATTCATTGTCAGCAATTCATATTCCGCGACGGCTTCGTCGTTTTGATTGGTTAGAGTGACGTGCCATCGAACTTCACCATAGTCGTCATTGCGGGGGGTTTTGGCTTTGACGGTCAATTGAACCTTGATGCTGTCGCCTGCTTGAACAGGTTTCATAAAGCGTAGGTTATCAAGGCCAGTATTGGCCAGAACCGGGCCTGGATCGGGTTGAACAAACAGACCAGCGGCAAAGCTGATCAACAGGTAACCGTGTGCCACACGACCTGGAAAGAACGGGTTGGCCTTGGCGGCCTCTTCATCCATGTGCGCATAGAAAGTATCTCCAGTGAAATGCGCGAAGGTTTCAATATCTTCCAGCGTGATTTCGCGTGATTTACTCAACAGCGTGTCGCCAAGCTCCACGTCATGGAATGTGCGAGTAAAGGGGTGCGGTTTGTCGGTTTGGATCGTGGCCTTTGGCACCCATTGTCCACCAACAGCAGTCAGAATGTCGGGGCTGCCTTGGATCGCGGTGCGCTGCATATAATGCATAACAGCGCGGGTTCCCCCCAATTCTTCACCGCCGCCCGCACGGCCCGGACCGCCGTGCACCATGTGGGGCAGGGGTGCGCCGTGCCCTGTCGCTTCAGCCATTGAATCGCGATTGTTGAAGTATAAGCGGCCATGGAACGCACCCGATTGCATCGCAATTTCACGTGCTACGTCACCGTCGTGGGTTATAACGGAAGCAACCAGTGATCCCTTACCCTTGTTTAGAAGCGCCGTTGCGTGGTTCATGTCGCGGTATTCCATGATGGTAGAGACAGGACCAAACGCTTCGGTATCGTGTACATGTTTAGCGTTGTCTGGATCGGCACACCGATAGATCATCGGGGGCAAATAGGCCCCGTTGCTGTCTGACATTGAATGGTTATCAGGGTCCCCAATCACACGTTCAGCCTCTGATCCGATCAAAGAGATCTTTTCTAAAACGTCTTTTTTCTGTGCGTTAGAGACCAATGCCCCCATACTTGTATTCTCTTCACGCGGGTCACCCAATGTCACTTTGGACAGGTTTACGCGCAAGGCTTCAACAACCGCATCGCTAGCATCTCGTGGCACAAGAATGCGACGTATTGCGGTGCATTTTTGACCAGCCTTGGTCGTAATTTCACGCTGAACTTCAGTGACGAACAGGTCGAATTCGGGCGTCCCTACCTTCGCATCTGGCCCTAGCACCGAAGCGTTCAAACTGTCCTGTTCTGCGGTGAACCTAACCGAATTGCGCAATAGATTGTCGTTCTTACGAAGTTTCAGCGCTGTCTCGGCTGACCCAGTAAATGTCACAACATCTTGCAGGTCTAAGTGGTCCAGCATATCGCCAATTCCACCCGATACCAACTGCAATGCACCATCCGGCAAAATTCCACTACCAAGCATAATGCGCACGCAAGCTTCAGTCACATAACAGGTGGCGGTGGCGGGTTTTATAATTGCAGGCATGCCTGCCAAAAGGGTTGGTGCCAGCTTCTCTAGCATACCCCAAACAGGGAAATTGAATGCGTTGATGTGGAGGGCAACGCCTTGCAAAGGCGTGCAAATGTGCCGCCCCAAAAAAGCGCCTGTACGACCCAATTGTTCGGCTGGACCATCCAGGTAAACCTGCGCATCAGGTAGATCACGACGTCCCTTAGAGGCGTAGACCAACATCGTCCCGATACCACCATCAATATCGATTAGGTGATCCGATTGGGTGCCGCCCGTGTTAAACGACAATTCATAAAGTGTATCGCGGTTTTCACGAAGATGCAGGGCCAAGGCCTTTAACATCTTGGCACGAT
>JBLHPE010000031.1:0-23362 GCA_047624005.1 Ascidiaceihabitans sp.
CAATTTGCAAGACCAAGCAGAACGTCAGAACGATGCCCCAGATCCACATCCAGTTCAGGTTCTTTGGCGTAGGAGCAGTCAATGTTGTGTATAGCAAACCAACAATCGGCAAACGGCTGTCTAGCCACTTTTCGCCTTTGGTCTTTGGTTCGTAATGGTCGTGAGGAATTCCACCCATTGCGTCTCTCCCTTAACCGAGTTTGATCGTGGATGCGTCCACGAAGACGGCCGGCGGAACCGGCAGGTTTGTAGGTGCTGGACCTTTGCGAATACGGCCAGCCGTGTCGTAATGCGAACCGTGGCATGGGCAGAACCAACCACCGAAATCACCCGCATCGCCCAAAGGCACACAACCAAGGTGTGTACAAACGCCCATCATCACGAGCCATTCACCGTCTTCCGACAAGGAACGGTTGGCATCTGACGCGTCGACGTCACCAAGATTTTCGTTGCGCGCGTGATCGTCTGGCAATTCTGTCAAATCAACAGCAACAGCTTCGGCAATCTCTTCTTCCGTGCGGCGGCGGATAAATACAGGCTTGCCCAACCACTTGACGGTCAGCTGCGTGCCCGGCTCAACATCTCCGACGGAGACAAAGATCGACGCAAGTGCAAGCACATCTGCGGATGGGTTCATCTGGTTGACCAGCGGCCAAACGGCGGCACCTACGGCAACTGCACCAGTGCCAGCGGTGGCATAGTACAGAAAGTCTCGGCGGGTGCCTTCGTGTTCATCTGAATGTGACACGTGGGTTTCTCCAATTTTTCCGGCCCAACTGGGGGCGAATAGATACATTGGGCCGTCATAGACGCACCCTTGCTCGCCGCTATGTAACGGGCCAGTTCGGGTGCGTCTAGATACATCAGTGACGCATCTGGTCGCAGTTACACAATCTGATGCAGAAATGACCTTGAAAGCGCAATTTTCTTTAACATGTCGACAGGCTTCGTCACCAAAATGGAAATTTCAGGTCTGCCTTGGCCGAATCAAAAATATATCAGGAATTTTAAATCATCACGCGGGCGGCGCTGAAGCTGTCATAGATTCGCGGTCCTGAAATACCTCGTACCACGCAGCTAACGTGTCATTGCCTTTGCGCCAGTCACGCGCATCATGGCGAAAGTCCAGGTATCCCAAAGCACATGCTACAGAAATCTGCCCCATATCCAAAGGCCCGTTCAAGTGACTCATCCAACGGGTATTTAGGGCTGCACACGCACCAACAACTTTGGACCATTGCGCGTCAGTCCAGCCATCCCATTGTTTTTCCACAGGGCGTACACGCCCTTCGTAAGTAATCGAAACAGCAGCATCAAGAATTCCGTCTGCTGTGGCCTCAAGTGTGAGTGTTTCCCATTTCCCTGCACCCGTCGGGTACAGTTTACCCTCTGCTCGTGCATCCAGAAATGCGCAAATTACGCGACTGTCATAAAGCGTCGGCCCATCGTTTCGTTCAAGTGCTGGGATTTTTGCCAATGGATTTTTAGCAAGAAGTCCATCCATTGGTGCAATCGGTGTCGTAACGACTGGCACAATTTCCACATCGTTTAATTGACCAGTTTCTTGCAATACAACCATCACCTTACGGGCAAATGGGGACATCGGGCTATGGTACAGCTTCATGGTGGGTTCCTTAGATATAGGTTGGGACAACTTAATCACCTAGAGGCCACAACTGGCAATCCCAACACGAAAAAATCTCAAGTTAGCGCGACTTTGCGCCCTTCATAAGTGCCGCAAGAACGGCCTTTTCGGACCCAATGCCAAAAGCCTCCACGCCATCAGCGGCACGCAACCGAACGGGTTTGGGTTTGTTCTGGCTTAGCTTCCAAGTCCCGTCCACGTCCGTAACAATCATCCGGCACGGTACGATTTGGCGCATCATTTTGTCCAAAACATCAGGTGTCATCTTGCCGGTTTTCCACGGGGTCTTAGGTAAAAGCTGTTCTTCGAAAAAACCTGACTGTATATCCAACAAATCACGCAATTCCCCTTGTGGCCTTAACTTCAATTCCCCAGTCAAATGTATTGCCACATAATTCCATGTCGGCACCTGATCTTCGATTCCATACCAGTCGGGCGAAATATAACTATCGCCACTGGAAATTGCGATTTTTGCTTTTAAGGGCACCTTCAGGCTACGTGCAATCGGATTTGATCGCACAAGATGCAGGTCAACCACGTCGCCTTTTTCTGAAAGAACAAAAGGAACGTGAGACACCAAAGGGCCATCGTCACCATTTACAACCAAGACCCCAAAGGCGCGTTCGCGCGCAAAATCTAAATTTCGCCAGGCATCGGCATCGTGATAAATTTTGTTGGGGTGCATTCTTTGATCCTTCGCCTGACGCTTTTGATATTGCAGAGCCGCACAATTATTGGCAACAGTACAAATATTCTCAGGGCGGGGCGCAATTCCCCACCGGCGGTATGTGGGCCTGATCCATGAGCCCGCGAGCGCCCCGATTTTTCGGGGGTCAAGCAGATCTGGTGAGACACCAGAGCCGACGGTCATAGTCCGGATGAAAGAGAATGTGTATGTGGCGCCCCAGCTTTGGGGTGATGCAATGCATGTAATCGCCTTGGGTGCTGTGTCTGGACCAAAAGGAGATTACGATGACACCCACCCTAAACGATCAAACCCGCTTTGCTTTTGTCAAAGCCCAGTGGCACGCCGATATTGTAGACCGCGCCCTTGACGGGTTTTCCAAAGTTATACCATTAGAACAGATCGATGTTATCGACGTGCCCGGTGCATTCGAGATGCCATTGATCGCACGCGACCTTGCCCAAACAGGTAAATACGCCGCAGTGATCTGTGCGGCCTTTGTTGTCGATGGCGGCATTTATCGCCATGATTTTGTCGCTGCAGCTGTTGTAGATGGATTGATGCGCGCCAGCCTGGATACAGGTGTACCTGTATTGTCGGTATCGCTCACGCCACATCACTACCAAGAGACCGAGCATCATAACGCGATCTACCGCGATCACTTTGTGACTAAAGGTCATGAGGCTGCGCAAGCTACGTTAGGCATAGTCAAAGCACGCGCGGCGATCTAGCCTAGATAGGCCTTCAACGCAGGTGGCGGATTGTCCAACAATTCAGCCGTCGCCTGCGGTCCATGCGCTACACCATCAGCTACAAATATCACGCTATCCGCGATTCGACGGGCATCTTCTGGTGCGTGGGTCACCATCATCACACCCGCTTGCGTTTCAGTAGCAACTTCAGCCACTAAATCCAACATTTCCGCGCGAAGTGCGGGGCCAAGAGCCGCAAATGGTTCATCCAAAATCATCCACGATTTAGATTGTACTAATGCGCGGGCCAAAGCTGCACGGCTTTGTTGACCACCGGACAATTCACTAGGTTTACGTGTCCCAAAGTCACCTAAACCAACACGAGTTAATGCCGCTTGCACCTTCGATTTCTCTTCATTCGACAAACGCAGCACAGGACGAATACCCAAACCTACGTTCTGAGCAATAGTAAGATGCGGGAATAGATTGTTGTCTTGAAACAACATCGCCATGTCACGCTTGTCCGGCATCGCATCCGTTATATCGCTCCCAGCTAAGGTCAGTTGACCACCGACCACATCTAAGAAGCCGCAAATGGCCCCAACCAAAGTCGACTTCCCAGCGCCGGATGGTCCGACAACAGCAACCTTTTGCCCAGCCTCGACCCGAAAATCTGCGGTTAACCGAAACGACCCCTGTGCAATTTCAATTTTATTCAGCGATAGCATCACGACGTCCCCAATAATCCATGATCCAGAAAAGGCCAAACGCCAACACCAACAGAATAAGTGCCGCTCCAGCCGCTGCATCCGTGCGGTAGTTGCCCATCAGTCGATACATCTGCAACGGTAATGTGGCGCGATCAGGATCGGCGAACAGTGTAATCACTCCAAGATCACCCACTGACAATGCCCCCGTCAAACCCGCCGCGAACCCAATTTGTTGGCGAGAACGTGGCAGCAGAACCCACAGCCAAAACGATAGGCCAGACAGCCCAATTGCCCCACTTAACCGCCCATAGATTTGTACGGTTTCACGTAAGGAAGGTACCAAAATGCGCAGTGCAAAGGGCAAGGCCATCAATGCGTTTACCACGATAGTCACAAGCAACGCCCAATCCGTTGGATCGGCGAAGGGGTGGATCAAAATGAACCAACCCGTCCCAATCATCAAAGGGGAAACAGCAAGACCAAGCAGGCCAATTGCCTCAACGCTTTTCCGTTTGGACACAGCGATCCATCCCGCCATCGGCAGCGACAGGCCCAAGAGGACCACAACAGAAAGCAAAGCGACCCAAAGCGAGGTCCACGCTGTGCCCCAAACAACTGCGGGCACTTGCGAAAGCCCGCTAATCCCAGAAAGGACAATCGCGAGTATCGGCAAGATCAAGAAACCTGATGCCATCGCGATGAAAAATCCATCAAGCACAGAGCACGATCCACCTTTGACGTCCCACCGCTTTTGCATCCGGTCCATTCCACCGCCAAAACTGACCGTTGGGATAAGCCAAAACGCCAACCCAGCGGCCCCGCCTGCGACGCACAACTGTATAAGTGACAACAACGCGGCCCGTCCCAAATCAAAATCAAATCTAAAGGCCTGATAAATTGCCAACTCGATCGTTGTGGCGCGCGGCCCACCGCCCAAGGTCAAAGCAACCGCAAAGCTGGTCAGGCAAATCACAAAGATCAGCGCAAACGCTCCCGGTAAAATGCGCAACAACAGCGGCCCTTCGATCAAACGAAACACCATTGCAGGACGCATCCCCAATTGGGCAATCAGGCGGTAACGTTCGCTTGGAACCCCTTGCCACCCCTGCACCAAAAGGCGCGTGGCCAACGGCAAGTTAAAGAAAACATGGGCCAGAACGACACCTTGAAATCCATAGATCGAGACCTCTGCGAACCCCAGAAATCCTAGGAAATCATTCAAAATACCTGATCGACCAAAGATAGCCAGCAAGCCCAGCATCGCAACGATCACAGGCAAAATAAAAGGCGCGCCCAGTAGTGTTATTAAGAACGAACGCCCCCAAAATCTACGACGTGCCAGCGCGCGAGCAACAGGCACCGCCAACGCGCAAGAAAACAGCGCGGATAATAAGGATTGTAACAGGGTAAACCGGATCGCTTGCCATTCAGCAGGCCCCAACCCGCTGACAGTAGTGACTCGCAAGCCAATACCCACAAACGCCGAGAGAACTGCCGCGACAACAAAAAGTGCCGCGACAGCCCCTACGGTGCCTTTTATTGGCTCAACGTTGCGCGCCATGTCTCTATGGCTTGTTTTTGTGCGGCTGTTGCTTCTGCCTCGGTGTAAAACAATACGTTTTCTGGCAGTGGCAATTGCGCCCATTCATCAGGCCATTGATCTTTTGGTAGCGCAGATGGCAGCGACCAGTTGGCTTTTGGGATCACCGTTTGAAATGCCTTACTCATGACGTAAGCCATGAAGGCATCGGCAAGTTCAGGTTTTTCTGTTGCCGCAATTTTCCCAACAGTTTCGACCATTAAATAGTGACCTTCAGGAAAGATCGCTGCTTTTTTGGTGAAATCGTTTTCTGCAAACATGTGATATGCTGGCGACGTTGTGTAGCTTAAAACCATATCGACTTCACCATCGGTGAACATGCCGTAGCTGGCGGACCAGTCTTTGGTAACTGTCAGAATTTTGGGCGCAAGTTTTGCCCAAACTTCAGCAGACTTGTCGCCATAGACGGCATCGACCCAAAGGACCAAAGCCAAACCAGATAGCGATGTGCGTGGGTCTTGAATGACAATTTTTACGTCATCTGGCAGCGCCAACAGCGCATCAAAACTGGCGGGCGGGGCGTCCATCGTTGTTTCGTTATAGATGAATGCCGTGTGGCCGTAATTGAACGGCAAGAATGTTTCATCCGCCCATTCAATCGGTAAGGTGAGCGCGCTGTTGTCTTGCCCATGTGGCGCGAACAAATCAGTCGCACGAGCCTTGGCTGTGACGTCTGAGCTAAGCCCAATAACGATGTCAGCCTTTGTTCGTTTGCCTTCAAGTAAAAGACGCGGGACCAAATCACCGGTAGAGAATTGCAAATCACACTCGCAAATTTCTTCGAAGCCTTTTTCAATGACAGGGCCTGGGCCCCATTCCGAAGTGAAATAGTCTCCCGCATAAACGGTCAATATGGGCGTCTCGGCAAAAGCCGAGGTTGCAGTCAAAACGCCCGCTGCAAATGTAAGATACTTCATTGCATCCTCCTTTTGCGGCGATAGGGAAAAGGGGGCATATGCCGTTACCTTCCCTCCGCCGGTGTTAGCCGGTTCAGGTTCTACGGGTCCGCACGTATTGGCATCTCAGCTATTTAAAGCACCCCGAGGTAGGGACTGAATAGAAGGTCGCCAACTTACCCGCAAGCCAAAACCACTTGAGGGGACAGTCGGTCGCAGTTAGAACGCATTCAAAGGATGTCGCGTTTAGACAACGCGCTTAGGATAGAACTTATGTCATACAACACCTTCGGCCGCATGTTCCGCGTCACCACTTGGGGCGAAAGCCATGGTCCTGCAATTGGTGCCACGGTTGATGGTTGCCCTCCGGGTGTGCCTGTAACGCCCGAGATGTTGCAGCACTGGCTGGACATGCGCAAACCCGGCACAGGCAAAAACGTGACTCAGCGCAAAGAAGCAGATGCGGTTAAGATCTTGTCTGGCGTTTTTGAGGGTGTGACCACGGGAACACCCATCCAGTTGCTAATTGAGAACACAGACCAGCGCAGCAAAGACTACGGCGACATTGTTGAGAAGTTCCGCCCCGGCCACGCGGACATCACCTATTGGACCAAATACGGCATCCGCGATTACCGTGGTGGTGGCCGTTCCTCTGCCCGTGAAACTGCGTCGCGTGTTGCAGCAGGTGGCATTGCGCGTGAAGCGATTAAGATGTTGGCCCCTGAAATGCAGATCACTGGCTACATGGTGCAGATGGGCGAAAAACACATTGATCGGTCACAGTTTGATTGGGATGCGATTGGGCAGAACCCATTTTGGGTGCCCAGCGCCGAAACCGCACAAGAATGGGACGCCTATTTAGACGGTATCCGTAAATCGCAAAACTCAGTTGGCGCCGTAATCGAAGTCACAGCGCGCAATGTACCCGCAGGTTTGGGTGCCCCAGTCTATGCAAAACTGGATACCGATCTGGCTGCTGCGATGATGTCGATCAATGCTGTTAAGGCTGTAGAGATCGGTGAAGGCATGGCCGCCGCAACCTTGATGGGTACGCAAAACGCAGATGAAATCCGCATGGGGCCAGACGGGCCGGTTTTCTCTGACAATCACGCCGGTGGTATCCTTGGCGGCATTTCGACCGGACAAGACGTGGTTGTGCGTTTTGCGGTCAAGCCGACGTCATCAATCACAACGCCACGTAAGACGATCACCAAATCAGGTGAAGAAACCGACATCATTACAAAAGGGCGGCACGACCCTTGTGTCGGCATCCGCGCGGTCCCCGTTGGCGAGGCAATGATGGCCTGTGTGTTGTTGGATCACATCTTGATGCATCGTGGACAAGTCGGCGAAAACCAAGGACAAATTGGCTAGCCGCTTCATTGCTCTCTAAATACCCATCATTATCTCACAGGATAGAACTGACCTTGCAGCTATCTTGCAAAAGGCGCAGCTGAAGCCATGGATAAACCGCATATAGAACATCGCCCAGGGCGGGCCATCGCTCTCAAACTGACAGCGGTGCTTTTGTTCATCACAATGGCAGCATTGATCAAGGAAGCTACAAAAGAAGTCCCCATCGGGCAGGCTGTGTTCTTCCGGTCCATGATCCCTATTCCGATCATTTTAGTATGGTTGAGATTGCGCGGTGAATTGCGCGAAGGGCTGGTGGCACACAATCCATTGGGGCATGTTTGGCGTGGGTTGTTCGGATCTTCGGCTATGTTTTTGACCTTTGCCGGCCTGTCATTAATCCCGCTGCCCGAAGCAACAGCGATTGGCTATGCCACGCCAATGTTCACAGTCATTTTGGCGATTTTCATGTTGGGCGAACGGGTTGGCATCTATCGGCTGTCTGCTGTTGCCCTTGGTTTGGTTGGCGTCATGATCGTCATGGCCCCAAGGCTATCGCTGGATGCAGAGGCGATGACGACGGGTGCCGGATTGGGTGCGCTGTTCACACTTGCAGCTGCAGCCCTACGCGGCCTTGTCCAAATTCATGTGCGAAAAATGGTTGCAACGGAACACACCGGCGCGATTGTATTTTACTTCTCTTTAACTGCGACAACCTTATCCTTGCTGTCGATTCCATTTGGCTGGGTTTTCCCTACGCCATATTCTCTTGGTCTTTTGATCGGGGCAGGAACAATCGGTGCCTTGGCGCAAATTCTTATCACCAGCGCATACAGATTTGGGGCCGCCTCAATGTTGGCACCCTTCGATTATGTATCGCTCATTTTTGCCAGCGTCATTGGATATTTCTTCTTCAGCGAAGCGCCAACATTAAACATGGCGATCGGTGCAGTTTTGGTTGTAGCAGGCGGTGTTTTAATCATCTGGCGGGAACGCAAACTGGGCATGGACCGCGGAAAAGTTCGTGCCGCGACAGCCCCAAAGGGTGAGTAAATCAAGGCTTTACGTGACAAGCCGAAGCGTCGATAACCGTGCCATCTGATCCAAACTGCAAGGTTTCAGCCGCCAGAACATTGTGCTGGTTTCGATACGTGATGACCATCATTCCATAGCCTTGCAGCACATCAACCACGACAAAGGATAAGTCTGGTTGTTTCTCTAACGCCGCGGCCCAATAGGCCCGCAGCGCCTGCTTTCCCTTTAACTCACCCACTCCAACAAGGCGCATCGCTTTGTGAGAACGAAAAACCACATCTTCGCTATAGTGCGCCAAGATACGATCAAGCGAGTGGGAGTTCCATGCGGCCTCCCACTCGATCGCAAATGCGGTGTAGTCCAATTTAGACGCGCACCAACTTTTCATAGCTTTCAGAGATGTCGCGCGTCAACGCACCAACCTCAAAGTTGTAGTCACCAATTTGACCAACTGGCGTCACTTCAGCAGCTGTGCCAGTGAGCCAACATTGCTCGAAGCTTTCCAACTCTTCCGGCATGATCACGCGCTCATGAACAGCAATGCCCTTGTCTTTCAGCATCCCGATAACGGTCTGACGGGTGATCCCGTTCAGGAATGCATCCGCTTTTGGTGTGTGCACTTCACCGTCTTTAACGAAGAAAATGTTCGCGCCTGTCGCCTCAGCGATATAGCCACGGTAATCAAACATCATCGCGTCTGAACAGCCATTGGCCTCTGCGGCGTGCTTGGACATTGTCGCGATCATATAAAGGCCAGCAGCCTTGGCTTGGGACGGTGCAGTTTCTGGCGACGGGCGTTTCCATTTCGCGATGTCGAGCTTGGCACCCTTCATCTTTGCGTCACCATAATAGTTGCCCCACTTCCAGCAAGCCACAGCCATATGGACAGGATTTCTAGATGATGCGACACCCATGTCTTCGCCAGCCCCGCGCCATGCAACTGCACGAACGTAGGCATCTGTCAGGCCATTGGCTTTTAAGGCCGACTCTTTAGCCGCCTCGATCTCATCAACTGAATAAGGAATATCAAAATCGATCAATTTGCCCGACGTGATTAGACGTTCGGAATGTTGACGGGATTTAAAAATCTTACCAGAATAGCAACGCTCACCCTCAAATACTGATGACGCATAGTGCATAGCATGGGTTAGAATATGGACGTTCGCATCCCGCCAATCGACCAATTGGCCGTCCATCCAGATTTTGCCATCGCGATCATCATATCCACCAGCCATTGCCGTATCCTCCAAGAATTATTCCATAAATTGCGCAATTAGTGCCGAACCGGACATAATATTGCGCAGAACCTAAGATTCTCTAGGCCTTTGATGTTGGAATGTCAACAACACTGACGTATGCTGTAACAAAGTGAAAGTGATCAGGAACGTTAGATTATGTCGGACGGACGCAACGCATCAGCGCACCACGGGGAAAACTTGTTGTTTTTGACCGACGAACAATTGCGTCAGGGCATCGAGGCGATGTTCTTTGCCTATCGCGGCTTTACAGCCGATCCTGACCGTATCCTCTCGGAAATGGCATATGGTCGAGCGCACCACCGCGCCATCCACTTTATCAACAGCTCGCCCGGCACCACTGTTAATAATTTACTGAACATTCTTGGGGTAACCAAGCAATCCCTAAACCGTGTATTACGGGCGTTGATCGATCAGGGCTTGGTCGAAAGCAAGGTTGGCAAAGTTGACAAACGCGAACGTCATTTGTTCCTGACTGACGAAGGTGAAAAGTTGGAACAAACATTATCTAACGCCCAGCGTGTCCGTATGCGCAGCGCGTTTCGTGATGCTGGTCCCGATGCAGTTGCTGGCTTTCGCACAGTGCTAGAGGCCATGATGGATAAAGAAATGCAACATGCCTACACACGCCTTAAGGAGACCGGAACATGAGCGCCCTAGATGCCCACCTTCTGATTGTCGATGACGATGAACGTATCCGCGTGTTGTTGCAAAAGTTCCTAATGCGAAATGGTTTCTTGGTCACGGCGGCACGTGACGCACAGCACGCGCGGCGCATCTTGACCGGCCTTGATTTCGACATGCTGATTTTGGATGTTATGATGCCAGGTGAAGATGGCTTATCCCTTTGCCGTTCTATTCGCGAAACCCGCCAAACACCGATCCTGCTGTTGACTGCCAAGGGTGAGACCGGCAATCGCATTGAGGGGCTAGAGGCTGGTGCTGATGATTACCTTCCCAAGCCGTTTGAGCCCAAAGAACTGTTGCTTCGAATTAACGCAATCTTGCGCCGGATGCCCGAGACACCAGCCGCAGACATTGTTCCAAAAATTCTGCACCTTGGTCCAATCCGTTACGATCTCGAACGGGGCGAGATGTGGCAAGGTGAAGATCTGGTCCGGCTTACGGCCACCGAAATGCAATTGATGAAGATATTTTCAGCCAAACCCGGGGAACCGATCAGCCGTAATAAATTGGTTGAAGATTTGGGCCGTGACCGTGGACAGGCCCAAGAACGCGCCGTCGATGTTCAGATCACACGCCTTAGACGCAAGATTGAGACAAACCCAAAGCAACCACGATACCTTCAAACCGTACGTGGTGCGGGATATATGCTAGCGCCCGACTAAGCCGTTAAATTCTACATATCATCTGCACAATCGTCGTCTGGTATCGATCACCGAAGGCGGTTATAATTGCACCAAACCCGCGACCCTGTTTTGAATTGATAAAGGCCACACCATGACCGACACACCCGTAACAGAAATGAGCTTTGAACAGGCGATGGCTGAACTTGAACAGGTATTGGGTCAGCTTGAACGAGGCGATGTGGCTTTAGATCAATCAATATCGCTTTATGAACGCGGTGCACTGCTAAAGGCACGTTGCGAGACAAAGTTGAAAGAGGCCGAAGAGAAGGTCGCTGCGATCACTTTGGATGCGGACGGAAATCCCACGGGATTGAAGCCGGTCGAAGGCCTTTAATTCAAATGTTTCGCCAACGCTTATCCGATTGTGCAGACGCGATTCAAACGCATATGGACAGCGTTCTTTCGCAATTTGAACGCTTACCTGTTGTCGACGCGATGGCGCACGCCACCAATGGCGGCAAACGATTGCGTGGGTTTTTAGTTCTAGAATCAGCCCGCTTGCACGGTGTTGACCCCTCTGCTGCATTGTGGCCTGCAACAGCAATTGAAGCACTTCATGCCTATTCGCTTATCCATGACGACCTACCGTGTATGGATGATGATGACGTGCGGCGTGGGCAACCAACGGTTCACAAGAAGTGGGACGATGCGACAGCCGTTCTAGCTGGTGACGCGTTGCAAACCCTCGCGTTTGAAATGGTCACACGGACCGAAGTGGGTGATGGCGATGTGCGTGCCGATCTGGCCCAAAGCCTTGCCAAGGCAAGCGGCGCACAAGGCATGGTCTTAGGGCAAGCATTAGATATTGCGGCTGAAACGTCAGCATCTCCTTTAACACTGCAGCAAATCACAACCCTCCAACAAGGCAAGACAGGCGCATTGATTGAATGGTCAGCAACAGCTGGCGCACGCATGGCAAACGCGGATCATTCAGCGCTTTCAGCATATTCAAAAGCCCTTGGCCTTGCCTTTCAGATTGCCGATGACATTTTGGATATCGAGGGTGAAGCCACTACTGTTGGCAAAGCAGTCGGCAAAGACGCGGATGCAGGCAAAGCGACGTTTGTATCACTGTTGGGATTGGACGAGGCGAAACGCCGCGCATCTCAACTGGTGGAATCTGCATCAGATGCATTAAATGTGTATGGTGACGAAGCAAAAGTTCTGCGTGACGCAGCTGCTTTTGTCGTTGCACGCAAGAACTAGGACGACACAATGACCGACCGGCCCAACACTCCGCTTCTAGATATGGTACATCGCCCCGCTGATATGAGGCAAATGTCCGACGCTCAGCTTACACAGTTGGCAAAAGAAGTCAGGTCTGAAACGATTTCAGCCGTGTCGGAAACTGGCGGCCACCTTGGTGCAGGCTTAGGCGTTGTTGAATTAACTGTTGCACTTCACGCCGTGTTCGACACGCCCAAAGACAAGATCGTCTGGGATGTTGGCCACCAATGTTATCCGCACAAAATCCTAACCGAGCGACGGGATCGTATTCGTACATTACGCCAAAAAGACGGGCTTAGCGGTTTCACCAAACGCTCTGAATCGCCCTATGATCCGTTTGGCGCAGCGCACAGTTCCACGTCAATCAGTGCAGCACTTGGTTTTGCCGTAGCCCGTGATTTAGGTGGCGTTGTGCCCGAAGGGTTGGGCGACGCGATTGCAGTGATCGGCGATGGGTCGATGAGCGCTGGCATGGCCTACGAGGCGTTGAACAACGCTGGCCACTTGGGCAAACGTCTGATTGTGATCCTGAATGACAACGAGATGTCGATCGCCCCACCTGTCGGCGCAATGTCTGCCTATCTCAGCCGTTTGTATGCGGAAGAACCCTTTCAAGAACTTAAAGCTGCAGCCAAAGGTGCCGTAAGCCTTTTGCCGGAACCCTTCCGCGAAGGCGCACGCCGCGCTAAGGACATGTTAAAAGGCATGGCCGTTGGCGGAACACTTTTTGAACAGCTTGGCTTTTCTTATCTAGGTCCAATTGACGGTCACGACATGGATCAATTATTGCCCGTTCTGCGCACCGTCAAACAGCGCGCCACAGGGCCAATCCTAATCCACGTATTGACGAAGAAAGGCAAAGGCTACGCGCCCGCCGAAGCTGCCCGCGACAAGGGCCACGCCACTTCCAAATTTAACGTGGTCACCGGAGAGCAGAAAAAAGCACCAAGCAACGCGTCAAGCTACACACGGGTCTTCGCGGATTATCTACTGAAAGAAGCAGCTGACGACGACAAAATTTGCGCGATTACAGCAGCGATGCCTGACGGTACTGGCCTAAACCTATTTGCCGAACGCTACCCCAGCCGGTGCTTCGACGTAGGCATTGCCGAACAGCACGGCGTGACGTTTTCTGCCGCACTTGCTGCGGGTGGTATGAAGCCGTTTTGTACGATGTATTCCACCTTCCTTCAACGCGGCTATGACCAAGTCGTACACGACGTTGCGATCCAACGCTTGCCTGTGCGCTTTGCCATTGATCGGGCTGGGTTGGTTGGGGCTGATGGCGCAACACACGCAGGCGCGTTCGATATTGCGTACCTCGCGAACCTACCCGGCTTTGTTGTCATGGCGGCGGCTGATGAGGCCGAGTTGGCCCATATGGTGGCAACAGCGGCAGCACATAACGATGGCCCAATCGCCTTCCGCTTTCCACGCGGCGAAGGCAATGGCGTCGATCTACCGGAACGCGGTGTGCCTTTGGAAATTGGCAAGGGTCGTATCATCAAAGAAGGTAACAAGGTCGCGTTGCTCAGCTTTGGCACGCGCCTGTCAGAAGTGGAAAAGGCAGTTGAAAAACTTACCGCCAAAGGCATCACACCAACAATAGCAGATGCCCGATTTGCAAAGCCGTTGGATCGTGATTTGATTCTGTCATTGGCCGAAACCCACGATGCGATGATCACCATCGAAGAGGGAGCGATTGGCGGCTTTGGCAGCCATGTCTCCCAACTGTTAGCTGAAGAAGGTGTGTTTGATAGCGGGTTCAAGTACCGCTCAATGGTTTTACCCGACACCTTTATCGATCACGCAAACCCTGAAGATATGTATGCCGCTGCAGGCTTGAATGCTGCTGATATCGTAGCGAAGGTTCTGAATGTGTTGGGCATTGCCCAAATCGGTGAAGCACGCGCCTAAGTGCTTAAGTGCTTAAATTCAGGGTTTCCTAATACTGCCCTCTGCTTCATGATCCGCGCCAAGGAAAAGGGGATCGATGATGGATGTATACGGTAAACCTGTGCTTGGCTTTCGCTGGATAGTGTTCTTATTGGCCGCTGGTTATTGCCTGTATCAGATCACTACATCTGGGTATGAGCATTTTGGCGGGCCCTTCCGTTTTCTGACAATTTGGGCGCTGCTGATGTCGTTCTATTCAGCCTCGCGGATGCTGGCGTTGTCGCAGAATCGCATCACTCGCCCACATCAAGTCACAGCAATCGTCGCTGCTGTTCTGAACGTTATGGTTGTCTATTTGTATTGGAAGTTGTGGTTCACTGATCCGTCATTGGTGAACAATGGCGGCCCAATCATTTGGCACCAAGAATACTATCTTCATGGATTAGGCCCAGCCCTGCAAATCATTGACGCGTTATTCATAGGTCGCGTTTTCGCAAGAACCTGGCGTGCTGCAATTCCGTTGGTCAGCTTGGTTGCATGTTATGTAGCATGGTCGGAATTGGTCGTGCAGAAGTTCAGCAGCAGCTCGCCCGGAACCATAACATCCGGCCTGCCTTACCCGTTCCTAAATTCGATGGAATGGGCAGAACGGTCAGGGTTCTATGGCCTGAACATAGCCGTTGCGCTTGGCCTGTTGGTGGTCTTTGGAATTGTTGGTTTCGTTCTGCGCCACAAAGTCCGCTACGCCTGATCCAAAAGGGCCTGTAAACCTTCACGGTATGTTGGGTAAAATAGCTTTACGCCCAGTTCAGACTTTATACGTTCATTTCGTACCTTCTTGTTCTCCGCATAAAAACTGCGCGCCATCGGCGTGAGTTCTGCTTCCTCAAAAGCGATCGCCGGCGGCACAGGCAAACCAAGCAAATCCGCCGCATAGGCAATGACATCTTGGGGCGGAGCCGGATCATCATCACACATGTTATAAGCGGCAGTGACGTTGGGTTGCGCAATTGAAGCGGCCAGAATTTGGGCGATATCATCGACGTGAATTCGGGAGAACACCTGACTCTCCTTGATAATCCGTCGCGCAGTCCCGTTGCGTACTTTTGAGAACGGTCCACGGCCCGGACCATAAATCCCGGCCAAGCGAAAAATATGAAGCGGTAGATCAGGAATTGCTGACCACTCCTCTTCAGCGCTTTTACGCGCTTGTCCCCGTTTGGTTGTTGGGTTGAGGGCCGTCGTTTCATCCACCCATGCGCCGTCGAAATTTCCATACACCCCTGTCGTTGATAGGTAACCAGCCCAGCACAATGCTGACCCTTTCTGTGCAATCTGGTCACGTAAAAGGTTCAGCGTCGGATCGCCATCCTCATTCGGTCCAGCGGAAATCAGGATATGATCGGCCGCCTTAATCGCGGCGGACATATCATCAGTTGGCCAGATCAATGGCTCTACGCCTGACGCCCTTAACTCATCCACTTTTTCAACGCTACGGGTCGTACCAATCACCCGCCAGCCTTGAGGCAAAAGCAGTTTAGTTAAAGCACGGGCAGAATATCCGTGGCCAAAAGAAAGAAGTGTGTGTGTCATGGGGTATAGGTGGCCCGCCAACATTGTGAACGCAAGGGGTTGCGCCACACAGTTAAGTCAGTTCCATTTGAACCATGAATGATAAACCCAATCTTGACGGTGCATACAACCTGAAAACGCCTGCGGATTCTGCACAGCTTTATGCGGAATGGGCTGATACATACGATCAGTCTTTCGCCGCAGAGCATGCATATATCATGCATCAACATGTGGCGCGGGCCTATGTAAACGCAGGTGGGTTTCAACCTGTTTTGGATGTCGGCGCGGGGACCGGTCTGTGTGGGCAAGCCTTGCGGGAACGCGGTTTGGACCACGTTGATGCTACTGACATTTCTCCTGAAATGTTGGCAGTTGCCAAAAGCAAAGGGATTTATCACACTCTTTTTGAAGGTGACATTTTAACAGGTCTGGATGTCGAAACGGGAACCTACGCGGGGATCGTCAGCTCGGGTACATTTACTCACGGCCACGTTGGGCCAGAGGCTTTGGACGAGCTGTTACGCCTTGTGCGAAGCGGCGGCTGGATCGTTATTTCTATTAACAGTGAACACTTCACAGCCCACGGTTTCGCAGCGAAACTTAGAACTTTAGATAGCTTGATAACCAACTTGGAGCTGCGCGAATTGACAATCTATGACGGAAGTGGATCGGGCGATCATGCAGATGACACTGGCATCATCGCCCTATTTCGCAGGGCTTAACGCCCCTTCCAAACTGGATCACGTTTTTCTGCAAACGCCTTTGCGCCTTCAAGCTGATCTTCGGATGCATATAACTTATCAACCGAAGCCAATTGCCGTTTGGTGATTTTATTCATTGTGTCTTGGAATTTTGAATCCTCAGCGTCGCGCACTATTTCCTTGATCGCAGCATAAACAAGCGGCGGACCAGAGGCGAGAAGTCGCGCCAATTCCCACGCACGATCCATCAGCTGATCACCCGCTAGGATTTCATTTACGATACCCCAATTCTTGGCCTCATCCGCTTCAAACCAACGGCCTGTCAACAACAGTTCCATCGCAATGTGATAGGGAATACGCTTGGGCAGTTTCACACTTGCCGCATCCGCAACCGTGCCCGATCGAATTTCAGGCAAAGCAAAACTGGCGTGATCCGCAGCAAGGATTATATCTGCACTCAGCGCCAATTCTAAACCGCCACCGCAGCAAATCCCATTCACCGCAGCAATCACTGGTTTGTTCAGATCCCGAAGTTCTTGCAAGCCACCAAAGCCACCGACACCGTAATCGCCGTCCACTTCATCCCCATCAGCAGCCGCCTTCAAATCCCAACCTGGGCAAAAGAATTTGTCGCCTCCGCCTGTGATAATCGCAACGCGGAGTTCCGGATCATCACGGAAATCTGCGAACACCTTGCCCATGATCCGGCTGGTTACCAAGTCGATTGCATTGGCTTTTGGTCGGTCTAAGGTGACCAGCAAAATTGCACCTTCACGGTGAGTTTTAATCGGGTTCATGAGTTAAGTCCTTTCGGGGGCAATGCGGATCAACGCATCCGCGGCTATGGCGGCAGTTGGCGTACACATTATCGGGTTAATCTCAACTTCTTCGATCCGGTCGCTGTGGGCAACCACATAAGACTGCAACGCCATGATCGCCTTGATCAGATCATCAATGTTGGCCGCAGGTTTTCCACGAAAACCAGTGAGCAAGCGGTACGATTTCAAACGCGGCAGCGCTTCGTGAATGTCATCAGCACTGGTCGGCACGATGAAGGACACCGTGTCTTGCATAATCTCAGTCAAAACACCGCCTGCACCGACGGTTAAGACAAACCCATGCGCAGGATCACGCACGACGCCAAGCAGCATTTCGGCAACGGTACCTGTGACCATTTCCTCAATCAGCACTCCGTCGCCGGGCATGTTTTTGACAATCTCTGTCAACTTAAAATGGGTGACGTTCAAGGCAACAGCACCTGCGTCTGATTTATGGGCGAAGCCTGTCCCTTTGACGGCAAAAGGTTCTGTTAGTGTGGTAGCATTTGCAAGGTTAGCGGCCTGCTTTGGCACGATCATTCCATAGTTGGAGAGTTCTGCCTTAGCCGCGCCCTCACCCAGAAAAATCGCATCCCTATCAGCGCCCGCAGGCAAGGGCACATCAAGTGATGGCGGTCTCATTGATGCAGCGATCTGCGCCGCCGTAATTGCCTCACGCAATCCGTTCAAAGGCGTCACACCAGCTGCCAACAACTTTTGCGCAATGGCCAATGGCATCAGTTCTGGCAACGTTGCGACAACCGCGACCGGTCGCCCGCTTTGTTTATGAATCGCAATCGCTGCATCGGTGGCACACACCCAGTCACTTGCGTCGGTATGTGGATAGTCGACAATCAACAATGTTAACCCAATATGCGGCGCTGCCATCGGCAGCCATGCCCGTGTCATCGCTTCAGTATCGCGCCAAATGTAGGTGTTATAATCCAATGGATTAGACAGCGCGACCATTGGGCCCAAAGCATCTGATAGCTGTATTCGTTGGGTATCAGTAAGTTCAGGGAACTCCATCGACGTATCATGAGCCAGATCAGCAACAAGGCTTGCTTCGCCCCCCGAACAGCTGACGGACGACAGTGTATGGGCATCCAATTGACCCGAGCTGTGCAGCAACATCAACGTCTCAAGAAACGTCGGCATGTCATGCACACGCCCAATTCCAAGGTGCCGCAGCAACGCATCAGCACCCGCATCGCTACCCGCTAGGGAGGCCGTGTGAGATACGGTTGCTCGCTGCGCCTGAACTGACTTTCCAACCTTTAAGGCTATCAATGGAACGCCCTTGGCATGCGCTTTTCGCGCCAAAGTCGCCCATTCGGATATGTCGCCAAATCCTTCGATATGCAGGCCAATGGCCGTCACTCGTGGGTCATCCAATAATTCCGTGGCGATTTGCGCCTGACTGGTTTGCGCCATGTTCCCACATGCAATTGTGTAGGCAATCGGCAATCCTCGTTGTTGCATCGTCAAGTTGATCGCAATGTTAGAGGACTGGGTTAGGATCGCCACCCCAGTCTCGACAGACGTACACCCGTGCTGATCTGGCCAAAGCAATGCGTTATCCAATGCATTTACATACCCATAGCAATTGGGCCCAAGGATAGGCATTTCACCAGCAGCTTCAACCAATGCGGATTGGAGGTCAGACCCAGTGGCATCTTCGGCCACCGCTTCGGAAAATCCCGACGCAAAACAAACTGCACCGCCTGCTCCCATCAACGACAGCGCACGCACCAGTTCAATCGTTAGGTGCCGATTGACGCCGATAAATACGGCATCTGGTGGCGATGGCAAACGATCTAATGTCGCCACCGCTTTGACACCGTGCAGTTCAATTTCTTTGGGGTGCACCATCCACAACTGTCCAGAGAACCCCATCTTCTGACTTTGAACAATTATCTGCTCACACCACGCACCGCCACCAATGACAGCAATCGACTTGGGCCGCAAAAGCCGCGAAAGATCACGCATCGATTACGCCCCCAGTGGGCGAAGTAAATCACGGCTGATAATATGGCGCTGAATTTCAGACGTCCCATCCCAAATGCGTTCAACACGCGCGTCACGCCAGAACCGTTCAAGCGGGAAGTCATCCATCAGCCCCATGCCGCCATGAATTTGGATCGCAGCATCAGTCACTCGTGCCAGCATTTCACTCGCGTATAGTTTGGCTGACGCGATCTCGCGGTTCGCAGGCAACCCTTTGTCCAACCGGTCAGCCGCTGCAATCGTTAGCAAGTCAGCCGCATCAATTTCGGTGATCATATCCGCCAATTGAAAGCTGACGCCCTGAAACTTCCCAATGGGTTGGCCAAATTGCTCACGCTGCGCCGAATAATCCAACGCATAATCAAACGCACGTCGCGCCCGCCCAACCGCCATCGCAGCTACAGTGATCCGTGTCGCGTAAAGCCACGTGTTCATAACATCAAAGCCGCTATCGACCTCGCCCAAAACTTGCGCATCAGGCAAACGGCAATCGTCAAAATCAAGGATCATGTTCTTATATCCGCGATGACTAACAGACTTGTACCCATCCCGAATTGTGAATCCCGGCGTCCCGCGATCCACCAAGAATGCGGTGATCCGTTTCTTTGGTCCTTTAGGCGTTTGGTCTTCACCAGTCGCTATGAACACGATGATAAAGTCTGCGTGTTCCGCGCCAGAGATGAAGTGCTTCGTGCCATTCACAACCCAGTCGCCACCATCGCGCACAGCGGCACATTTCATACCGCGAATGTCCGATCCCGCGCCCGGCTCAGTCATCGCCAATGCATCCATCCGCTCACCGCGCACCGCTGGCATAAGGTAACGTTCCACCTGTTCACCTTCACAAGCCATCAAGATATTTTGGGGGCGACCAAAGAAGTGATTAAGCGCCATTGAACCACGACCCAACTCCCTCTCGACCAGCGCGAATTCAACGTGATTAAGCCCAGCGCAACCAACGCTTTCGGGGAAGTTACAGGCATAGAACCCCAAATCTAGCGTCTTTTGCTTAATCTCTTGGGCAATCTCAGCAGGCACTTCACCTGTGCGTTCAACCAAATCCTCGTGTGGATAAATCTCTTTCTCTACAAAGGATCGGACCGTGTCCGCGATCATCAGTTGCTCGTCTGTCTGCCCGTAAATCATGTGTACTTCTTCTTTTTTCGGCTGGTTGTATGTGAAATCTGGAAAGGTAGATCAGCTGGCGTAATTGGACCCATCGTCGTCCAAAATCGCTTTGAGCTCAGCCAAATGACGCGCATCTTGTTCCGGGTATCCCTCGAGTTCTTGCGCAGTCTTTTCAGCGATATCATCAGGGATCACGCGAAGGGGCTGCCCTGTTTGCAATGCCATAATGTAGGTCATGCACGCCCGCTCAAAATAATACAGGCGATTGAATGTATCAGCGACTGTATCACCAACAATCATGATGCCGTGATTGCCCATAATCATGATCTTTTTCTTAGGGTCGTCGAGCAACTTGGCACACCGCGCGCCTTCTTCCTCAAAAGCCAAACCACCATAACTTTCATCGACGACGTAGCGGTTGAAAAAGGTGCAGCAATTTTGGTCAACAGGTGGCAATCGGCTGTCCGCCAATGCAGCCAATGCGGTCGCATAGGGCGAATGAACATGCATCGCGCAACGCGCATGCGCACAATGGCGGTGCATTCCGCCGTGCAACCCCCATGCGGTGGGATCAGGCGCGTCCGGGCCTTCCATACTGGCGGGGTCGTTGGCATCGACGACAATCAGATCGCTGGCTTTGATCCGGCTGAAATGCACCTGATTTGGGTTCATCAAGAACTTGGAACCATCCTCATTGATCGCTAACGAAAAATGATTGGAAACAGCCTCGTGCATGTTCAAACGCACGGTCCATCTGAACGCTGCAGCAAGGTCCACGCGTTCTTGCCAATGATCCATATTTGCACGTGTTTCAGTGTTCGCCATTTCAAGTCTCCTCGTTGATATGCACACCTTGGCGATTGTTGCAAAAAGTGACCAACGAAAAAACTACCGTCGTGACATAAGTTTTGCTAATGCATAACTTATGAATACTCGCGCCCTCCCCCCCTTGAACCACCTCCGTGCCTTTGAGGCGGCAGCCCGACACCTATCATTCACGGCAGCTGCCGCTGAATTGAACATGACCCAAAGCGCCGTAAGCCAGCAGATAAAATCGCTTGAAACGCATCTTGGGCAGCCGTTGTTTTTTCGCAGGCCGCGCGCATTAGAGCTGACGGTCATGGGTCTAAATTACGTACCTGTTGTGCGCGAGGCGTTTCAAACCCTTAGCCGTGGAACGCGCATGCTTGTCGATGGTGGGGTCGCCCATGAATTGCATATCCAAACTAATTTAACGTTTTCAAACTACTGGCTCGCCCCGCGGCTGCCCCGATTATATGTGCGACATCCTGATATCCATTTGCATATTTCGACCGCAATTTGGGACCCTATGAAACGGGTTGAAGAAGCCGATATCGAGATTAGGTTTTTGATATCTCCAGAAGTAGATCTAGGTGCCGAACGCTTAACTTGGGATAACTTCTATCCAGTCTGCTCACCCGAATATCAGGTCAGTTTGGATCAAATACATAAGCATCGATTGTTCTATTGTACCGCCATGATGACAACATGGGACGCATGGGCCGAAGAACAGCAGATAGGCCAAAGCCCTAAGATCACGCATTGCCAAGTGTTAGGGACTGCGTTGGCCGCCGCCGAAGCGGGTGCGGGCTTAGCAATGGCGCACGATTGTACGGTACAGCATCTGCTCGAAACGGGGCGATTGGTCCGTCCGTTCGCTCATACCGTTGAGATGCCAGAAGCGTACTATTTAACCATGAACTCGCGCGCGGATCGCAACCCACATGCCACCCAGTTTGCTGATTGGATCAAAGAGGAAATGGCCGCGGATCATAAAGGACGTGATGGAACCCAAGCATAGCCGTTTTTGCAAAGGATATATGCCTCACGCAAACTATGCGGCTTGTCAGTTGGTTCCTGTAAGATAACAGCATCTAGCGCTTTCGCGCGCTTAACCGCTTCTTCAGGATCGGTGTCGTAAAACCTAATCTCGATCCCAGCGCCGCGCGGAGGGTTGTCCGGCAACAGTCCATGCAGTGGGTTCGAGTGATACGTGCCATCGCTATGCAACTGGAACACTTGATCGCCATACGTCACAATCGCAAAATCAGCAGAAACCTGATGAGTTTTGACCAAGAACACAGCTTCCAAAAACCGACATTGCTCAACCACATCCCGCACCAACAGGTTTATACCTATCCCGCGAAGTGATTTACCAAAGTCGCCGGCACTTATCGTTTCATAATCCATGCAGACACTATGGCAGGTTTCCCACATCGATCATCAAGAATCGACACGGTTCCCTTCTTCGTCGATCAAAAGCGATCCGTCTTTCCCGGCATATGGACCCCTTGGCCACTTTGGCAGAAAGTCCAAAACCATTTCAGACGGACGGCACAATGCAGTGCCATTTTCACAGACCACAATCGGACGGTTCACCAATTTTGGGAACTTGACCATCGCATCCAAAATCTCAGCTTCAGTGACGCCCACATCTGTCAAACCTAACTCTTTGGCGTTGGTTTTGTGAATGCGTAATGCACGACGCGCGGTCATCCCTGCGTCCCCAAACAATTTTTGCAACTGCGGGTTGGTCCAACCTGTTTTCATGTATTCCACAACAACTGGATCATAGCCTGCGTCACGAATGATCTGCAGTGTGTGGGTCGACGTTCCGCATTCGGGAAAGTGGTGTATTGTAATATCCATAGGCCCTAAATAGCCCACGCTTTGTAACAGTTTCAAGATACCAACGGGCACCCCCTTGCGCCTGCGCGGAATCTCTGGATAATCGGAACATGATAAACAAC
>JBLHPE010000032.1:0-23292 GCA_047624005.1 Ascidiaceihabitans sp.
CCTTCACGGTTGGGGCTGTAAACGACGCGCCGGTGAGCGCTGACACAACGATTGTTGTGACCGAAGACACGGTGTTCAACGGAAGTGTTACGGCGACGGATGTGGAGGGGGATGACCTTACATTCACGGCTGTTGCGGACCAAGCTTCGGCCAATGGCACGGTTGTGATGCAACCCGATGGGACGTACGTCTTTACGCCGGATGCAGATTACACGGGCCCGGGCAGCTTTAGCTACACGGTGACGGACAGCGCAGGCGACAGTGACACGGCGACGGTGTCCTTCACGGTTGGGGCTGTAAACGACGCGCCGGTGAGCGCTGACACAACGATTGTTGTGACCGAAGACACGGTGTTCAACGGAAGTGTTACGGCGACGGATGTGGAGGGGGATGACCTTACATTCACAGCTGTTGCGGACCAGGCTTCGGCCAATGGCACGGTTGTGATGCAACCCGATGGCACGTACGTCTTTACGCCGGATGCAGATTACACGGGCCCGGGCAGCTTTAGCTACACGGTGACGGACAGCGCAGGCGACAGTGATACGGCGACGGTGTCCTTCACGGTTGGGGCGGTAAACGACGCGCCGGTCAGCGCTGAGCCCACCCTATTGTTGGGCGCTGTGACTGAGGACGACCCTTTAAATCTAATCGCAAATATTTCGCTTGGGGTTACTGATGTCGATCTTGACACCCTTACGTACTCTATCGTCGGTGGTGGAGTCGGCCAGTATGGCACTGCCTCGGTGGATGCCAGCGGGAATTTCACCTACACGTTGGTCAACGAAGCGATCACGGTACAAGGCCTTACGTCAACCGATCAGGAAGCCGAAATCTTCACAGTGGAGGTTAGCGATACCAGTGGCGAGATGGTTTCTGTTGCCGTGACTGCGACCGTCAATGGGGCAGATGAGCCACCGCTTACCCCCACTTCTGATCTTGTCATAGCAGAGGCCACGTTTGTTGCAGGCGGTTACGCCGCAGGATATTATACGGAAGGATACGAGGGTGATCCTTATTATTATGAGGGTCCCTATGTGTCTGGCGGGTTTTTCTTTGACACCCTGTCTGTAGATGTTCTGGGCAATGATATCGGTGATGGCGAGTTATCTGTCGCATACTATGGAATGGAAGCCGAGGTTTACGATCTAGCAAGCGGATATTATTATTACAGCCAAGTTACTGACGGTTTTTTCGGGACTTTGACATTTGAAAACAACCAAATCGTTTTCACTCAAAGCAGTGATTTTCTTGGAGTCGATACCTTTACTTATACCGTTTCAGATCAAGTCGAGACATCTAGCGACGTCGGAGTGACCGTGGTGTCCGTGGACAGTGCTGCTTTAACCTTGGCTGTCGTGGGATCGGATGGTTCAGCTTTTACAACGGTAAATGCGTTGATCACAGGTGACTCTCCGGTCGGTGATACGTTCGCAAGCAATGGTCTGACCCTTGGACTGCTGGACGGAGGCGTAACAACAACCAGTATTGTTGGTGATTATGGAACGGCCACGATCGCGCAAGACGGGACCTGGACCTATACGCTTTCTGGAGATATGTCCGCAGCGCAAGCCGCCTTGGCAGCATCAGTCACCGGGGTCGTTGAAGAAGAGTTTACATTGCAAATTAGCGATAGCAGCGGTGGGTACGATACAACCACGCTGACTGCGGTTGTTCTGGCGGAAGCTTCCGAAGCCATGCCCGACATCGCAGTCACGGAAGGTGCTTTGACGATGAATGTGTTGGCCAATGACAGCACGGCGGGCACCGCGACCATTATAAGCTTCGCCGGAAGTTATGTACCTGGCGCAAATGTCGACATTTATGATCTAGGTGGGTCCTATGCAGGTTATGTATCAATTGGTGGGAGTGGCGCCCAATCATTGATTTTCACCCCGATAGAGGGCTTTTTTGGGGTCGCAACGTTCGATTATACCTTCGAAGATGAATTCGGTTTCACTGATAGCAGTAATGCAATTGTATACGTGGCTGCAGACGACAGCACCCTTCTGGCTGCAGGTGTCACCGCACCAGATTTGGCCATCACCATTGCCGCTGTTAGTGGAAACCCGGCTGGCAACCTAAGTATCACGGCAGGTGCTACTTTCACCGGCACATTAAACAGTTTCAATATTATCCTGTTCGCTGATGGAGTGTATGCGGGGACATTTTTGGTAAGTGACGACCCTGACTTTACCGATGCAAACCCAAATTTTGACATAGCTTTGGCAAGTGTGGATGGACTGGCAGAGCAATTGGGCGAGATAAATCAGTTCTTTTTGACGGCAGAATATGAAGTACCCGGTCTAACTGTCACTGACCCTGTCACTGTCACTTATAGTGTGACGGAAACGGCTGAAATCTCTATTGCCTCAACCGCGCAAAACCTTGCCGGCACTGCCGGGGCTGACCTGCTTTTGGGCAGTGATCTGGCTGATACAATCGATGGCGGCGCTGGGGCTGATGTTATCCTTGGGTTCACGGGTAACGACAGTCTGGATGGTGTTGGTGATGATTTCATTTCATTCAGCGGCTCGGCGGCTGTCGGTTTGAACGGGGGGACTGGGCGCGATGTTCTTTCGTTGATGTTTGACGGAACTGTGGACTTACAAGCCCTGAACGCCACCAGCATTGAGGCGATAGATTTAACCAACACGACCGCTCAGAACCTTGAAATGTCGTTGGCAGATTTGATCGCGATTTTTGATACAGGCGACATTGACCTGAATGCGGTGCTAGAGGTCGATGCCACAAGTCTGACCTACGATCCGCTCACAACATTAACCATTTTAGGTGATACCTCGGATTCCGTAAACATTACTGGGTTAAATATGGACCAATATTTCCAAGAGACTGGGAACACCGTACAAACTGAAACGGGCGAAACGTTATCAATCTGGCAAATCGTCGATTATAGCGGTGTTGGCGACGTCCTTGCCAAACTTGGCATTGATACCGATGTTGCGGTGGTTGGTGGCGGTGGGCTTTCATAGTCAAAAGAATGCTCCCCTCGTTTTTTGATCACTTTTACGCTTTGATGTCGTGATCTGGGGGGGCAGTCGGTTTGTGGTTTTTGTCGTTAAGGCGGATCAGCGGATTACAGGCTGAAAAGTTCTTTGATCCGCCCTGCAAGGCGGTTGGCCAGCGATTCTGTTTCTCCATCCTTAGATTTGGCCGCGATATCATCCTTGGCTTTTCCAGTGACGGCCATACGTTCCGCCATCATCTCACTTAAGCGTTTAACGATCTCGGGCCTTGCATCCAACAGAGGGCGCAAGGCATCGCGGTCAATGCGGTAAACCACGGCTTCGCCATCTGCGCGTACAGTGGCGTTGCACATGTCCCCCGTAAGCAAAGAAATCTCAGCAAACAGATTGCTAGGCCCAAGGCTTGCAACATTCTGCGTTTTGCCATCGGGCAAATCAATGTAGACGCCCAAAGCACCACTGGCGATGATATAAAGTGAATTACTTTCTTCGCCCTGTCGCACCATAATTTCTGGAAACCCCACCTCGAGCCGTTGAGAGGCTTGCGCGAGTTGGTCTATTTCCGCTTCAGTCAAAACAGAGAAAATCTGATGCGACTTTAGCAAAGGTTTGAGTTCTTGAAGGGGGTCCGGGGCGGTGGTTTGTTCAATAGGGTCGCCGATGGAAATCTCATGACGAAAGATTGAAACACCTCTGCGCCGCAACCCATACCAAAGCCCGGACAAGACGTCGTTTCGGATGCCGGCCAAGAACGGAACACGAGTATGGAACATCAATCTGTAAATGACACCGTGTGAGGTATAATCGTAGACGTGCGCCACCGGTGCTGGCGTCTTTAAGATACCGCTACAATTGGCAGCAGCGTCGAGGATACAGGCCTTTACGACATCTATAGAGGCATCTTTTTCGATGTGGATCTTGATGATATCGAGGCGATGCCCATTGGGGCGGTTGAAGTTAACAATTTTGCTTTTTGAGACGACAGAGTTTGGGATCGTAAGTTCGGTTTCAAACTCGGTGAGGAACGTCACAACACGCCAGTTCATGTCGATCACTTGACCAAGCTGACCATCGACCACAATCCATTCATCTTTTTCAAAGGTCCGGGTGATGCTCAAGCTCAATCCCGCAAACACATCTGACAGTGTACTTTGGGCTGAATACCCCAAAACAATCGCGACAACACCAGACGTGGCAAGCAAAGGAGTAATAGGTTGTGCAAAAACAAAGTGCATGATCCCCGCTGCAAAGATCATGTAAACAAACAGCGAGATTGTTTGTTTTAACAGGATTGGGATAACCAGCGTTCCATTTTTCTTAAGGAGACCATTCCATAGGAAAAAATCTAGAAATTGGTTGGCTGAAAAACTAAGTGCAAGCCACCAAAGGATCTTTAACCCCAGAGATGCAATCCACGCGGTACCGTTCAAAAATAAGTAGTTTTGCCAGAGGTTTTCGGTCAACAGAAGCGATGAGAATATAAGTAACGAACAAAACGCGATCAGGAAATTTCTGTTCTTCTTTGCGAATTTGATGGATGCAAAAATTCGATACAACGCCATTATCAATACAAAAACTGCGAGATAGGCCATTATAATTTTAAAGTAGTCAAAAATTGGCATAATAGGTTAAGCGTTCCGCTAATTTTAATTGAAATCGTAACGGTTTACATGAAAAAGCAAATCGGTAGACTAGCCAAAAATTCTATCTCTTTATCGTGACCTCGTCTATTAAGATTTCCAATCTCACGGCTGGTGACTCTCGCAGCCGCTAAAACCCAAGTTGGTCCTATTCTAGCCTGTTTTGGCCGCTCTAGAGCAATGCCTGAAGAACCGTGACTGCAATGGGTCGTTGGACAAGGATTGAGTGGATATCCTGATGGTGGTCAATTTGTGCCGACAAATCTGAAAAGCCGACGTTCTAACCGAAAAATCGGGTTGTTAGTTTTTCGCTATTTCTACATGCATGCTTTCCTTGAAATCGTATCATTCCGGTTGAGAGTTTCGCTTGCTGCTTTCTATTTAAGTACAGGAACTGCCTGTGGTAAAAAGGCTCGTTCGTAAAATCTGGGAATTTCCAATTGTGATTTTAATGTTCAGAATTTTCGTGCTTTTTCTTATCCTTGCCTGTGGAATAACACCGTTGGCAGCTAAGGCGGAAATTCGCATTGCGTTGGTTGTTGGAAATGGGAGTTACAGCACTGTTTCATCGCTAGATAATCCTGCTCGTGACGCCAAGCTAATGGCAAATACTCTGAAGAGATTAGGGTTTGAAGTTTCCCTTTTGGTGAATTCCAATCAAGCAGACTTGCGACTTGGTATTTCTCAGTTTGGTCGTGATTTACGCAATGCTGGTCGGGATGCAACGGTACTGTTTTATTATGCGGGCCACGGCGTACAATCCTTTGGTACCAACTACCTTTTGCCAGTTGATATTGATCTGATTGATACCGCTGATCTTGATTTGGTGGCAATCGAGGCCGCATCGGTATTACAGCAAATGAAATTTGCTAAAAACCAAACGAATATTGTGATCCTTGATGCCTGCCGCAACAATCCGTTCGAGAACATTCCGACATTTGATGACAATGGACTGGCTGAAATGAATACACCGACGGGTACCTTTCTTTCATATGCAACCGCACCGGGAGAAGCCGCATTTGATGGCGCAGGCGGCAACAGTCCTTTCACCAGCGCTTTGGCCAATGAATTGATGGTAGCAGGTGTTCTGGTCGAACAGATGTTTAAAAAGGTTCGTGTTGCAGTATTCAAAGAAACCGGAGGACTGCAAACACCTTGGGACGCATCTTCTTTAACTGCTGATTTTATCTTTGCCGCCGGAAAGGCCGAAATCTCTATTTCAGACAGTTCCAAGGCAACACGTGCGATCACGCAAGCCCCTTCGCCCGAGCAATATGATTGAGGAACGCACTGCCTGAAACCAATAATGATCAAAAGCAGACCTTAAACAATTGCGCAGAAAATGGCAGTTTCAAACAAGAAGTTTAAATCAACATTGTCGATAAGCTTGGGAAATAACTTAGAAGGATCAAAACCAAAGCCACTGCCAAAAGGAACGGCCACAACGCCTTTAGGATGGTACCGGGCGGCGTGTCGCTCATGGATGATGCGATGTAGAGGCCAATCCCGACGGGCGGTGTTAAAAGGCCCAAAACCAGATTTAGGCAGATCACGACACCGAATTGATAAGGGCTGATGTCATAATTTCCTGTGGCAATCGGTAGGAGTATTGGTGTGATCAAGATGATTGCTGCAATGCCATCGATCACCATTCCAACCAGCAACAAGGCCGCATTGACGATAAGAAAAAACATGAACGGATCGGAGGTGATTGAGGTGATCAGAGATGCCAGTTTTTGCGGAACTTCTTCGTAAATGATGACCCACCCGAATACATTGGCGGCTGCGATCATAAAGAGGATCATTGAGGCGTTGATCGCTGTGCGTCTGAACATCTCACCCAGTTGTCGTGGTTTTAGTTCACCGTAAGCCAGCCAGCCAACTAGAAAAGCGATCAGGGATGCGACTGCTGCGGACTCAGTTGGGGTGGCCACGCCAAACAAGATGCCGCCGATGATTGCAACTGGGATCAAAAGGGCAGGTAGCGCTTCGATCAACGCACGGCTCGCATCTTTGCGCGACATCCACGCGCCTTTTGGGAATTGCTGTGTCCAGCCGATGATGGTGATGACCACAACGAAGGCCAGTGACAACAACAGACCCGGAATAATACCTGCGATGAACATGTCGCCAATCGGCACCTGTGCCAGAACCCCAAAGATCACGAACATCATCGACGGAGGAATGACAGGGGCCAACAAACCACCGGCAGCGGTTGTCGCAGCGGCGAAGCCTTTATCGTACCCCTCGGCCTCCATTGCGGGCACCATCGCGCGCGACATCACGGCAATCTGTGCGGTGGCTGATCCGATGATAGCTGCCATGAACATGTTGGTCAGCAGGTTGATATATGCCAGCCCACCGCGAAATCCGCCAACAAACACCCGCGCCATATTGATCAACCGTTTGGTCATGCCGCCTTCATTCATCAACTCGCCCGTCAGCATGAACAGCGGTACAGCCAGAAGCCCGTAGTTCTCGAGACCGCCGAACATTTTGAGGGCAAAGCTGTCGTAAAGAACGGTGTTGCCGCTTTCCCAGATGTACCAGATCGACGTGATGACCAATACAATCGCTACGGGGACAGATAAAAACAGCGCGGTAAGGAAGACGGCGGGGCTCATGCTTTGACCTTTGGGGTAGCAAATAAATGCATTGAGGAATGCAGCGTTGCACCCAGCGCAAACAGCCACATCACCATCCAAAATTGATATTTTGGTACGCCAAGCGTTGATGATGGTTCGGCGTAAATAAAGTTGAAGGTCTTTCCCTGAAACGTCCCGACGTCAAAGCCTGCGCGGACAAATTCAAGCGGCATAAACCAGCGCCAGCAGAACCAAAGCAGGGCAAGCGCGAAGGCAAAGACAACAACATCTACAGTTTTCTTGATCACGGTTTTGCTGGTGTGCGACACTGCGTCAGGAAGCAATGTGATCGCCACCGAACTGCGGTGGTGTAGGGCGGCTGACGCGCCCAGAAAAGTCATCCATGCCATCGCGTATATCGCCAGTTCGTCCACCCAAAACAGCGCGTGGCCTGCAGTGCGTGTCACGACATTTAGTAAAACCAACAGCGTGACGGCGACCGCTAATACCGCAGCGCACCATAGTTCCACTCGCGCCCACGCTGCAGATATTTGATAAAGCATGATCAATCCTCACAAAAAAGGGGCGCAGGTCTGACCCACGCCCCTGTTCTTCGTATTTGATAGGTTATTCAGTTTCTGCAGCAACTTCACGCAGCGCGTCAAGGGATACGGCCTTTTCAGACCAAGCTGCGTTCCATTCGTCAATTGCACCGCCAAAGAATGAGGCGTCAACCTTAGTATAGGTTTTGCCGGTGGCTTTGATCTGCTCCAACCAGCCAGCTTCTTTTGCGATATAGCTATCGATGGTGCTGTCCACATGTTTGGCCATCAGATCACCGATCATTGTGCGGTCTGCTTCGGACATGCCAGCCCAAACCTTGGCGGACACCAGCCCGACCATCGGGAACATCATGTGATCTGATTGAATGATCGTGTCGGCGTGCTCGTAGTATTTCAGAACCCAAATTAGTTCGGCGTCCATGTCAATCGCGTCCACCTGACCATTTGCCAACGCGTCATAGACGGAGGGCAATGGCATCGGCGTTGGCGCAGCACCCACGGCGTTGTAAAAATCAAGGATTGGAGCGAAAGGCGTGATGCGCAGTTTCTTACCAGCAAGATCGGCCGCGCTGTTCACGTCGCCACGGGCCACGATCTGACGAAGACCGGCCATGCCATACCCCAAACCAACGACGCCAACTTGACCCGGCAGTGGTTCCAGCATTGAAGCAGCCTTGTCAGACCGTAAGATACGACCTGCATGCGCAATATCATTGGCCAAATAGGGTGCGTAGAAAGACCCTAGATCAACTGCGCGGTTAGAAACCTCTGCCACAGTCATAAATGCCATATCCAGCGCACCGGTTTGCAACTGTTGCAGCATCTCGGCCTCGTTGCCCAACTGACGCGATGGGAAAACTGATACGCTATGGGCACCACCACTTGCCTCGGCCAACTCAGCGCCAAACGCACCCGCGGCCTTGGTCCAGATGTGCGGCGGCGGTGTGATCAGCCCCAATCGAAATTCTTCAGCCTGAACCGTAAAAGTAGAGGCGGCGACCAGAGCGGCGGACGAGAGCATTTTTGTAAGATGTTTCATTTTATCTCCCTGTCGTTTGTTTTGTTCCGTGGATCAGATTGTTACCCAACCCTCTGGAGGCTCTTTTCCGGGGTGTATTGTCTGACAATTCGGGCAAGTCCGGTCTTCTTCGGAAGCATAGAACTTTTGATAGACGGGCAGCAAATCCTTAACGATGGATTCCATCTGCAATTCAGCACGGTACACAAGTGTCTGGCACTCAAAGCAGTACCATTCTACCGCATCAAGCTCTCCGGTTTGCCGCTTGGGTTCGACCACCAGCCCAATCGACCCTTCCTCGGGGCGTTGTGGGGAATGGCGTACGTGGGGCGGTAGCAAGAATATCTCGCCTTCACGGATCGGCACATCATAGAACTCTTTGCCGTCATAAAGCTTGAGAACCATGTTGCCCTCGATCTGGTAAAAGAACTCTTCCACCGGATCGTCGTGATAATCAGTCCGCTTGTTCGGTCCACCAACGACCGTGACCATCAGATCGGCATCTTCCCAAATTTGTTGGTTGCCGACAGGGGGTTTTAGGAGATGACGATGTTCGTCAATCCACGCTTGAAAATTGAAGGCTTTCAGTTTGGACATATTTCCCTCCTAGGCTTTGAAAAACTTCCGTGACTTCGACCATATCCGCAAAGGATACTTGGGTATGTAGATATCAAAATTAGTTATATCGAAAGGCTATCAGAGCTTGAGACCGCATTTCTCAAACCCTTCGCGGATGATGGTTTTTTCAGACTCCGTCAGTTCCAGCATCGGCGCACGGACACGGCCACCCGTCTGGCCCAAAAGGTCCTGCCAGTATTTGCCGAAAGCTGTCGGTTTGGACGCTGGTCGCGTTTGCTTCATAATCTCGCGTATGGGGTTTAGGCTGTCACGCACCTTGCGGGCCTCATCAAATTTGCCGTCAAAGGCCAGTTGCGTGTATTCATGCATCCGCAAATCATTGGCTGTTTGCAACTGATAAGGCGGGGAGGAACATAGGTACAACTGCCAGCCAAGTTCTTCGATATTATCCAGCCAATCATCTTCAAGCGAGGTGGAAACCTGAATTTTGTCACCGATCATGTGGTGCAATTTAACGTACATTTCGCGTGGTACCGAATACTTGATCGCAACGATATTTGGCAGCTCGGCGATACGGGCGCATTCTTCGGGCTGCATCAAATAGCCGCTGTCAGGGTGGCTCCACATCGCGATCCCGATATCAAGTTGATCGCAAAACGTTTTGTAATACTGATACAGCACCTCGCCACGATCATGCACAAAGCTCAGCACCGGCGCGTGTAGAACAATGTAATCAGCGCCACAGTCTTGCGCGTGATGTGCCAGTTCTAGGGCCGTTTCCATGTTTTGATCCGAGACCGAGACAATCACGCCAGCCTTGCCAGCACATTCATCCACCGCAATTTCAAAATTGCGTTTGCGTTCCTCAAGGGTCATCGAGAAAAATTCACCCTGTTTGCCGGCCACAAACAACCCTTGGATTTTCAAATCGTCAATCCAGTGACGCATGTTTGAACGTAACCCGACCTCATCGAGCGACATGTCGTCGTTGAAAGGATTAAGGGCGGCGGCCCAAATCCCCTTCATGTTTTCACGGGCGTACTCTTTGGCGTCATGTTTGGTGTATTTCATGTGTGGGCATTCTAAGATGGTGGAACAGATTTTTCAGGACTTAACAGGGCGTATTTTGTCGCCAGAGCCAACGTGAAACGCTCGAATTGGTTATCAAAAATAAATATATCAAAGCCAGATCAATTTAGGTTAGATCAATTTCAGATAAAGGAGATGGTCATGAAAATTGGTTTGATTGGCAAGGGTGCGATTGCAACCTATGTGCATGATGCTCTTGAAAAACGTGGGCATGTTGTTGGGGCGATCCTGCTGCGCCCCGAACGTGTGGCGGAAAATCCTACACTTTATGTTGGCGCTGTCTCGCAATTGCCTGATGATTTGGACTTGATGATTGATTGTGCCGGTCATAGTGCCTTGGCGGACTACGGGCCAGACATTCTGCTGCGTGGGATGGGCCTGATCACTGTTTCGGTTGGCGCCTTGGCCGACCAGAAAGTGTATGCATCTCTCGAAGATGCCGCACGGCAAGGCAACGCTAAATTGCACCTTTCCAGTGGCGCCATCGGGGCGCTTGATTGCCTGCAGTCGGCCCGTATCGGACGGCTTGACAGAGTCACCTATATCGGGCGCAAGCCGCCAAAAGGGTGGAAAGGTTCACCTGCCGAAAGCAAGCTGGACCTTGATGCGTTAAAGGGTGGCGCAAGGACGCATTTTCAAGGCACAGCCCGCGAGGCGGCTTTGGCTTATCCCAAGAACGCAAATGTTGCCGCTGCCGTGGCATTGGCAGGCGTTGGCTTTGACGCGACACAAGTCCAGTTAATCGCCGATCCAAATGTCACCAATAATATTCATGAGATCCAAGCGATTGGTGAATTTGGCAGTTTCTGCTTTCAGATCAACGGCCAGTCTTTGCCCGACAATCCGCGGAGTTCTGCGCTGGCTGCAATGAGTGTGCTGAGTAAGGTCGCGCAAATCAGCCAGTGGGTAACGTTATGACTGCCGGTCATTCTCGTATTGTTGACCGCGCGCTAACGCGTTTGAAACTGCGCCAGTTGCGTTTGTTGGTTGCCGTTGGCAGCCACGGCAACATCCAGAATGCAGCGCGGGAATTGGGTATTTCACAACCCGCGGCAACAAAGATGATCCAAGACCTTGAGCTTGATTTCGAAGTAAAACTCTTCAACCGTACCAATCGGGGCGTAATCCCGACGATTTTTGGCGAAACCCTGATCAAACATGGCAAACTGATCTTTGCACAGGTTTCAAACGCGGCCCAAGAATTGGATGATCTGAACGAGGGCAATTCAGGTCGGGTTGTGATCGGTACGCTGTTGGCCGCATCGACAGGGCTATTGCCCGTAGCGATTGATATCTTGCTTGCGGATCGACCTAAGGTCGCAATTAAAATTAGTGAAGGCACCAACGAAGTGCTGATGCCCGCCCTGTTGTCAGGTGAAATTGATCTGGTTGTGGGACGGTTGCCGTCGCATCGCCATAGAGAAAAAATTAAGCAAGAAAAACTGTTTGAAGACCGCATCTTGGCAGTTGTTGGCAACCAGCACCCGCTGGCCCAAATGCGATCTGTGTCGTTTGAACAGATTGAACCCTTTGGTTGGATCTTGCCCCCGCTAGAGACAAGTTTGCGGCGGCAAGTTGATCATTTCTTCATTGGTCAGCAGCAATATGTCCCGCCGTTGGCCATTGAATCGGTGTCATACCTTACCAACAGGGCGCTGTTACAGTCGCGCGACCTAATCGGCCTTATGCCAGCAGAAGTGATTGCCCAAGATATTGAAAGTGGCAATCTTTCACAGCTTGATTGGGTTGTTCCGTTCGGGCAGGGGCCAATTGGCATCTCGTACCGCAACGACACCAGTCTGTCCCCGGCTGGACATGCGTTCAAACAGGCGCTGCATCAGGCCGCCCATCAAAGATAACGCGCTGATATTCGTCAAATTGATACCTGTATTCACCCAATTCACTTGAAGTGATAGGCCGCTTACCTTGATCTTATGCATATCGAATGAAGGAAACGCATGGTCATGTACCCTGAACTAAAGCTATTTATTGCGGGCGAATGGCGCGACGCTGCCACCGACATGGCTGTGCTTAACCCCGCGACAGAAGAAGAGATTGGGCGTCTTCCCTGTGCCTCCAAATCTGATCTAGATGATGCATTGAAGGCCGCAAAAAGGGGCTTTCACCTTTGGAGCCGCACGT
Source organism: Ascidiaceihabitans sp. (assembly GCA_047624005.1). Taxonomy (GTDB): domain Bacteria; phylum Pseudomonadota; class Alphaproteobacteria; order Rhodobacterales; family Rhodobacteraceae; genus Ascidiaceihabitans. Next base: position 12,604 of record JBLHPE010000032.1, read on the forward strand.
CGCCCCGTGACCGCGCCGATACCATTTTGCGGGCGGCAGCATTGATCCGCGAGCGCCAAGAAGAAATTGCGCAATCCATAACGCTGGAACACGGCAAACCGCTGCCACAGGCACGCCTTGAGGTTATCCGCGGGGCAGAGTTCTTTGAATGGGACGCAGGGGAAGCCATGCGCACCTATGGTCGGGTTATACCCGCAGCCCATGGCCATAAATTTGCTGTGCATCACCAGCCTATCGGCGTTGTTGCTGCGTTTTCGCCTTGGAATTTTCCGATGAGCCAACCCGCTCGTAAAATCGCGGGGGCATTAGCGTCGGGGTGCTCAATCATTCTGAAAGCGGCCGAAGAAACCCCGGCTGGCGCTATCCACATTGCCCGTGCCTTTGAGGACGCTGGGCTGCCGCCTGGTGTTCTTAATCTGGTGTTTGGTGATCCCGCTGAAATTTCCAGTCACCTGATCCCGCAAGACCCAGTCCGGTTAGTTGCTTTTACTGGTTCCACTGCAATCGGACGTCACCTAACAACCTTGGCATCCGAGCATATGACCTCTGTCTTGATGGAACTGGGAGGGCATGCACCGGTGATCGTGTGCGAAGACACGGATGTTCAGGTCGCTGCGATCACAGGCGCAATTCGCAAAATGCGCAATGCGGGTCAAGTCTGTACGTCCCCCACACGGTTCTTTGTGCATGAGAGCATTTTTGGCGAATTTGCCGCTACCTTTGTGAAACGCGCCGCCGCCACGGTTGTCGGCAATGGTATGGAGGCTGGCGTAGAGATGGGGCCGTTGGCAAATGATCGCCGCGTTCCTGCATTAACCGACTTGGTAGAAGATGCGCGTGCAAAGGGAGCGACCATCGCCACAGGCGGCGCCCGGCAAGGCGATAAAGGATATTTCTTTCAACCAACAGTGCTTTTGAATGTGCCTGAAAATGCTCGGATTATGCAGGAAGAACCATTTGGGCCAATCGCGATCATCAATTCGGTTGCGTCCCTTGATGAAGCAATTGCACAGGCAAATTCAGTGCCCTTCGGTTTGGCTGGTTATGCCTTCACCAATCGCGCGGACTACATTGACCGCATGACCGACGAGGTGGAAGTTGGCAATCTATCGATCAACACGCTCGAAGCCTCAATGCCTGAAACGCCGTTTGGCGGCGTTAAATCTAGTGGTTACGGGCGTGAAGGTGGCGCAGAAGGCCTCGAGAATTATATGACAATCAAACACGTCTGGCACTCAGTTAAAATAAATTAAACAGTCGCTGGACACGTGTCGATGGCCGCATTTTGCAGTTTGCGTTATATTATTGTGCCAGTTTAAAGCGACCTTGTTAATAAAATTGTTAAGGTCTTTTTCGTCCGCAGAGTCGTCAATAGAAGTTGCTACAAAAGGATCCCCGTATAAGCGCAAGCATAACCGAGATCATTTTGATGTGGTGATCCCGTCTATAGAAAGACCTGAATTGGTGACCAAAGCACCCTTGTGGGTAATAACCTGTCCTGCGCATCGTTGTGCTGCTCGGATAGCGTCGTCTGTGGGAACACCTGCAAGTAGGGCAGCTATATAGGCACCGTTGAAAGAGTCGCCGGCTGCGGTTGTGTCGATGACCCCTTTAACGGGAGCAACTGAAAATGACGTAATGAAACCGTTTTGAAGGTGGATTGTGTCATTAGGTCCATTTTTGACCACGACATGTTTCGCCCCCAGTCCATAGTATCTGCGCGCCGTCGCGTCAGGATCGCGATCCCCAAATGTCGAAGTTTCATCATCGAAACTGGGTAGGACGATATTTGAGAGCGCGGCAGCCTGCGAAATGACGGAACGCATCTGGTCCTTATCTTGCCATAAGTGCGGTCGGATGTTTGGATCGAAAACTATTGAGGCAGTTTTCTTTTTATGAAGCTGCAAGCCCTCAAGCAGCATTTGGCAATCTTTTTCTGGAAGAATAGCCAGCGTAATTCCCGACAGATAAATGATTTCAGCAGCCTCGACCTTGGGCCAAAGCAATTCTGGGCTGCGCATCATCATCCGTGCTGCCGATGTATCACGCCAATATGTGAAGCTACGTTCTGCCCCATTTAACTGAATTGAATAAAGGCCCGGTTTGCGATCTTCAAAGCGAGGGGTATTTGAGCAATCGATATCTGCATTTTGCGCAAATTCTAGCAGTTGGGCAGACAAAGGATCTGTGCCCAACGCCGTGTGAAATGCGACGGTGATATTACTATCTGACAGTGCGCGTGCGTACCAAAGCGCGTTAAACACATCGCCGGAAAACCCCTGTCGCCACAGCCCGGTCCCCGCCGAGGACAGTTCGACCATACATTCGCCAATACCAAGGATAGAAGTCATAACATTTTCCCAACCGTCTTGGTTTAATTGTGCATCGTCGAGAGTGCAGCCATCGCACCCTGAAGCTCGGATAGTCCTTTAAGTCGACCAAGATAAGAATAGCCGGGGTTGGTTTTTTGCCCGCGTTCGAAATCCAGTAAATGGCCGTGATCCGGACGAAATGGGATGTCCCGCGATGCGCCGCATTGTTCTGTAATTAGCAGTTCCTTGATCAGATCAATCATGGGCGTGCTACCCTCAAAAACAGAGGCTTCGTAAAAACTTCCGTCTGGCTCGCGCTGAACATTCCGAAGGTGTGCGAAATGGATGTGGTCCCCAAACTCTTGCACCATCTCGGGCAGATTGTTTGCAGGATGCGCGCCCAAAGATCCGGTGCAAAACGTCAATCCATTTGAGGGGCTGGGATGGCAATTAACCACGAACCGCAGATCATCGGCTGTTGAAACACAGCGCGGCAAGCCAAAGAGGGGCATTGGCGGGTCGTCTGGATGAATTGCGAGATTTACGCCCAGTGCTTCGGCGACAGGCAGAACTATCGCAAGAAACGAGGCTAGATTGGCACGAAGTTCGTCATGTGAAAGCTGTGAAAAGCGATTAATTCCGTCAGAGAGGTGATAGCGGGTGAAGGCAGTGGCACTGCCTGGCAAACCTGCAATGATATTAAGTTCCAGCGCATCCATTCGCGCGGATGTCATTGCACCGTATTTGTGCTGAGCTTCGTCCAGAAGATGTTGAGGGTAGGATTGACTTGCATTTTGACGTGCTAGAATGTGGACGTCATACACAATGAAGTCGACCATATCAAACCTAAGTGCGCGGCCACGCCCCTCAACGCCAAAATCCAGATCGGTGCGGGTCCAATCGAGCAGCGGCATAAAATTATAGCAAATTGTTTTTACGCCTGCCTCTGCAAGATTGCGCATCGTCTCGACCCATGCCTCAACCTCGACCTTGGCCAAACTACCCTTCAGTTTGATTGCATCTGACATCCAAATTGACTCGCAAACCTCCCAAGTGAGACCGCTGTCTTCGATCAGTTTTCTAGTGTTTTCGATTTCGCTTTTTGGCCACGTGGCACCCGAGGCGTGGCTGTGTAAGGCCGTGACAATGCCCGATGCACCAGCCTGCCGGATTTGAGCCAAAGTGATTGGGTCATCTGGCCCAAACCAGCGCCAGACCGCTTTCATCGCTGTACCAAAAGTATTGCGAAACCAATCATTTGAACGTCATTGGCATGAGAGTGCGTGGGAGCCACAAAGCAATTTCCGGAAACATGATGATAAGAAGCAGGATCAGCAGCATCGGTGCAAGGATGATGCAAACGTCTTTCATAACGCTTACGACATTCATCCCACCAATGGCTGCCGATATCAGGAGGCACAGACCATAGGGCGGTGTCACCAGGCCGAAAGCCAGTGAAATGATCCCGATGATTGCGAACGCTACAGGGTGAATACCTGCGGCCGTCGCAACGGGAAGCAGCACCGTTCCAAGTATGATGATAGTAGGGATTGCATCAATGAACAGGCCGAAGAAAAGGAACAACGCTGCGATAATAAGCGATGTTCCAATCACACCTAATTCACCTGCGGTCATGACTTCGACGATTAGGCGGGGTACGTTGTAAAAGGCCAACATCCAGCCAAATGCCGAAGCAGTGCCAATTGCGAAAAGTGATATAGAGGCGAACCTGCCTGTGTCGTAAAAGATGCCACCCAGATCGCGGAAAGTCACAGTGCGGTAAACGAAGACCCCAAGCACCAGCGCATATGCGGCGGCAATTATGGCGCTTTCTGTGGGGGTAACGATGCCACCTACAATCCCACCGATCACGAGGACGGGGGTTAACATCGCCAACGCGGCCCCTTTGAAGGCGCTCCAGAATTCAGCAAATGTTGGCTTCAACGCGATTGGGTAATCATAGACTTTTGCGTATCCATAAACCGTCGCCATCAATGCGAAGCCGATCAACAAGCCCGGTATGGCTCCTGCCAGAAACAGCGCGCCAACGGACATCTGCATCACGCCGCCCCACACAACCATCAAGATGCTGGGCGGGATGATTACGCCCATAACGGAAGAGCAGGCGGTGATGGCGATTGCAAATCTGGTATCGTAGCCTTCTTTGACCATTGCAGGGATCAGGATTTTGCCGCAACCAGCAGCATCAGCCGTTGATGATCCCGAAATGCCAGCAAATAGCATTGAGACAGCAACGTTCACATGGCCAAGTCCACCAGGCATCCAACCAGTCAAAACCCGTGCTAGATCAATGAGTTTTGCAGTTATCTTGCCCGAGTTCATTAGGTTTGCAGCCAATAGGAAGAACGGCACAGCCAACAGGATGAAAGAGTTGTAGGACTGAAACATGCGGTCCAGAATGATGAATGGCGTGAGCCGGATATCCAGCAATACGATCGGGATGGTTGCGATACCCAGTGCGAAAGCGACTGGTATGCGGATCAGGATTAAAGCTAAAAACCCGCCGACAAGAATGGCGCAGGCAACACCTGTGGTGATGATCATTGTGCTGCTCTCTTACTGTGTTGATAGGTGGTGAATGCTTCATACAGGCGATAGGCGGTGAACACGGTCCAAACGAAGCCAGCAATAGGAACCGAAATGTAGGTCCAAAGTAAATTTGCTTGCATCATTACAGAGCTTTGGATTGCCCCTATTTTGGCATATTCAATTCCGTACCATGCAAAGAGCAGGGCAAAAATTCCAACAAATATATAAACAATGCTTTTTTGGATCAGGACACCCAGCGGGTGTTTGGCATCGGGCGTTATAACAACGTCAAAATGGGTGTCGTCCCAAACTGCGACCATTGAACCAATCATAACGATCCAAACGAAAATGAACGTCGCCAGTTCTTCTGTCCAAAGGTAGGTGGGAATGATGCCTGTGTAGCGCGATAAGACTTGCATTGCGACAGGTACTGCAAGCGATGCCATGAGACACCCCAGTAGTATGCGAAGACCTTTGCAAAAGGTTTCGAGTAGACGCTCTAACATGATGGTATCGCCCTAAAATCAGTGAAGCTCGGTCCAAGAAACAAGAAGAAGGGCACCCCAGTCAAGGGATGCCCGACTGCGTATTACATGCCGCGCACTGCGTTGAGCAGATCAGTTGCTTCAATGTCAGCCGCAAATGCGTCTTGTACAGGGATCACCATCTCAAGCAGCTTGTCGCGGCCTTCAAATTCCTGAACAAAGACTTGGCCTGCGTCTACCATCTCTTGAAGCTTGATACCGTCTTCGCGTGATTCCAGTTCACGACCAAAGGCACCAGCTTCACCACCGGCTTTTTGGATCGCAGCTTGTAGGTCGGCAGGCAACTTGCGGAATGTTTTGCCGCTCATCACAATTGGGCGCACTGTGATTGTGTGCTTAGTCAATGTTACGTTCGGTGCAACCTCGTAGAACTTAAGGTTTTGAATACTTGCGGCTTCATTTTCAAAGCCTGCAATCACGCCCGACTGGATCGCGTTATAAACCTCGTTATACGCGATTGCTGATGGAGCCGCAGTTAAAGCCGCAAAAATCTGCGCTTGAATTGGGGCACCCATGACGCGCATTTTGTGGCCTGCAAGTTCGTCAAGATTACCGATTGGCTCGCTGGATACCAGATTACGAACGCCGCCACCTGTATAGCCAAGAATCATGATGTCAGCATTTTTGGCAAGCTCAGCTTCAAGTGGAGCAAAGGCTGTGCTTGATAGAACGGTGTTCCAATGATCCAAATCACGGAACAAAAACGGCATATCCATCAGCGGAATGGATGGTGCAAACTTGGCCATATTTGACGGTGCCATGATTGTGTAATCAATCGCAACGCCTTGTTGCAGGAAGTTAACGTAGTCCTTTTCGACGCCCAGTTCACCGTTCAGGCGCAAATCGAAAGTAACGTCACCATCGTAGTAAGTGTCGACCAGCTCAGCAAACTTTACCATTGTTTTGGTAAATGCGTGGTTGCCATCAAACATACTTGCGCCGCGCAACGTAACGTCCTGTGCAAAAACTGGCGTGGCTACAGCCATGCTAAGGCCCGCAGCCAATGTCATGCTCAAAGCGGTGGTGATCGTTTTTCTCTTTTTAGTATCAAAAAGTGTCATTCTTTTTCCTCCCAGAAATCATTTTTCGCCCAAAACAAGTTCAGACGGTTAGATTCTTTGCAAATCTAGGGGGAGATAATCTGGCAAATGGAAGCACGTCAAGTAAAATGTAGACTAGTATGGTACATTGCTTTGTGGGATACTCAATCAAGGGCGTGATGCGGATTGGCACGCCTTGGCGCATCAACAGAGGTGTGTCTTGTAGGTTTTCCCTACAAAGAGCCCGTAACGAAAAAGTTGAAGACTAAGCGCTTTCAACTTACACGAAGAGTTGGATAATTACGGCGCACTAAAAAAAGCGGCTAATCACGTATTGGATCGAAAATGATCGCTCAACAGACGTCTCCGGACACCAAACGACTGACAACGACGGAAGAAGTGTTCCGGCAATTGAAGTCTGACATCATCTCATTGCAGTTGCCGCCGGGTTCAAAAATATCAGAGGTCGAAGTCGCAAAGTCTTGTGATGTCTCGCGTCAGCCTGTTCGGGAAGCGTTTATGCGTCTGGGTGAACTTAACCTTCTTGAGATTAGGCCGCAAAGGGCCACGCGCGTGCGAAAGATATCGCACCAAGATTTGCGTAACACTCGGTTTATCAGAGCCGCAGTTGAGATCGAAATTGTACGGGTCGCCTGCCACGTCGCCACGCCCGAAGGCCTTGCTTTGCTTCAAGAGAATTTAAACCAACAACATGTTGCTGTAGCTGCGGGAGATGCGGAGTTGTTGCATACGTTGGACTACGAATTCCACAAATTAATCTGCGTGGCGGCTGACTGTTCGCTCGCGTTTAAGACCATTGATGAGATCAAAACCCATACCGATCGTGTCTGCATGCTTGAACTGTCAGACGCTGAGGGGCGGCAAGAAGTCCTTGAAGGTCATACTGATATCTTTAATGCGATTTGTGAGGGAGACGAGGAGGAGGCAGTTAAAATGACCCGCACTCATCTTAAGCATCTAGACGGTACACTGGCCAGTGCCTGTGAGAAATTTCCTGACTTCTTCGAAGACTAGGACTTGTTGATTAGTATTATTGACAAGAAATGAATACTACCATACCAGTTTAAATCTGAATGGGGCGATAGCTGTCCTAGATAATTTGATTTTGAGGGTTATTCATGAATTTGAACGGAAAGACAGCGATCGTAACGGGTGGCGGACGTGATATTGGACGTGCTTGTGCCTTGCGATTGGCGCGCGAAGGCGCAAGCGTTGCGATCAACTATCATTCAAGCAGTGACGGCGCCGACTCTGCAGTTGCAGAGATCAAGAATGCCGGAGGCAACGCATTTGCCTTGCAGGGTGACATGACCAACGCTGCTGATGTCGAAAAATTGGTCGCTGAAACTAAAGCGCAATTTGGTGATGACATTGGCGTACTTGTCCACGTGACCGGCGGTCTGGTTGCACGGAAGACAATCGCTGATATGGATATTGATCACTGGAACGCAGTGATGGATCTAAATGTTACATCACTTTACCATCTGGCCAAAGCCGTAACCCCAAACATGCCTGCCGGCAGTAGCCTGATTACATTTGCGTCCCAAGCGGGCCGTGATGGTGGTGGCCCCGGTGCCATCGCATACGCCGCGTCCAAGGGTGCTGTAATGACCATGACCCGTGGTATGGCAAAGGAATTCGGACCGAAAATCCGCGTCAATTCCGTTTGCCCTGGTATGATTGATACCGACTTTCACAACACTTTCACTAAAGATGAAGTGCGCAAGAACGTCGCTAATGCAACGCCATTGAAACGCGAGGGACAGTCCGAAGAGGTCGCAAATCTAGTTGCTTTCCTAGCATCTGATGAATCATCTTTCATGACTGGCACAAGCCTCGACATCAACGGCGGCATCCTTCTTTCTTGAGGATATTGGAAGGCCTTTAAGTACCCTCATTAATTTTGTCGAATGAGGGTACACAACTCGCCCCTTCAAGAAAAAAACTATAATTCACGGTCTATCCAATGGCTAACTATGAAAGCACCAAAAAAGGCTCCCTTATAGTTAATACCCGCCTTTTATTTATCTTACTGTCTCTGACGCCCCGAGCGTTTTCTAATATGGGTTCGTTTTGCAATAACCTATTTTGAAAAGAAAATAATGCACAGAAATCTGGTTTGGTACAGGAGACTGGAGGGGTAACTATGCAAACACGAACCTACCAGAATTTCGAGTCCTGCGACTTGCTTGGAGCTAACTTCATGCTCGCTCGGTTTTGGTTTGCTTAAAGGTCAACCACAACCGCCCCGATAGCTAGGGGCGGCTTCTTAAACATCGCAGGTGTCGTTTCCCGAAAGCCGTACTTTCGCTATGCTGGTTAGACATCCTTGGGGATGCGGACGTTGGATGCTGGAGTTGAATTTTCAGCCAACGGGATGGAATACTTGGTGTGGAACTAGAATTTAACGCCACCCGCATGACTTTTCCATTTGCCTAGCCAAGTTTGGGGGTAAGTAGCCATCTGCGCTCAAGAGTACACTCGACTGGTTTTAGAGGCTTGCGAAGAACATGACATCATCTGTCGAGAAAATGATGACGATTGATCTGAGTCTACGTCAATGGGTTCGATTTTCGGGACACATTGCAACAAATCATGCGGATGCGGCGTGTGGACCACCGTTGATAGCTCAGGTCTGAACAACATGGGTTCATCTGTTATAGTATGTTCTGAAAAGCTTTTATTGGGCACCCTAAAAGCCAAGTAATCCCTGCTTACTTAAGGCACAACAAGTAGCGATGGTCTGCAAATTCAACAGATGTGCATGTCTAGCTCGGTTCAATATATTGAGCTGAAGACGCTTTCTCCCAACGGTGTGCGGCATTGAAAACTCACCAACCCAACCTCTTGATTTTATCATAAAAAATCAAGGTTAGGTGGCAGAGACGAAGGGATTCGAACCCTCGAAGCGCGTTAACGCTTACTCCCTTAGCAGGGGAGCGCCTTCGACCACTCGGCCACGTCTCCGCTGATCGGTCTACCTCTCAAGTCATTGTAGATGCAAGGCTTTTTTGATTTTTTTTTAATATTTGATGACGTCTGTTTACTCATTGATTTTAAACGGAAAACTTGAAAATTAGACAACTGACCCTGTTTTGATGTTGCTGCTATTCTGTGATGCTGCAGACAACATTTATACTCGTGCTCTAGTAGGTGCGCTAGGAGGCAGCAATTTGCGGCGTTTCAGAAATTGTGGAAATGAAAGCAGAAAGGAGCTCTCCCTGAGAACTTATACGTAGCTTTGCGTATATGTTTTTCCTGTAATTTCTGACTGTTCCAGTGGAAATACCAAGCAACTTCCCAAGGACGCCTGCCGAATGGCCCCGCAATGTAAGTTCAACAACTTCCCGCTCGCGCGGGGTCAGCACACCTTCACCAATTTTGCGGAACGCGCGTTCGATGCTGTTCTCGAACGTGGGTAAATGCCACGACCAAACACACGGTTCTGGCCATGACGCGCCAAATGGCCGCCGATTATGCCAAAGAGAATATTAGATTCAATTCGCTTTGCTCTGGTTTCATCGACACCCCTTTTAATCGTGGCTTTGAAATTCAAATGGGTGGCCGCGACAAACTGGATGAATATGTGACTACTGCAACTCCGATGACCCGTTTCGGGACTGTCGATTAGATTGCGAACGGAACTGTTTACCTCGCTTCTGACCAATCTTCCTTCATGACGGGGCATGCTTTGGTCATCGACGGGAGAGAGTATCTGAGAGACAGCGCCTGTGATGGAGCAAGCGGACCATGCTGCCTGTCAAATTTTTATAGGTATCAGTTTATGTGGCCAAAATAGTGGCGTTGTTAGGTACAACTCCATGAGCTGCGAAGTGTTGGACCCTTGAATAGTGCAGGTTGAGCAACATGTCTAATAGAATGGACTTCATCTAAAACCATTTGTTAGTCGCAACCATAATATTCTTCATGAACTGGAAAACCCATGCAATCGATTTTGAAGAGTGCTGTGGCAATTGTCTTGCTATTGGGTGCACCGTCTCAGTTGATTGCCGACGATTTAACCTTCGAGAACTTTGAGAACCAACCCGAAACACGTTGGCGATTTTTCGCAGATACAGTGATGGGTGGCGTTTCAGAGCTATGCTTGAATTTGGGTGACGCGCATCATCAGGCGGCGTGGTTTTCGGTGTCACCGGTCACTTCGACACCATCGTTGAATTTGATACCATCGATGACTTTTGGCAACTGGTTTCTGCCCTT
>JBLHPE010000033.1:0-22791 GCA_047624005.1 Ascidiaceihabitans sp.
CGCTGGTTGCCCAGCGCCTTTCTCGTTTTCAATGCACTAATCAGATCAACCAAGAGCGTCGCTACAGCGTCCACACACATCTGCATGGGAATGGCTGCCAACATCTGGCAGGATTTTCCAGCAACGACCGCATTTTGCGCCCTCAGCCTTAGCAAAGGTTACGGCCACACCCGCAACGTCAACATTAACAAATGCACCCTCAGGCGCGTCGCCTGTTTCCAGCTTTACTTGGCTGGTGATGCACAGATCAGCGAAGGTTTCAGCGTTCGTGATCACAGCCGCCAGTTCTGGTGAAAGGTACACGGTTGGTCCCGCTTCCAGCGACGAGCCGATCACCTTGGCCGTACGTTGTTCTTCCAACGCGCCTGTAACCACGCGGCGCACAGCACGCACGATTTCGGAACGCTCTGCCAGTGCATCATTGCGCCACGCAGCAGGTGTTTCGGGGAAATCAACCAAATGCACTGAAGTTTCAGCGCCATTGCGTTCCAGCCAGACCTCTTCCATCGTGAAGGGCAAGATTGGGGCCAACCACGTTGTCATACGGGCATAGAGGTGATCCAGGACCGTCAAAGCCGCATTCTGGCGGTTTGATCCGTTGTCGCAATACAGCGCATCCTTGCGGATATCGAAGTAGAATGACGACAGATCTTGGGTCGCGAATTCGAAAACGGCGCGGAACACACCTTGGAAATCAAACTTGGCATAACCTGCACGAACCGTTTCATCCAAAACGACCATCTTGTGCATGATCAACTGCTCTAGCTCTGGCATGTCTTTGACATCGACAGCCTTTGACGCATCGAAATCAGACAATGATCCCAACATAAAGCGGATGGTATTGCGCAGGCGGCGATAGCTGTCTGCTACGCCTTTCAGGATTTCAGGGCCGATCCGTTGGTCAGCCGTGTAATCCGTTTGAGCCACCCAAAGGCGCAGGATATCCGCGCCGTATTGTTTGATGATCGTTTCAGGCACAATTGTGTTGCCGATGGATTTGGACATCTTCATGCCCTTCTCATCCAGCGTAAAGCCGTGCGTCACGACATTGCGGTATGGTGCGCGGCCTGTGGTGCCAACCGATTGTAATAGTGAGGAATGGAACCAACCACGGTGTTGATCCGTGCCTTCCATGTAGACATCGGCAATACCGTCCGTTGACCCGTCTTCACGGTCGCGTAATACGAACGCGTGGGTTGATCCAGAATCGAACCAAACATCCAAAATGTCGAACACTTGGTCGTAGTCGTCAGGATTCACGATCCCACCAAGGAAGCGTTCTTTTGCCTCCTCTTCGTACCACGCATCTGCACCCTCAGCTTCAAACGCTTCGACGATCCGCTTATTCACGTCATCATTGCGCAGCAAGAAATTTTCGTCCGTTGGCAAAACACCAACCCGCGTAAAGCAAGTCAGCGGTACACCCCATGCACGTTGGCGCGACAAGACCCAGTCGGGGCGTTGCTCCATCATCGCATGCAGGCGATTACGGCCCGATTGTGGAGTCCATTTGACGTTATCAATCTCGGTCAAGGCACGTTCACGGATCGTGGTGCCGTGCATATCCAGACCATCGCCAACAGTCTTATCAACGGCAGCAAACCATTGCGGCGTGTTGCGATAGATGATCGGGGCCTTAGACCGCCAAGAATGCGGATAGCTGTGTTTGATCTTGCCACGCGCCAATAGCCCGCCAACTTCAACCAGTTTGTCGATCACGGCCTTGTTCGCGTCGCCTTCGCCACCTTTGCGGTTCAGAATGTACTTGCCGCCAAAGAACGGCAGGTCCGCGCGGAAGCCACCATCGTCCATGACGTTGTAGGTGATGACCTCTTTGAGCATGTTGAGATCGCGGTAAAGTTCGTATTCTTCCATCCCGTGGGACGGGGCGCAGTGGACGAAACCTGTACCTTCTGTGTCGGTAACAAACTCAGCAGCGCGGAAATCGCGCGGTTGATCCCATTCACCGTTCGATCCCTCGGAGCCTGCGAGGGGATGGCTCAACGTCACGCCGGCCAAATCATCTGCCGTCACATCACGCACACGGGTCCACATGTCGTCCTCAAGACGGGCACGTTTCATGACATCACCAGCTAGATTGTCGGCCAGCAAGAGCTTATCGCCAACAGCTGTCCAGCTTTCGTCCGGCGTGCTGGTAACCTCGTAAAGACCGTAAGCAATGTCCTTACCGTAAACGACAGCTTTATTTGACGGCATGGTCCACGGTGTTGTGGTCCAAATCACGACATGCGCGTCGTTCAGGTCAGCGGCGGCGTTGCTCACCTTAAACTTCACCCAAACCGTGAAGCTTTCTTTGTCGTGGTACTCAACTTCGGCCTCGGCCAACGCCGTCTGCTCAACAGGCGACCACATCACAGGCTTTGAGCCCTGATACAGCGTGCCGTTCATCAGGAACTTCTGGAACTCTTCCGCAATCACACGTTCGGCGTGGAAATCCATCGTCAGATATGGATCAGCCCAGTTGCCGGTGATGCCAAGACGTTTGAATTCATCGCGCTGGATATCCACCCAACCCGCAGCAAATTTGCGACATTCTGCGCGGAATTCGTTGATCGGAACGGCATCTTTATTCTTGCCCTTCTTGCGGTACTGTTCTTCGATTTTCCATTCAATCGGCAGACCGTGGCAATCCCAACCTGGGATGTAACGCGCATCAAATCCCATCATCTGGTGCGAACGCACGATCATGTCCTTGATCGTCTTGTTCAGCGCGTGACCGATGTGCAAATGACCGTTCGCATAGGGAGGGCCATCGTGCAGAGTAAACGGGGTGCGGCCCGTTTTCTCGCGCAGGCGATCATAGACGCCCATTTCTTCCCAACGGGCCAACCAGTCAGGCTCCCGCTTAGGCAGTCCGGCACGCATTGGGAAATCAGTTTTAGGCAGGTTCAGTGTGGTCTTGTATTCAGGGGTCTCGGCGCTCATGTGGCTCGCGTCCTTCGGATCAAAAATTAGGATATTGGTTGGGGCGGTGCGAGTGGCTCAAACACCTTCGACCCGGCGGCTCACTGTATCAGAGCGCCGGGGATATAATTCGTATAATGATCTGGTAAATGCAGCTCATACCCGCCTTATAGGCAGGAGGCATAAGGCTCACAAGCCTACTTTACACCCACTTGCGTGTCCTGCACCTGCGCCCACTTGTTGAGCCATGCTAATCCAGCCAATGACAGCCCTAGAACCAACAACGAGAACACCCGCGTCAGCCCTTCAAGTCCCGAAATATCGATGAAGAACACCTTGGCGACAGCCGCTCCAATCACGAATAGCCCAACCTTGCGCATCACCGCAGAGTGTCGCGCCATAGATTGATAGAACAACGCGCTGCCGATCAGCAACAATGCGATTGTGTAGCTATATAGTTCTGGCTGGCTCATGCCCTTGTCCAGCGGCATACCCGCAGCACCCTGCCAGAAATGGCGCACAACGGCAAAAGCCCATAAGGCGATCAACACCCCACCAAGACCCTGCATCCCCAACTGCAGCAACGCGGGTATTGTCTTGATCCGCATCCAACCAGCGACAAGCACCAGCGCGGGCAGAAGATAGGCAACGCCAAGTGTGTTGAACATCGGAGGCCCAGCAACTTTCATGTATTGGCCGGACAACAATGGCGAGAATAGCGTCAATGCCAGTGCCAGGGCGCACAGGCCGATCACAGCAAAGATTGCACCAAGCACCATTCGCACCTGCGACATCCAGCTCTGGCTGGTAATTTGCAAACGCTGTATCTGTGCCAAAGCCAAGGTGAACCAGATCGCCGCATAAATCCCCATGCTCCAATGGGAGGCATCACCGTCGACGCCCGTCATTGCATCTATGGCACGGAACACCAAAAGCGAAATCAGTACCCCACCTACCGACCATGCTGCACTGTCAAGCATGATCTGCACACTGGCACGATCTTTGCCGCGCAGTAGCCACAGGCACCCGATGAACGCTGCCAAAACACCGCCGTATGCAAGGATCACCTCGATCACCGGCGCATCCATTGCCCAGCCAAGGCCCGGATCAGCAACCAGTCGATACCCCAAGGTCACGACACCGACGTTGATGAATATGCTCATGGGCCACAGATCGAACTTGCGATCAAGGGCGGCGGCCACCACGACGGTCACTGCCAACGCTAATGTCAAAGCGGCTGAGGAAAAGATCATAACAAGCGCAAAGCTGATCGACGCCAAGGCGGACAGTACGAAGAACGACATGCGCAATCTGTCATCGGGCCCATCTGCTTTGGCAAATCGTTCGGCCCAAAAAACCATAAACGCGGCTAACACTGCGCCGTGTAATGCCCACGGATAGGCCCCGATCACGTCCGAAGGGTTCCAGACCATTTCCAGAACAATCGCCATCATTGGTGCGATTATTGCGGAAGCTGCAGCCCAGATTACGGGATAGTTGCCCTTGCTCAGACTGCGCCATGCAGCCAATGCGGATAATAACAGCGCTATGCCAATCAGTGCCGATGCGGTTATTGGGAATGCGGCCTCAGGTCCGGCTTGGCCTGCTGACTCAAAACTACGACGAACGGGTGTCCAGCTTGCTTGCCCTGCGACAGTCAGCATAAGACCAATCAAGGGTACAAGACACAAATCTTGCAATGCGCGTGCGCGCAATGACCAGATGATCAAGGCCGCCGTCAATCCGGCCAAGGCAATACTGGAGAGCCAAAACTCAGTTTCGTCCGCATAACCTGCCCCCGTGGCCCACAGCGAAAGGACACTTGCCGTGATTGCAACGCCTGCCAAGAGCACCGGAAACGTCGGACGTTCTGTGCCGCCCATACGCGTCGCCCATTCCGTGATCAATGCGCCACCGTGATCGGGTGCAAATCCCCGCGCAGGGATCAATATTGCCATTACAGCGACGGCCACGACATACAGTTGATACGGGGCACCCAAAGAACTGTCTCCGACAATCAACAACGTGCCCATCACGTAGGCCAACACGACGGTCAGACCCGACACCCAAGCCCAGCGCCGCAACGTGTCCACGCCCAAGCCAACTGCTGTGATCAAAGCATAATAACCAAACAATGGCGTTGGGTCGGAATCGCTACCCCCCAAGACCATCGGCGCACCAAACGCACCAATTACGCCAATCGCAGCCAATAGCGGTCCGTAAAACCAGCCCAAGACCATAGCGACACCTGCGACAAGGATCATCCCGATCAGGGCCGTATTGGCCCCAATTAGGCCGTAGAGCATCTGGGCAGAGAGGACCGCACCAAACAGCGACACGATCCCAGCGCCTGCAAAGACCGAAGGCAAGTATGCCGTGGCGCTGTCTTCCGCTTCGCCAAACCTGCAGCGGATGTATTCACCCGCACCAATCAATGCAGCCCCAAACCCTAGCGCACTTGCTACGCGGGCAGCAGGTGGTAAAAGTCCGTTCTCCATACCGTATTGTACAAGGAATAGGCCCGCCAAGGCCAAAGACACTGCTGAAACCGCATAAAACCAGTTTTCGCTTAACCACTTAAACAAGCGTGTCAAAAGGCCGTCAAACAAGGTTGGTTCTGTTGGGGCTGCAGGGTTTGCTTCACGGTTGTCCGCATTTTGCTTCGCCGCTACTCGCGCTTCCGCACGACGTGCCGCGATAACATCAGCCGCTTTGGACGTACCACCTTTTTCATCAGCGGCGTCCTTATCGTCCGTAAGAACATCAGTAGCGTTATTTTTAGGAACCTCTGGGCGTTCAACGGATGTTGACACAACGGCTTCATCCGGTTTGTCGGCTCCAGAGTGAAGTTGTGAAACAGTTTTCTCTAAAGCCAAAAATCTTTGTTTTAGTTTCCATTGGGACACCAACAAATAAATCACGGCCAATGGAAAACCGATCACAAGCGCACCGGCGAAAAATATCAACTCATCCATCGTACGCTCTCATTCATTTGTTTTTCGGTCGCATACCATTTCGAGCCCGCACACAAAAGTATGCAAATCCAGACCCATTTTATTTGGGGTCAGAGGATTGAAACAAACCGCCAAGCGCCCGTCGGACCAATTGTGCAGCCTTAGGACGCTGCGAAACCCGAAACGGCAACGGCCGGCAAACTTCGATTGCGGCAACGCCGACACGTGCAGTCAAAGCGCCATTTACCAGCCCCTCACCGAAACGACGTGATAGTTTTCCAAGTATTGAGCCGCCCAAAAACGGCTCAAGCAAATCATCACCAACCGCTACAGCGCCTGTCGCAACCAAATGCGTCATCACTGCACGGGCGAGCCGCCAATTCCCAAGCAGACCGGAACGGCCACCATAAACCTCAGCAATCCTGCGGATCATGCGCAAATTTGCGGTAAGCGCTGCCGCTACATCCGCCAACGCCAAAGGCACCAATGCAGTCACGGTCGCGACTTGGCGCGCGGCCGCCTCGACCTCCCGCATGGCTTGTTCATCAAGAGGGTGCAAAATTTCCGTCTCAGCCACAGCCAACAAGCCAATCCCGTCCATCTGGTCGCCAGCCAATGCGGCAAACCGATCACGCCCCCAGCGGATGTCTTCGCGACCTTTGTAAAGCACACCCAAACGCGCAGTCACAACTTTAGCGGCAGGTAAGTTATTGTTTTCCAAGGCATCAGAGGCCGCGTGGCGTAAACCGTCTATGCGGGACAGACGTCCCAATGCCGCAATCTCACGCAAAGCCATAATAATTAAGATCAGTACGAATAAAGCCAGCAAACCACTGATGATCAGACCAAAGATCGGCCATCTTGCGACCAAACCAACTGCAAAGTCCCATGCTGCAATCGAAACCATCGCCCCCAACAGTGTAAGCGTAACCGACCAGAACAAGCGACCTAAGAAAGATGGCTTACGTGCCATGACTTTGGCAGCTATCTGCATAGCCCGCCCGTCCGCAAAAGGCGCGACAGGGTCCGGCAAAGGCGGGGCTGTGTTGACGTCTGCAACCGCAGATACATCACCATCAAGTTTGATTAAGACGGGCCCTTTGGACATTATGACGTCTCCTTATGCCATTCAAAACGGATGTCAGGCAGCTGTTCATCATTACCATCACCATTCGTGCGCTCCGCTTCGGTAAACCCATGAGCCAGATAAAACGCCTGTGCCCCGATATTTGCCTGAAATGTCCAGAGCGAGAGTTTTTTAGAAACATCCTGAGCATGGCGCAGAAGCGCAGCCCCACATCCCTGTCGCCATGCGGAACGACGGATGTAAAGCGCGTGCACCTCGCCCACGTCGCAGGCCAAAAAGCCAGCGAATTGATCACCTTGCATCACAACAGTAACCCAACCTTTTTCAATCATTGAACCAACAAATCCGATATCTTCCGCTCCGGTATGAATACGAGGCATCCATGCTGTTTCGCCCATAAATTCAGACAAAATTGCCCCAGCTTTGCCGGCATCCGTTGACCGCGCGGGGCGCAGTAAAAGATCAGTCATAATTTATCCCCAATCAAAAACTGGGCTGCGCGGTCAAGCCAAATATGTGGAGGTCCGTCACCCGGTTTTAGGGTCAGGGGGGCTGGAGCGAACCGCATCACTTGATAATCTTGGTCCAACCACTCCACCGCTCCCTCACGGGCCGGATTCAGCAAATGGTTGGGGTCTTCTGGCAAATCACCGGGATAAAACGCTGCTTGCTCCCCACCCTCTAACAATGCCCCACGCACAACTGACAACGGCGCACCTTCATGTGTCACTGTATCCTCGGTCGTGGCCCGCAACGAGGCAATCGACAGCGCAGCGGTTTGGGCCCCTGCAAAACGGGCACGATCCCTTGCATCACGGGTCAACGCCTCCATAATCGCCGTCAGACGTGGGTGTTGTGTATGATGAATGTGGTCCGCTTTGGTCGCCGCAAACAGGATTTTCTCAACCCGTTTGCCCATCAACAATCTAGTGATAAACGCGTTCTTGCCCGGACGAAAGGACGACAGAATTTCAGACATTGCGCCACGCATATCCTCGACCGCTTGCGGCCCGTTGTGGATTGCGCCCAGCGCGTCGACCAATACCACCTGACGATCAATACGACTAAAGTGATCCCGAAAGAACGGCTTCACGACACGCGACTTGTACGCCTCAAACCGCCGTTCCATCTCTTTTATCAATGACCTACGTGGGATAGATGACGTTTTAGGCAAAGGCGCAAACGTCAAAACAGGTGAACCTGCAAGATCACCGGGCAATAGAAACCGTCCCGGGGTACAATCATAGTATCCATCATCGCGCGCGGCATTCAGATATGCCGCAAATTCTGATGCCAAGGATTGTGCAACGGGTTCATCCAACTTGGCTTCGGCGTCCGTCGCATTCGACAATGCAAGATAAGCCGCCGCTTGGGGACGGTCTGCTATTCGGGACAGAACCTGTGTGCTCCAATCGCTATAACTTAAGTCAAGCAGCGCCAGATCAAGCAGCCATTCACCAGGATAATCCACAATATCAAGATGTACGGTTCGTGGTCCTTGCAGACCTGCCAACAGCCCGTTTGGGCGCACTTTTAGAGATATACGTAGCTCGCTAATCGCACGGGTGCTGTCCGGCCAACTGGGGGATTTGGCCGTCAGCGCACCCAAATGCGCCTCATAATCAAACCGAGGAACCGTATCATCTGGTTGAGGTTGCAAGAACGCGGCTTCAATCCGCCCCTCAGCAGCGGCCAAAAGATGTGGCATCCGTCCACGATCCAGTAGGTTCGCCACCAACGATGTGATGAACACGGTTTTGCCGGAGCGCGCCAATCCCGTCACACCCAACCGGATCACTGGTTCAAAGAATGTTTCGGACACTGTGTCTTGCACGTTTTCGACACTGCGCAACAAACCGTCCGCAATTGCTGATATCACCACTCTTTGGGCCTCACTCGTTCTTAGTTATACACAACATAGGGAGGCGCAGGGGATTGCCCAAGTCTAAAAGCCACGCTAGGAAATCCAAATGCCTAGATATGCCCTAAAAGTCGAATACCACGGTGGACCCTTTTCAGGGTGGCAACGCCAGAATGATCGCCCGTCTGTCCAAGGCGCAATCGAGGCCGCGTTGTTCAAGCTTGAGGAAAGCCCGCACAAGATTGCAGCTGCAGGGCGCACCGATGCCGGCGTGCATGGGTTGGCGCAGGTTGCCCATTGCGATCTGGAAAAAGACTGGGACCCGTTTCGTTTGTCTGAGGCGTTGAACTTCCACCTCAAGCCTGCCCCTGTTTCCATTGTGGATTGTGCAAAGGTGCCTGACGACTGGCACGCCCGCTTTTCTGCGTTAGAGCGGCAGTATTTCTTTCGACTGCTTGTGCGACGTGCGCCCTGCGGTCATCAGGCAGGCCTAGTTTGGCAGGTGCAAAACCCGATTGATATTGAACAGATGCGCCAAGGTGCCAGCCATCTTATCGGTGTGCATGATTTCACCACTTTCCGCTCCAGCATCTGTCAATCTGCCAGCCCTGTGAAAACGCTTGATCGGTTGGATATCGAAGAAGTCGACACCCGCTGGGGCCGCGAAATTCATTTCCACGTCCAAGCGCGGTCTTTCCTACACAATCAAGTTCGCAGTTTTGTTGGTACGCTTGAGCGGGTCGGTGCAGGAACATGGGCGCCGGATCAGGTGAAAGATGCGCTAGAAGCACGTCAACGGGACGCATGTGGACCGGTTTCGCCGCCGCGTGGCTTATACCTCGCTAACGTACGCTATCCGACGGACCCGTTCGCCTAATCGTTATCGGTCAAGCCCGCACCAGCGCCGGCAAGGCGTGATTGCGCGGTTTCTGGCACGTATGTTTTGGCAGCTAAGACCTGCCATTGCGTCATGTCTTCGGCAGCAACCTGCAAACGCGCAGGTTTGGGATGCTTTTCAAATACATCCAGATGAATGGCGTGTTCGGCCTGAGAAACGCGCGAATTTCGATACGGCAATGCCGTTAGGTAACTGACCCAAAGCGGATCGTCTGTCGGAAACACAACTGTGTTTCCAGTGGCTTGCGACAAACCCTGCTGGATGCGGGCGGCGTATTCAACAATCACGCCCTTTGGCAATGCGGCAAGGGCTGCGTGAATTTGCGTTGTCGGACCGCCCTCACACAGGTACATCACCGCACCACGTCCAAACCGCGCAGCTTGCGCCGCATCTGCCCCGCATCCACGCGCGGCTTTGGTCAACACGGCCTCGACCTCATTCAATGAACAGTTGGTCATGTGCCAAAAACCGGAAGCCACCAATCGTCGGCCTCCTTATCCAATTCATCGACCAAAGGCGCACCTTGGCACAGGGTAATCCGCGTCCAACGATCTGATTTTGGATCAAACTTCGAAGCCCCAAAAAACGATAGCTTGCACCGCAGCATATCAATCGGCAGGCACCCTGCCCCAATCAGGTTGTCCTGAATTTCACCATAAGGATACCGCGCCGCCAACTGCGCCCGTTCAATCCCAAGCCCATGTTCGGGCGCATCACGCAGGAAATCTGCCACCAATTGTGAATCCACTGGAAGGGCGTGATAAAGTGCCCCAATCCGGCGCGCAATATCAAGCGGGCTTTCAAGGTTCGCGCCATCTTCGACAAACCGTTGACCAAGACGGGGTTCTTGTTTTGCCTCGCTTACATACCAAAACTGACAGCATTCACGCGAAACATTAAAGTCTGTGTCGATGGCCCAAGCAAAATGCTGTTGCAGGACTTGGCGCAACGCACATGTATCCACGATAAAGGATGGAACAGGCCCAATCGGATCCCCCATACAGCATGTCAAACCGTCAACCAGATCGCTGAAGGGCTCAATCAGCAACGACACCAACAGCTCTTGAACATCTTCAGAGAAGCGAGCCGTCGCCTTGATGACTTCATTCAAAGGGTTGGGATTATTCAGTTTTTCGGACAGAATACCAACAACAAGGGCCCAATCCAAACGCAACTGTTCGATGCGAGCTTGATGTTGTGCATCCGGAATCGACCACTGCGCCAAATGCAGGGCCGCGCGATCCGCCAAATCCAAAAGGCGTTGCTGGTCTTCTGGATTTAGGGTTGTGAGCGCCCGCACCCGCGCCAAAGCCGTTTCGCGCACCAACATCCAATTGTTTAACAAAACCGGATGTGTCACCAAAAATGGGGCCATGCCCAAGCCAGTCGAATTCCCAACACCCAAATGCCGTTTTAGATCGCGATCCAATTGCGCACCGCCAACGTGTTCTGCCAGATCATGGGTGAAGTTGCGGATCAGCCAAACGGTTAGCATTTCAGCGGCAAACGGACCTTCCAAACCGGGACGATCCTCTATCAATCCACGATCTGCGATCCCAAATTTACCGTTGCCATAAACGGCAGTTGTCCGCATGAGGTAGCCAACATCGCGCACCATATCAGCATTGGGTTGTTGCCCGGCACGCAGTTGTTCCGTCACATGCGCAAATAGGCGTACAGACTTATTCGCGCGGCTTAAAACCAGATCACGTTCGGTGTACCGCCCTGCCTCTTGGCGCGGCGCGTTGGCCGTGATGCGGTCCAATTCGGCCAAGTCCGGCACACCGTCATACAAAACATAGGCGCTGTCCCACGCCTCAGCAATCACGCGATCCGTGCGCATTTCTGGTGGAAGATCGTTTGATATCGCAACCAAGCTGTAGGTGTGGCCACCAAGGTCTAAGCTGTAGACCGCGCGGCCAAATCCATCAGCGCACATTTCCCAGACGGGGCGTGTCACAACCACCTGATCAGACGCCAAACGCCTGATAAGGCTCCGTAAAAATGACAATCGTGTCGGAAACATTGACCCCATCCGTGACAATCGCATCACCTGTGAAGGAGGGCGGAGTGGCACTTGATCAGGGACGACGATATCCTTCATCCTGCAGGGCCAAAGCTGGAACCATAAAACCGCAACCAGTTGTTGCCCATGATGCCATTCACCTCTGATTGGTTCATTCCAACAGCCCGTAAACCATCCGAAATATTGCCAAAGTCACGATTGTCATTGAACCATGATGGCATCGGCGGGAAGCCTGAATTGTTGGCCGACCCTTCGCCGTAATCGATTACTTTGGACCAACGTCCGACACGCATCCATTCAACGATGCTGTCTGGTTGATCTTGGCAAAGATCTGTTCCAATTCCCAAGTTTTCAGCGCCGTAGCGCGACGCGGCCCCGGCAATCATCTGACAAAAACTGTCCAGTGTGCAATCTGTTCCAGCCGCCAAATGATGCGGATACATGGAAAACCCCAACATGCCGCCCGCATCTGTTAGCGCCCGTATCACAGCGTCAGATTTATTGCGCAAAGCCGGATGCCACCAATGTGGGTTCGCATGCGTAATCGCAATCGGGCGGGTCGAGTGTTCAATCGCTTCCAACGTCGAACTCTCCGCCGAATGGGACATGTCGATCACAATGCCAACACGGTTCATTTCAGCCACAACTTGTTTGCCCATACGGGTCAGGCCTGTGTCGTCGTCTTCGTAGCAGCCAGTCGCCAGTAGCGATTGGTTGTTATAAGTAAGCTGCATAAACCGAATGCCAAGTTGATGACAGATTTCGACCAGCCCTATATCGTCTTCAATCGGACTAGGGTTCTGAAAACCAAAGAAGATTGCAGTGCGCTTGGTTTCTTGTGCCAGCAAAACATCCGCCGCGGTGGTTCCTTTAAAGATCAGATCACCATGCACCTCAAACCAACGGTTCCACTGCTCGAGATTCAAAATCATCTCACGAAAGCTCTCGTGATAGGCAATCGTCACATGCACCGCGTCCACGCCCCCTGCCCGCATTTGTTCAAACACTTTGGGCGAGAAATTGGCGTACTGCAGATTATCAATAAGAACCGGTTTTGCTGACATTAGCTGGGCATCCCTGACGAGATATAGGCAGTTTTGACAACGGTATAGAACTCCGCCGCATAGGACCCTTGTTCACGTGGACCGTATGAACTGTCACCGCGTCCACCGAATGGTACGTGGTAATCAGTGCCTGCTGTGGCAAGGTTCACCATGACGCAACCCGCTTTGGCGTTACGGCGGAAATGCGTGGCGCGGGCCAAACTGTTGGTCATGATTCCAGCGGTCAGGCCAAAGTTAGTATCGTTTAATGTGGAAAGTGCCTCGTCATAGCTGCCCACTTTAATAACGGCGGCAAGTGGTGCAAACATTTCTTCACGGTTGATCCGCATGTCATTGGTTGTGTTGATAAAAACACCCGGTGACATGTAGAAACCTGTCGTTGGCATTTCTAGGCGTTGACCGCCACAGGCCAATTCAGCACCCTCAGAAATACCCAAATCAACGTAAGATAGGTTTTCATCAAGTTGTTGTTGGCTCACCACAGGACCGATCTGTGTGCCGGCTTCTTGACCATGACCGACCTTCATCGCTTGGGTCGCTTTCAAAAGTTTTTCGACAAATTCATCATGGACATTTGCATGGACAATCAAACGAGAGGACGCAGTGCATTTCTGCCCAGTGCCGCCAAATGCACCGCCTGCAGACATAGCCACTGCCAGATCAATGTCCGCATCGTCCATCACAGCCAAAGCGTTTTTTGAGCCCATTTCCATTTGTACTTTGGTCAAGTTTTCGATCGCTGCACGTGCAATACCTTTGCCTACAGGAACAGAGCCTGTGAACGAAATACCATCTATCTTCGGACTTTCGACCAAGCGTTGACCAATCGTTGATCCAGCTCCCATTACCAATGAAAACAAACCTTTAGGGATGTCTTGCTTTGCAATAATTTCGGTCAGAGCAACAGCAGAAGCTGGCGTAGCGTTTGCTGGTTTCCAAACGACAGCATTGCCATAACAAAGCGCTGGCGCGATCTTCCAAGAGGCGGTTGCGGTCGGGAAATTCCACGGCGAAATGATACCAACTACACCCAATGCTTCGCGGCGCACGTCAATTTCAATACCGTCACGGACACTGTCTGCGGTATCTCCCATTTGACGCAAAGTTTCGGCGGCATAGTAAGTGAAAAACTGGCCCGCGCGGTACACTTCGCCTTTGCCTTCAGCGATTGGTTTGCCTTCTTCACGGGATAACAAAGTGCCAAGCTCTTCGGCGCGGGCCATCATTTCTGTGCCGATGGCCATCAAAACGTTGTACTTCTTTTCGATTCCGGTCGCGGCCCATTCGACCTGTGCAACACGGGCTTGATCTAATGCCTGGTCCAATTGATCAGTGCTGGCCTGAGCATAAAGACCAATGATATCAGATACATCAGATGGATTGCGGTTTTCGACTTCAGATCCGCCTGAAACCCATTCACCTGCGATGTAGTTTTGATATGATTGCGTCATGGGTTTGGTCCTGTGTTTAAATTTCCTGTTTACTTTGCGCCGGATCAGAACTTCAATCAATCAGAATGACTTGAAGTAAACTTCAGATTTACTGAAGTAAATTCAAGAAAGACTTCACAGCGGGCGTAAGCTGATCGACCGGAGCCGAAGCGACATCTAGTCGGCGTAATGCTTTGATATCATTCAGCTTTAAGAACACCAAATCACGGTAGGTGGCGGGGAGTGCCCGTTCTGGCAAAAGGGTAATCCCTACGCCTTCATTTACCAAGGCCAGCAAGGATATAGTCGTTGGCACCATCATTAAAGAGGCCTGTAATATAGGGAGAAATTGGTCGTCTGTAATCATCGAACAAAGCCCGTTTGCGATGAATCTATGCGGTACAACGTCTGCCCAAGTGAGGTTATCCCAGTCCTTTGCAAGTGGGTGATCGCGTCGGCATACGATGCCAAAATTATCCCTAAACAATTCATATTGTTGGAAATTTTTTAACTTTGGAAATGTAGCGATGCCGATATCAGCTTGATCTTGTTGTAGCGATTGAAGGACATCGGCAGATGACATGTCGCGCAGATCAATCCGAACTGCTGGGTGGGTTGTGGCAAAGCGTTGGATCAGCGGCGGAAGCACTGTGTTGGCGGCAGATGGCGTCACAGCAAGGCGCACCAAACCGGCTTGTGATTGGGCCAATGCTTCGATCATTGAGACGGATTTGTCGAAGTGAATCAATTCCCTACGCACTTCAGCATGGATCATTGCACCCAGCGCAGTAAGGCGAGACTTGCGCCCTGCCACGAACAGTGGCGCGCCGACATGATCCTCTAATTGCTTAAGCATCATGGAAACGGCGGACGGGGTGCGCCCCAACGCCAAAGCGGCTTGCATAAGGTTTCCATTGTCGACGACGGCATGAAAACATCGCAACATTTCTATCTTAATGGCCATGGTTTTCCTGAAATTTACTACTTATAATTTCAGCATATCTTTATTTTTGGATTAGGTCAAAAAACGTGTGCCGTGACCTTAACCCGCCGCACGGTCTGAAATCTGCCCTGTAAAGGTACAATTTGACGCCTTATTTGTACAATCAGAGTCCGGCAAAACCATGCGAAATAATCATCTTTCTCAGAGAATGTACAAATATCAGGTTTGATTTGTACAATTTGTAGGATCGGTCCGCTGGAACTACGTTAACGAAACATTAAGGGACGGCGATGCGTTAAAAGACGTTAAGATTGGGTAAAGACTAGCGTAATTGACTGCCATCAATACTCAAGCAAACGCACTTTTTTGCGTTGGCGCATTTGATGTGCAGTTAGGCCATATTCACTGCGTAAAGCCGCTGACATTGTGCTGGTAGACCCAAAGCCAGAGGCCAATGCCACCTCGACCAGAGGCAGCAATGTTTCCTCAACCAGCGAACGTGCATGTTTGATCCGAAGGACCTTGTAAAAGCGCGCTGGAGATTCATCAAAGACCTCACGGAACACCCGTTCAAGTTGGCGGGTCGAAACGCCTGCTTGTTTCGTGATTTCAGTCATCGCCAACGGTTCGGAAATGCTATCTTCCATAATGCTAATGACATTACGCATCCGGTTATCAAACAGACTGGGACTGTCGGAAATCTTCTTGGGTTGTTCGGCCGTATTCTTGCGCAGGGTATTAAGCAGCAGACGGTGGCCCAATTCAGCGACCGCAGGTGCCGTCATATAGGGGGCAAGCAGGCCAATAATCAGGTCGGTTGTAGCGCCAACGCCCGCCGCCGTAATGATACCACTGGCATTTTCGGACAACCGAGACGACAGATTTGGATAATATCCAGTTTCATTCAACATTTCGATATCACGCCAATGCGTGGTAATCCGCCCCTCAAGCCGTTGAGAGGATTTAATATAGGCCGTTGCCGCATCAGACAGCAGCACAACATTCAAGCCTTGGCGTTGCATGGCACGTAAACGGGCCAGCCAGCTGGTCGCCTTGACCCGAACACCGCCCACAACAATCATGATGTCAGAAAAGCCATAGTCTTGGATCGCGGGTTCTGCCCTTACCAACATGCCATTTGATGATGTGATCATGCCCGGATTGTTTGAGGTGAAACGCCATTCAAAAGGTGATTTGGGATGGATGTCGTTGGCCAAAGACAGGGTGCGGACAATCCCGCTAAGTTCGAATTCATCAAACCCACGTTCGACAAACAGTTCGAACGTCATCCGGGCATCGCCCAGAGGGGTTTCAACAATGCCTGTATTTTGAATGTCGGTAGGGTGGGACAAATTGGATGCTCATTTGCAGGTTTCAGATCGTGGTATAGATCATCCTTCAATTTGCGCAAATACACCAACAGTAAAATTTAATTCCCTAGCGTGTAGGTAAATTCCACCTGAAGACAAATTTACACCAAGTGACGTCCCGAAACTAAAAGAAACTTCCATAGTTCTTCATGCAGTGGTTGTTTTGGTGATCTCGGAACAACAACTACCACATAAGAGATCGGATTTGGACATCTGGTAACTTGACTTCACAGTGTTCGCACCCAATTAACGACGGGTGGAACACAACCCCACCGTTGTTCCCGATGAATTTCTACAACGCGCAAAAGACAGGTATGACATTGAGCACTGCAACCCTTCAACTCGTGATGCTATTCGGTGGACTTGTCGGGGTCGTTGTTTGTGCGAAAGTATTTCTAAATGGTGCAGTTGGAGCGGCCCACCGCTTTGGTATTCCAGAATTTATTGTTGGCAGTATTATTGTTGCCATTGGCACCAGTGCCCCAGAATTGGCGATCAACGTTGCGGCGAGTTTACAGTCTGCCGGTGACGTCATCGCTTCGAACATCGTTGGAAGCAACATTGTAAACTTGGGCTTGGGCATTGGAATAGCAGGACTACTGGTTAGTTATAATTGTCCAAGTAAAGCTTATGTAAAGGCCGCTGTAATTGGTTTGGTTGGTACTGTGTTTCTACTGATTGTGACCCTCACATCCGGCCCCTCGCCCGAAGTTGCAATGTTTACCCGTACAATTGCTATGATCCTATTCACGGGCTTTGTTTGTTTTACCATTTGGTCTCTGCGCAATTCGGACCATGAGGACGACGGCGATGAGGACATGTCAGGCGTCAGCAAATCTATGATGGTCATCGTACCTTGCTTGATTGTTGGTGCCGTTGGTATGAGCTTTTTCGCCGATGTTACCGTCACCAACGCTGTTGGCGTGGCGACCGCATTGGGTATTCCTGATGTTGTGATTGGGGCGACGATCATCGCAGCTGGCGGCAGTCTGCCAGAGGTCATTTCATGTATTGAAGCGGCCCGTATGAAGCGCTCCAACATTGTCATTGG
Organism: Ascidiaceihabitans sp.; assembly: GCA_047624005.1. Taxonomy (GTDB): domain Bacteria; phylum Pseudomonadota; class Alphaproteobacteria; order Rhodobacterales; family Rhodobacteraceae; genus Ascidiaceihabitans. Next base: position 17,610 of record JBLHPE010000033.1, read on the forward strand.
CAATATTGTTGGTAGCCAGATCTTCAATATTTTCGGCATCTTAGGTGTATCCGGTCTTGTAGGGGCCTTCGATTATTCACGTGGCATCGCGGTCGACGTTGGGTTCTTGCTGGTTATGACACTGATCTGGCTGGCATCGTTCAAATTTGCCGCCATTCGCCGCGTTGTGGGGCCTGTGTTGCTTGGCACCTATCTGCTTTATGCTGTCTACTTGGTTCGTTTGGCTTTGGCGGGTTAAACCGTCTTCCATATTTCAGATAAAAACGGCGCGCTGAGTAAGATCAACGCGCCGTTTTTTGTTGTGCAGTTGGGCGGGACTAACCCCGCCCTTGGTTGTTTATGCTAGATCGAACCGATCGAGATTCATCACTTTAGTCCAAGCTGCTGCAAAGGCCTGTGCAAAGGCCGCGTCTGCATCGTCTTGGGCATACGCTTCGGACAGTGCCCGCAGTTGCGAGTTGGCACCAAACACCAGATCGACCCGCGTGCCGTTCAATTTAGCACCGCTACCGGATGTGCCTTCAAACGCATTCACGCTGTCAGCCACTGGCGCCCACGTCACACCCATATCAACAACCGTCTTGAAGAAGTCGGTGCTAAGCGTGTCTGTCTTATCGGTGAATGCGCCGTCGATTGTGCGCAAGCCACCAACCAAAGCGGTCATTTCTGGCGCTGTAAGCGTCAAAAGCTGGGCTTTGTCGACCAACAGTTCTTCGGCAGAAACTGTGAAGTCTTTCTTCAGGTAGTTACGGAAGCCATCAGCGATAGGTTCAAGGACTGCCATGCCTTCCACATCTGTTTGCGCTTGGGTCGCATCAACGCGCCCTGTGGTCACTGCAACCTCGACAGCGTGACCGCCGTTTTTGGCCGCTTGTTCAACAGCGGCTGAACCCGCGATAACGATCAAGTCAGCCAAAGACACGGATGTGCCAGATGCTGCTTTGATGGCTTCAAGGGCACCAAGCACCTTAGCCAACTGTGCAGGCTTGTTAACCGACCAGTCTTTTTGTGGAGCTAGTGCGATACGTGCGCCGTTCGCGCCGCCACGGTGATCAGACCCACGGTAGGATGAGGCAGAGGCCCATGCCGTTTCAACCAGTTCAGCAATGCCAAGATCAGAAGATAAGACTGCGGCTTTTAACGTCGCAACATCTGCGGCGCTTAGGGTTGCACCTGATGCCGGCAGCGGATCTTGCCACAGCAGTTCCTCGGCTGGAACGTCTGGGCCAAGGTAACGCACCTTTGGTCCCATATCGCGGTGTAGCAGTTTGAACCATGCGCGGGCGTATGCGTCATGGAACTTATCCGGGTTGGCATGGAAATCACGTGAAATCGGCTCGTAGATCGCATCCATGCGCAACGCCATGTCGGCTGTCGTCATCATAGGTGCGTGGCTAACCGTCGGGTCGTGCGCGTCTGGTACTGTGCCTTCAGCGCCGATGGCTGCCCATTGTTGTGCACCTGCGAGACTTTTTGTCAGCTCCCATTCCCAACCGAACAACGTGTCAAAGTACGAGTTGTCCCATGTGGTTGGTGTTGGCGTCCATGCGCCTTCAATCCCACTGCTGATCGCATCGACACCTTTGCCAGTGCCATGCGTGCTCTGCCAGCCAATACCCATTTGTTCGATAGGTGCTGCTTCTGGTTCTGCACCAACTAGGCCCGCATCTCCTGCTCCGTGTGCCTTACCGAAGGTGTGACCACCCGCAACCAGTGCAACAGTTTCCGCATCGTCCATGCCCATACGCGCGAATGTCTCGCGGATATCGACGCCAGAAAGCACGGGATCTGGATTGCCGTTTGGTCCCTCTGGGTTCACGTAGATCAGGCCCATTTGCACAGCCGCCAATGGGTTTTCTAGATCGCGGTCGCCCGTATAGCGTTTGTCATCAAGCCAAACATCTTCGACACCCCAATAGATGTCTTCTTCAGGTTCCCAGGAGTCCGCACGGCCAAAGCCAAAGCCGAATGATTTGAAGCCCATGGTTTCCATGCCGACGTTGCCAGCCAAAACAAACAAGTCAGCCCATGAAATCGCGTTGCCGTATTTCTTTTTCAACGGCCACATAAGACGACGCGCTTTGTCCAAGTTCACGTTATCAGGCCAGCTGTTGAGCGGCGCAAAACGCTGTTGGCCTGTACCGCCGCCACCACGGCCATCTGCCGTACGGTAAGTCCCTGCAGAGTGCCAAGACATGCGCACAAAGAACGGCCCATAGTGGCCGTAATCCGCAGGCCACCACTCTTGGCTGTCTGTCATCAACGCGGCCATATCGGCCTTAAGCGCTGCAACATCCAACGTCTCGAATTTTTCAGCGTATGTGAATGCGTTGCCAAATGGATCAGTCTGCGCGTTGTTCTGGTTCAGGATCTTCAGGTTCAACTGGTTTGGCCACCAATCGCGATTACTGCGCACTTCATTTGTCGTATGAATACTTGCGCCGTGCATCACTGGGCACTTGCCGATATCGTTTCCGTCCATAGTGGCTCTCCATATATTTTGGCTGCTTTGTGATATTCTTATCAGATTCGTTCGATACATTTAATTTGTATTTTCCTATCAGTGCGATAATCTAAGGTTATGGCGAATTTGACTTTGAAACAGCTTAAATATTTCGAATCCGTGGCCAATTTTGGTCATTTCGGGCGGGCTGCAGATGCTTGTTCTATCTCGCAACCCGCTATCTCTGTTCAGATCAAAGAGCTAGAACAGACGTTGGGGGCCGCCTTGTTTGAGCGCAGCCCGCGCCAGATCAAACTGACATCATTTGGCACTGAATTTGCGGGACGTGCCCGCGAAATCTTACGGGCCGTTGATGATTTAGGGGATTTGGGGCGAGCCTCACATGAGGGTCTGATGGGGAAATTGCGTCTTGGCATTATCCCAACAATCGCACCTTACCTTTTACCGCGTATCATTGGAAATTTGACGTTATCACATAGCGACCTTGACCTACATATTCGCGAAACGATGACAGACAAGCTGATCACTGAACTGGTTGAGGGTCGATTAGACACCGCCATCGTCGCCCTGCCCATTTCGGAACCATCGTTGCACGAGGCCCCATTGTTTGATGAGAACTTCGTGCTGGTGCGGCCAAAAGCGGATGGGGACAAGCCTGTGCCTAGCGCTGCCTCCCTCAATAACATGCGCCTACTGTTACTAGAGGAAGGCCACTGTTTTCGCGATCAGGCCCTGTCGTTTTGCGGGATGCGGACCCCTTTGCCACGTGAAGGAATGGATGGCAGTTCATTGTCCACGCTTGTTCAGATGGTTGGCACCGGCATTGGTGTGACACTGATCCCCGAGATGGCAGTCGGAATTGAAACAAAATCGGCGGATGTCGCGATCTCGCACTTTACCTCGCCAAAACCATCACGCACCATTGGTATGGTGTGGCGTAAAACCAGCCCACTTACCAAACAGTTTACCCAGATCGCAGAAGTGGTGAAACGATCCGCGGATGAATTGGCTGGGCGGTAGATCAATCAAAGGAACGACACAATGGATTTTCAACACATAAATTTGGCCGCTGCCGAAAATGATCCTACCTTGGCCAAGCTGGTTGATGGCATTTGTCGTGAGACAGGTTTCTTAATCCTTGAAGGTCACGGTGTTAGGGCAGATGTGATCGAAAACCTTTGGAGGGCGGCCAATCAGTTCTTTGCGCAAAGTTCTGAAGTAAAACAACGGGTAAAGGCCCCGTATGCCGGTTATCCTTATGGGTATTTAGGTCCAAATGCAGAGGCGCTGGCCAAATCGAAGGGTGAAGATACACCACCAGATTTGAAAGAAAGGATAAATGGCGGGCCGTTAAGCGTTCCGAAAGGCGCCAGTGCGGATGCTATGGAGTTTTGCTATCAACCTACACTTTGGCCTGAACTGGACGGGTTCCGCGCCGCTTGGGAGGCATACTATATCGAGATGGAGGCTTTGGCCGAGCGGGTCATGCGTCTGTTCGCCCGCGCATTGGAGTTGCCAGTAGATCATTTTGCACCCTACATTGACGCCCCAATATCTGCACTGCGTCTTTTGCATTATCCCGCGACGAAGGGTGTTCCTTTGGATCGCCAACAGCGTGCGGGTGCCCACACAGATTACGGATCGTTGACTATTTTGTTGCCCCAACCAAACAGCCAGGGTTTGCAAATTCAAACGCCACAAGGGGACTGGATAGATGTTCCTGCCCCAAAGGGCGCGTTTGTGATTAATATCGGTGACTTGATGGCGCGCTGGACAGCAGACGCTTGGGTTTCGACGCTACACCGCGTGGTGGCCAAGGCTGATCAACCAGCTCGCTTGTCCGTGGCGTATTTCCATCAACCTAATTGGGAAGCCGAGATTTCGCCATTGGATGGGTCGGATGCGTATGAACCTGTGTTGTCTGGGCCGTATTTGATGGAGAAATTTAAGGCAGCGGCGGGATAGGTCGTTTCCTACACTATTTTCTTATTCTGATTTTTGTTGGCGTAGCCACCTAATTGACCATCATCAAATGTTGCCTCCCATTTCGCTTTACTACGAAGACAAGCGACTGGAGTTCCGTGCAAATACATCAGTTTACGTCTTTCACCGAAAACCTGGGAAGCCCCGTCGCCTTCGAACGTAAGCTGGCTTAAACGAGCAGCTTGGGGCGACAGCGATAAAGTCACTTACTTTGTTGGTTTCATTCGTATTTGAAATTTTTGACCCCACGACGCCATACTCGCAGATTTGCCGTTTGCTTTAAACGTCACCCTTGCGCCTTGCTCAAGGACTGCCCAGTTTTTTCCCTTCTTCTGCAAATCATATGTCTGCTTTTCCTCATTATCGACCCATAGCGTGACCTCGGTACACTCTACTGGGAAAACGAAGTTAAAGGTGACCCCATAATCTTTAGTTTGGTAACTATTTCCCGCATATGGGCAAGCAGTTAAAATTGACGGTAACAGAACAAAGAATGTTGAAATAATGATTTTTTTCATAATCTTTCTCTCAAATATTTATACCTATAGCTAAGAACTATAGGTAAATGAAATGGCAAACAACCAGCCTCCCCCCTTTCAAACGCAAAACTGGACCTGTCCCGCTTTCGTGCCGCTCCAAGTGCTCGTTTAAGCCACCTTTCGTTCGAAAGCGACGGGACTTTTCCAACCCAGTGCTGAATGGCGTCGTCGCGGATTGTAGAAGCCGTTGATGTAT